>DATCNE010000274.1:0-29504 GCA_036565395.1 Dermatophilaceae bacterium
GCTGCCATCGATCTCCGACTACTACGAGCCGTGGACCTACGACTACAGCACGCTGACCGACGCGCCGGCCCAGGAGCACACCCCGGTCGCCCGGCCCAAGTCGCTGATCTCGGGCAAGAACATCAACATCGCCTGGAGCGCGAACTGGGACGACGACCTCGGCGGCTCGGTCGACCACGGACACAAGGACGTCATGCTCAAGAACATCGCCGACAAGGTGAAGTTCGAGTTCGAGCAGACGTTCATGTTCTACCTGCCGCGGATCTGCGAGCACTGTCTGAACCCCTCATGCGCCGCCTCCTGCCCCTCCGGCGCGATCTACAAGCGCGCCGAGGACGGCATCGTCCTGGTCGACCAGGACCGGTGCCGTGGTTGGCGGATGTGCGTCTCGGGCTGCCCCTACAAGAAGATCTACTTCAACCACAAGACCGGCAAGGCCGAGAAGTGCACGTTCTGCTTCCCTCGCATCGAGGTGGGGCTGCCGACAGTGTGCGCCGAGACGTGCGTCGGCCGCCTGCGCTATATCGGCCTCATGCTGTATGACGCGGACAAGGTCCTCGAAGCCGCCTCCACCACCGATGACCACGGCCTGTACGAGGCGCAGCGGGGTGTCTTCCTCGACCCGTTCGACCCCGTGGTGATGCGCGAAGCCGAGGCGGCCGGCATACCGAGGGACTGGGTCCTGGCCGCGCAGCGCTCGCCGGTTTGGGCACTGATCAACACCTTCAAGGTCGCTCTGCCACTGCACCCGGAGTACCGCACCATGCCCATGGTCTGGTACATCCCGCCGTTGTCGCCGGTGGTCGACATCGTGAGGGACACGGGCCACGACGCGGAGGACGGCGAGAACCTGTTCGCCGCGATCGAGGCTCTGCGGATCCCGATCGAGTACCTCGCTGAGCTCTTCACGGCGGGTGATGTCGCTCCGGTGGATGCGGTGCTGCGACGTCTGGCGGCGATGCGGTCCTACATGCGCGAGATCAACATGGGCCGACCAGCCGACGAGTCCCTGGCCGCAGCCGTCGGTATGACGGGTGTCGAGATCCAGGACATGTTCCGGTTGCTGGCGATCGCCAAGTACGACGAGCGGTATGTCATCCCACCGGCGCACGCCGAGCAGGCGCATGCCCTGGAGGAGCTCGCAACCGAGTGCAGCCTCGACTTCGAGGGTGGGCCGGGCATGGGCGGCTCCGGACCGTTTGGTGAGGGCTCAGGCGGGCCGATCCCGATCGCGGTGGAGAACTTCCAGATCCTCAAGGAACGGCAGACCAGCGACTCGGTCGACGAGTCCGAACACCGTCGCGGACGTACCAACCTGCTCAACTGGGACGGCCGTGGCAAGCCCGAGGGGCTGTTTCCCAAAGGCGACAACGACGAGACACCGGAGGGACGCTCGTGAGGGTCAGGGGACGTTCATCGAAGTCACGGTCGGGGTTGACCGATCAGCAGCTGGTTCTGGCCTGGCAGAGCACCTCGCTGTTGCTGGGCTACCCCGACGAGGAGCTCGTGGCCCGCGTCCCGATGATGCGGGACGCGGCGTCGATGCTCCCGTCTGCGGTCTCGGAGCCGATGACGGCGTTCCTGACACATGTCGAGGCCACCCCCCTGCCAGAGCTGGCTGCCGACTTCGTGGCCACGTTCGACCACCAGAAGCGTTGTTGCCTCTACCTGACGTACTTCCAGTACGGCGACACCCGCAACAGGGGGATCGCCATGCTCCGCTTCAAGACGGCATACCGCGAGGCGGGCATGATCCTGTCCGACGAAGAGCTGCCCGATCATCTGGGTGTGCTGCTCGAGTTCGGTGCCACCGCCGATGTGGACGTGGCGCGGGCGCTTCTCCTGGAGCATCGCGCCGGTCTGGAGCTCCTGCGTCTGGCTCTTGAGGATGCCCACTCGCCCTGGGCGCACGTGCTTCAGTCGATCAGCGCGACGCTGCCGCCACTGGCCGGTGGCGACCGCGAGGCAGTCATGAGACTCGCGGCGCAGGGTCCACCGGCCGAGGAGGTCGGCCTCGCACCATTCGCCCCACCGGAATACATGCCGCAGCCAGGTGGCGGCTCGAGCGGCCCGGTCTCGTTGCCCTCCCCGACGTTTGCGGGAGCGAACATGGGCAACAGTGCGCGAGCGAACATGGGCAACAGTGCGCCAGCGAACATGCGCAACAGTGAGCCGGCCGACAGAGGAGCCCACGCATGACCAGCGGCCTCGACACCTTCTTGTGGGTCGTCTTTCCCTACGTCTGTCTCACCGTGTTCGTGGTCGGGCACTGGTGGCGCTACCGATACGACAAGTTCGGCTGGACCACACGGTCTTCGCAGCTCTACGAGAGTCGAATGTTGCGCCTGGGCAGCCCTATGTTCCACTTCGGCATCCTGTTCGTCCTCGGTGGTCACATCATGGGTCTGGGCGTGCCGAGCGCGTGGACCGAGTTCGTCGGCATCTCCGAAGACTCCTATCACTTCATGGCTGTCAGCGTCGGTGCGGTGGCGGGGATCTGCACCGTGGTGGGAATGGCGATCCTGATCTATCGCCGTCGGACGGTCGGGCCGGTGTTCTCGGCGACCACCCGCATGGACAAGACGATGTATGTCTTTCTCGCGACGGTCATCGTGCTGGGACTGGTCAACACGGTGATCGCCAACATCTTCGGGCACTACGACTACCGCGAGGGCGTCTCCGTCTGGTTCCGTGGCATCTTCCGATTCTCGCTGCACCCCGAGCTGATGGCGGCTGCACCCATCGGCTTCAAGCTGCACGCTCTGGCTGCCTTCTCACTGTTCGCGCTGTGGCCGTTCACCCGGCTGGTGCACGTCTTCAGCGCCCCGGTGGGCTACCTCACCCGCCCCTACATCGTCTACCGCAGTCGTGACGACCAGCTCGGCAGCCGCGCCCCACGACGCGGGTGGGAGAAGGTCAAATGACGATGGTCAGGGCAACCGCGTCGCCCTTGCCCTGTCATGAAACGCAGTTCACGCGCGTGGTGAGCGAGGTCCTGAGAGGCGGGACGGCACACAGCGCTTAGGCTCTCTGGCGTGAGGGAACAGGTCGACGGGAGCACCCGGGGGAGTCCTCCGGTCACTGACCGTGTCTGGACCGTGCCCAACGCCCTGTCGATGCTGCGGCTGGTCGGCGTGCCGATCTTCATGTGGCTGATCCTCAGCCGCCATGACGACTGGGCGGTCGTGGTCCTGACGCTCTCGGGCGTGAGCGACTATCTCGATGGCAAGATCGCCCGGGCCTACAACATGGTCTCGAGCGTCGGCCAGCTGCTCGACCCGCTCGCCGACCGGCTGTATATCCTCTCCACCCTGCTCGGCCTCGCGTGGCGCGAGATCATCCCCTGGTGGCTGGTCGCCGTTCTGGTTGGCCGCGAGGTCTTCGGGACGGCGCTCCTGATGGTCGTGCGCCACTACGGATACCGGGCGCTGCCAGTGCATTTCATCGGCAAGGCGGCCACGTTCGACCTGCTGTGGGCATTTCCGGTGATCCTCCTGGCACAGGGTGACAGCATCCTCGCGACGATCGCGCTGCCGATCGGCTGGGCGTTCGCATGGTGGGGGGCAGCCCTCTACTGGGTCGCCGGAATCATGTATGCCGTCCAGACGCGCAACGTCGTGCGGGCCGCCCGGGCGAACCGGCTGATCACGTGAGCGGTGATCAGGCAGGACCGGCGGGTCGACCGGATGGGTCCATGACGTTGATCACAGAGATGATGGAGCGTCCGCTCGACCCCGGTTACGCCGCCGCCGCGGAGAGCCGGCAGAGGTCCGGGCTGCCTCCCGCAACGGGGCATCGCAGTCCCATGTTGGTCATCGTCGCCGTCCTGATCGGGGCACTGCTCGCGATATCCGCCCTGGCCCTGCGAGTCCCGGAAACGACCGCCAGCAGCGCCAAGTCCTACCTCGTGAGCCGGATCGAGGCCATGCGCGCTCACGCTGAGGGACAGACCCGCCTCATCGCCACGGTGCGCCGCGAGATCGACAACGCGCAGGCCGCGGCGTTGAGCCGGCAGAGTGAGACGCTGCTCGCGGATGAGCTGTCACGACTCGAGCTCGCGACCGGAACCGTGCCTGTCACGGGCCCGGGGCTGGTCCTCACCGTCGACGATGCGGCTGCCGAGGCCGGCCTCAAGAACCCCAACGTCGACCCCTTGGCTGCGACCGTGCCTGACAAGGGGAAGGTGATCGCACGAGACCTGCAGATCATCGTGAACGGTCTGTGGCAGGCCGGCGCAGAAGCCATCTCGGTCAACGGTCACAGGCTCACGTCTCGGGCGGCCATTCGCTTTGCAGGGGCTGCCATCCTGGTGGACTACCGGCCCCTCACACGGCCCTACGTCATCACCGCGATCGGCGACCCCGGCAGCCTGAGCGCGGATTTTGCGGCCGGCGATGGCGGCAGCTATCTACAGTCGCTCGAGGCCAACTACAAGATCCGGGGCGACATCAAGGAGCACAGCTCCGTCGTCGTCCCGGGGGAGCCGGCGCTGTCCTTGCGAATGGCCAAGCCCGTGCAGTCGGCAGTCACGAGACAAACCCCCATCCCGACCACGGTGCCCCCGACCACCGTGCGCAAGCCCACCGCGCCCACAACGAGACAAAACCCACAACCGACGGAGACCTCACCGTGATTCCCGCACTTGGACTGCTCGTCGGTCTCGCCGCCGGCCTCTTCCTGCACCCCGCGGTGCCCCTCGCGCTGCAGCCGTATCTGCCCATCGCGGTGATCGCCGCGCTCGACGCGGTCTTCGGCGGCCTGCGCGCCGTTCTCGACGGCATCTTCAACGACAAGGTGTTCGTCGTCTCGTTCCTGTCCAACGTGGTCGTCGCCGCCTTTATCGTCTTCCTCGGGGACCAGCTGGGCGTGGGCTCGCAGCTGTCGACCGGCGTGGTCGTCGTTCTGGGCATCAGGATCTTCTCCAACGTGGCCTCCATCCGCCGACACCTGTTTCGCGCATGAGCCCGACAGACCCTCCGACGACAGAACCTCTGCCAGCCTCTCCCGACGCAGGCGAGGACAGCTTTGGCTGGCAACGGCTGGCCCTGATGGCGCGTCCCCGGGCCACCAAAGCCAATGCCTTGGCCGCGCTGCTGGCCATCCTCCTCGGCTTCGCCGTGGCAACCCAGGTCCGTCAGAACCAGGTTCTGGGCCTGGAGTCGTTGCGGCAGGCCGATCTCGTCACCATCTTGGACAACGCGACCCAGCTGTCTGCCCGCCTGGACCAGAACGCCCGCGAGCTCCAGGCCACCCGTGACGAGCTGATCAGTGGCAGCACCAGCGGTGCCGCAGCGCTCACCGCCGCGCAGGAGCGGCTCGACACCCTGAGGGTCCTGGCGGGGACGGCCCGAGCTCACGGGCCCGGCATACGGATGACGATCAACGACCCGGGAGCAAAGGTGACTCCACCCTTGTTGCTCGACGCCATCGAGGAGCTGCGCGATGCCGGCGCCGAGGCCATACAGGTCGGAAGCGCGCGGGTCGTCGCCAGCTCGTACTTTGGTCAGGCCGGATCCGGGATCGAGATCGACGGTACGACCGTCACCGACCCGTACGTCATTCTGGCGATCGGCGATCCTCAGACAATGTCTTCGGCGATGGAGATCCCCGGAGGCCTGTCGGAGAACGTCCGGCAGCTCGGTGCGAGCATCACCATCACCCAGCCGACCGAGCTCGTTGTGGGTGCGTTGCACACGCTGCGCGAGCCTCGCTACGCTCGCCCCGTACCGTAACCGGCTTCCGCCGCGACGTAGCAGCTGTTTCGTTTCACCGCCTGGCTCGCAGTGGCAGTCATCACCAGCGTCACAACATTTCAACAAGGAGCGGCATGCGCGAGCTTGAGTACCCGCAAGACCTTCGTTACACCACAGAGCACGAGTGGGTTCGCGCTGGGTCCGACGGCGTCATCCGCGTCGGCATCACCGCCTACGCACAGGACGCGCTCGGCGACATTGTCTACGTCAGCCTGCCGTCCGTGGGCGACTCCGTGAACGCGGGCGACACCTGCGGCGAGGTTGAGTCGACCAAATCGGTCAGTGATCTCTACGCGCCGCTGTCCGGTGAGGTGGTCGCGGTCAACGACGCACTGGAGTCCGCCCCGGAGCTGGTCAACTCCGATCCCTACGGCCAGGGATGGATGTATGACCTGAAGATCACCGATGCGGCCGCTGTGGAGTCTCTTCTCGATCTCGAGGCATACCGCGCCCTGCTGAGCTGACCCTCGACACCTGAAGGCATCAAGGACCAGACTGCCCGGCACACCACCGCACGGTGGTTCTCGGAATCCCTCGCGGGATCCTCGATCGCTGATCTAGGGTTGGTGACTCCACGATCGAGGCGATAAAGGAAGCGGGTGCGCAGGTTATGACGGAAAACGAGCACGAGCAGGAACATGGACGGGTGGGGGACCCCACCACCATGCGTCTGCCCGGCGTCGGAGTCCCTGTCGAGCCTGCGACCGACGCGGATCTCGGGCTGTCGGCCCAGGACCAGGCGACGGTTGACGCGTTGGTGCCCGGCACCGCGCTGCTGGTGGTCCTCCGCGGACCCAACACGGGTGCTCGGTTCCTGCTCGACTCGGACGAGGTCAGCTCGGGTCGGCACCCCGACAGCGACATCTTCCTGGACGACGTCACCGTCTCTCGCAAGCACGCGATATTCCGCCGCGAGGGTGATGACTTCATGGTTCGCGACGTCGGTTCCCTGAATGGCACCTACGTCAACAGGGAGCGGATCGAAGAGATCACCCTCAAGACCGGCGACGAGGTCCAGATCGGCAAGTTCCGTCTCGTGTTCTATGCCGGTGTCACCAAGTGACCGCCGGCGTCCACCACAAGGCGTGAACCCGTCAGCGACACCCCGGCGGATGACGATCGGGGCAGTCCTTGCGGCGCTCGTGCCAGACTTCCCTGACGTCACCATCTCCAAGATCAGGTTCCTGGAGGCGGAGGGACTCATCACTCCCGAACGCACCAGGTCTGGCTATCGCACATTCTCGCCAGACGATCTCGAGCGACTTCGTTACATCCTGACGGCTCAGCGTGATCGCTTCTGGCCACTCAAGGTCATCGCCGAAGCACTCGACAAGCTGGATCGCGGGCTCGAGCCGGTACTGGGCGACATGTCACCATCCCGTCCGCAGGTGCCTGTTCTGGCGACCGATCCTGATCTGCCCAGCGCCTCGGCGCTGCGCCGCCGTGGCGCCCTTCGAATGACCGACGCCGAGCTGCGCGAAGCCAGCGGCCTGGACAAGCCCACGTTCGAGGCGCTCTCCACCTTCGGACTCGTGCGTCCCGACTCCAGTGGCCACTATGGAGAGCCGTCGCTCGCGGTCGCCCGGGCGGCCAGCGCCCTTGCGGCATACGGCATCGAGCCCCGACACCTTCGGGCGTTCCGGACCGCGGCCGACCGCGAGATCGGGTTGGTCCAGCAGGTGCTTTCCCCCATCCGCGGCCGAACCAAGGGGACCGGCGGCAAGGTCGCGCACGATCCGACTTCGCAGATTCTTGCGGAGTGCATCGCCTTGCACACCGCATTGGTCAAGGCGGGGATAGGCGCCGAATAAGCGAGTAGCGTTGTCGAGGTGAGAGAACTCGATGTCTTGGGTGTGCGCGTCGAAATGCCGACCAACCAGCCCATCGTTCTGCTGCGCGAGCGAGGCGGCGAGCGCTACTTGCCCATCTGGATCGGCGCGGCTGAGGCCACGGCGATCGCCTACGCCCAACAGGGAATCGTGCCACCCCGCCCGCTGACTCACGACCTGCTCAAGAACGTCATCGAAGCGCTCGGACATGAGCTGGTTGAGGTCCGGATCGTCGCGCTCCGGGACAGCATCTTCCACGCCACCCTGGTCTTCGACGGGGCAATCGAGGTCAGTGCACGGTCCTCGGATGCCATCGCTCTGGCACTTCGCACCGGGACCACGATCCTGGTGGAGGACAGCCTCCTGGACGAAGCCGGTGTGGCGATCGCACACGAGGAGGACGACGAGGTCGAGCGTTTCCGAGAGTTCCTTGACCAGGTGTCGGCGGAGGACTTCGACAACCCCGGCGAGCCTGGCCAGACCGAGATCTGGCCCCCCGCACCGGCCTGAACCTCTACTAAATGTTCAGGGTTTGGGAGACGACCGCGACACGCCGGACGCTGACCCTCATCGGTGATTGACGCTTACCTGCCGTTCGCCGTACCGTCAAGACAAACAACGAGGCTGTAGTTACGAGGAGGTAAGCGTGAACTCCACCGGAGAAGCGCGGCATGGCACTGGTTCTGTGCCGTTCGCCGCGCAGGGGCTGCTGTTCACTGATGACCTTCCCGTGCTGAGTGAGAACACCGGCTACCGCGGCCCCACCGCCTGCCGCGCAGCGGGTATCACCTACCGGCAGCTGGACTACTGGGCCCGCACCGGTTTGGTCGAGCCCTCCGTTCGCAGCGCCACCGGCTCCGGCACCCAGCGCCTCTATGGCTTCCGCGACATCCTGGTCCTCAAGGTGGTCAAGAGACTCCTGGACACAGGGGTCTCGCTGCAACAGATCCGCGTGGCGATCAGCCAGCTCCGTGAACGTGGCGTTGAGGACCTGGCCCGGATCACGCTGATGAGCGATGGCGCCAGCGTGTACGAGTGCACCTCCGCAGACGAGGTCATCGACCTGCTCCAGGGCGGTCAGGGCGTCTTCGGCATCGCCTTGGGTCGGGTCTGGCGTGAGGTCGAGGGAGAGCTCGCGTCACTGCCCTGCGAGTCACCGTCGGGCGAGCGGTCCGAGGACGACGCCCCACCGGCCCACCCTGGCGACGAGCTCAACTCCCGCCGCCAGGCGCGCAAGATCAGCTGAGTCGCCGAACATTCGCCGGTGTTAAGGTAGCCAAGCCGTTTACCCCGTGCGGGAGAGTCCCCGCGCCGTGCGAGATCCCCTGTTGGGAAGCGCACTGTGGCGGGGCGCCGAAGGGGCAAACCTCCCCGGAACCTCTCAGGCGCCCGGACCGCACGGGCAGGCATCTTGGAGCCCCTTTCAGGCGACAGGCGGGGAGGCCCGTGACCGCACACGGCACGACAGTGCCGCCCGCGTGAGGAGCCTCAGATGACCATCGATTCCCCCCCGACCTTTGAGCCGGACTTCATCTCCCGGCACATCGGCCCCGACCACGACGACGTCGCGGCAATGCTCAAGGTTGTCGGCCAGCCCAGCATCGAGGCGATGCTGGACACGGCCATGCCGGGAGTCATCCGCAACGAGCGCGCCCTGCGTCTTGACGCGGCCCCCACCGAGGAAGCCGTCATCGAGGAGCTGCGTGCCCTGGCTTCCCGCAACACGGTGCTGACCCAGATGATCGGCCTGGGTTACTACGGCACCGTGACGCCGGCGGTGATCAGGCGCAACGTGTTCGAGAACCCTGCCTGGTACACGTCCTATACGCCGTACCAGCCGGAGATCTCCCAAGGCCGGCTCGAAGCCTTGATCAACTTCCAGACGGTCATCATCGACCTCACCGGTCTGCAGATCGCCAGCGCCTCGCTGCTGGATGAGAGCACCGCGGCAGCCGAGGCCATGACCCTGATGCGTCGAGCGAGCAAGTCCGCACCGGACGCGGTCCTGGTCGTTGACCAGCACGTGCTTCCCCAGTCTCTCGGCGTCATGCAGACCCGCGCCAAGCCCCAGGGTCTGGGCATCGTCGTCGCCGACCTGAGCAGCGTCACCACCGCCGAGGCGCTGACCGCGGCGGCCGGCGGCAAGGCCGTCTTCGGCGTCATCGTCCAGTACCCCGGCGCCGACGGTGAGCTGCGTGACTGGTCGGCTCTGGCCGCCGCCGCACACGAGGTCGGCGCGCTGGTCGCCGCCGCTGCCGACCTGCTCGCCCTGACCCTGGCCACGCCTCCGGGGGAGTGGGGTGCCGACGTGGCCGTCGGAAGCAGCCAGCGTTTTGGTGTGCCCATGGGCTTTGGAGGTCCACACGCGGGCTTCATGTCGGTTCGCACCGGCCTCGGACGCACGATGCCGGGCCGCCTGGTCGGACTCAGCATCGACGCTGACGGCCATCCGGCATACCGCTTGGCCCTGCAGACCCGGGAACAGCACATCCGCCGCGAGAAGGCCACCTCCAACATCTGCACCGCCCAGGTGCTCCTGGCCGTCATGGCCGCCATGTATGCCGTGTACCACGGCCCCGCGGGCCTGGCCCGGATCGCCCGCCGGGTGCATGGTCACGCGACAGCGTTGGCCGAAGGCCTGCGGGCCGGCGGCATCGAGGTCGAGACCGAACAGTTCTTCGACACCATCACGGTTCGCGTGGAAGGCCGCGCCGCCGAGATCATCTCCGAGGCCGCTGCTCGAGGTGTGAACCTGTGGCAGGTCGATGCCGACCACGTAGCCGTGAGCACCGACGAGACCACCCAGCTCGATGACCTGTCAGCGGTATGGGCCGCGTTCGGCGTGCCAGGCCTGACGGCCGTCGCCGCTGTCGAGACCCTGACCTGGCCCTCAGCCCTGATCCGCACATCGGACTTCCTGACGCATCCGGTGTTCCACAGGCACCACAGCGAGACGGCGATGATGCGCTACCTGCGCAAGCTCGCGGACCGGGACTACGCCCTCGACCGGGGCATGATCCCGCTCGGATCGTGCACGATGAAGCTGAACGCCGCCACCGAGATGGAGGCCGTGTCCTGGCCGGAGTTCGCAAATCTGCACCCCTTTGCCCCGACGACCCAGACCGAGGGAATCCGGGCGGTCGTCAAGGACCTCGAGGACTGGCTGTGCGAGATCACCGGCTACGACGCGGTCACCCTCCAGCCCAACGCCGGCTCGCAAGGTGAGCTGACCGGTCTGCTGGCCATCCGCGCCTATCACGAGGCCCGCGGAGAGTCGTCCCGCAACATCTGCCTGATCCCCGCCTCTGCGCACGGCACGAACGCGGCCAGCGCGGCCATGGCAGGGCTGAAGGTCGTCGTCGTCAAGACCGCCGCCACCGGCGAGATCGAGATGGAGGATCTCCGGGCCAAGGTCAAGGCCAACAGGGAGAACCTCGCGGCGATCATGGTGACCTACCCCTCGACGCACGGTGTCTTCGAGGACACGATCACCGAACTGTGCGAGCTCGTCCATGAGGTCGGAGGCCAGGTCTACGTCGACGGCGCCAACCTCAACGCGTTGATCGGCCTCGCGCAACCGGGCAAGTTCGGCGGCGACGTGTCGCACCTGAACCTGCACAAGACATTCGCCATCCCGCACGGTGGCGGCGGCCCCGGTGTCGGTCCGGTGGCTGTGCGCAGCCACCTCGCCCCGTATCTTCCGAACCACCCACTGGCCCCTGAAGCCGGCCCCGCCACAGGCGTCGGCCCGGTCTCGGGCGCTCCCTACGGCTCAGCGAGCATCCTGCCGATCTCGTGGGCCTACGTCCGGCTCATGGGCGGCGCCGGGCTGACGCGTGCGACTCAGGTCGCCATCCTGTCGGCCAACTACATCGCCGCCCGACTGCGTGAGTACTACCCGGTGCTGTACTCCGGGAACGAAGGGATCGTGGCCCACGAGTGCATCCTTGACCTGCGCGAGATCACCCACGTCACGGGAGTCTCGGTGAACGATGTTGCGAAGCGACTCATCGACTACGGGTTCCACGCACCGACGATGTCCTTCCCTGTCGCCGGAACCCTCATGGTTGAGCCGACCGAGAGCGAAGATCTCGTCGAGATCGACCGCTTCTGCGACGCCATGATCGCCATCCGCGCAGAGATCGAGCAGGTGGCCCGTGGCGAGGTCTCGGCAGCGGACAGCGTGCTGCACCATGCCCCGCACACGGCGGCCTGCCTGGTCGAGGAATGGAACCACCCCTACGATCGCAAGCTGGCGGCCTACCCTGCGGGCGTGGACAAGCTCTCGAAGTACTGGCCGGCGGTGCGTCGCCTCGAGGAGTCGTATGGCGACCGCAACCTGGTCTGCGCCTGCCCGCCGATCGAGGTGTTCCAGGAGAGCTGAGCCTCCGACCTCCAGCCCGGATGCCGCCGCCACCCCGCGAGGGGGCGGCGGCATCTCTTGCTCCAGCCATACTCACGCGGCCTCTTGGCTACGACAGAGTCCGGTTCCAGGAGTCGATGACGGGAATCTCGCGCTCCCGTCGCAGGACGCTGACCGACCCGGCATCCAGCAGAATCTGCGAGCCGAAACGTAGCTCCTGGCGCAGGAACACCGCCGCGAGGATCCGCAGACAATGCCCGTGTCCGACCAACGCCACGTCCCCACTGGCCAGATATGGTGTGGCGCGGTCGATGACCTTGCGACATCGCGCGGCCACCTCTTCGATGCTCTCGCCGGGTGTTGCTCCGGGTATGACGCCGTCCTCGAATACCGTCCACTGGTCACCGACTCGCTCGCGAATCTCGTTGGTGGTCAGGCCTTCATAACCGCCGTAGTCCCACTCCATGAGATTGTCGTCGATCTGGGCATCGACCAGTCCGGACAGCTGTGCGGTGCGGCGCGCCCGTTGCAGGGGGGAGGTGAGGACCAGCGAGAACGTTCGCCCTTTGAGGAGCTCTCCGCTCCTTGCGCTCATCTGTTCTCCTCGGGCCGTCAACGCGATGTCGGTGCGGCCGGTGTGCCGACCTGCCCTGGACCACTCGGTCTCGCCGTGGCGCAGCAGCACCAACGAACCTTGTTCCTTGCTCTGCTCATCGCTGGTGGCGGTCACTCTGGCAGGGTAAGGGCATGCCTCTTGACTCACATCGCTCGGTCACTATCACTCGCACCTCGGCCGGCCGCTACACCGCGGTCAACGGTCGAGGCGGCGTACTCGACTTCGGCACCGGGGATGTCGACGACTTCACGCCGGTGGAGCTGTTCCTCACCGCCATTGGTGGATGCACCGCGGTCGACGTCGATATCCTCACGACCCGCCGTGCCGAACCCGAGTCGTTCGTCGTGCAGGTCGACGGCGAGAAGGTACGCGACGAAGGCGGCAACCGGATGGAGGAGCTCTCGGTGACCTTCAGGGTGAGGTTCCCCGAGGGTGAGGGTGGAGACGCCGCTCGAGCTCTGCTTCCCGATGCCATGCAGCGTTCACACGACCGGCTCTGCACCGTCAGCCGGACCGTGGAGCTCGGCACCCCCGTGGCAACCCGCATCGAGCTCTGATCCGCTGTGATGAACCTGAGCTACCGACTGCTCAATGTCTTCACCGATGGCGACAAGCCGTTCACCGGCAATCCTCTGTGCGTGTTCGAGGATGCAACTGGCCTCTCTGACCAGGACATGCAAAGCCTGGCGCGTCAGCTGAACCTCTCCGAGACGACCTTCGTGATGCCGGGAGGCCGGGACGTCAGCGCCAACGTCCGCATCTTCACCCCCAGCTACGAGATGCCGTTCGCGGGGCACCCGACGCTGGGCACGGCATACGTCGTTCATGAGCTGTTCGGTGGGGGAGATGCGATGCTCCTTCGTATGTCGGCCGGAGACATCCCGGTGCGGGTTGCCGGAAATGTGTGGACCTTGCAGGCGAACCCGCCAACGTCCTTCCCTGTCGACGTGCCGCTCTCGGATCTGACGGGAATGATCGGCCTGACCGCGGATCGCGTTGCGGCTGAACCATTGTGGGTCGACACGGGTACGGTCCAGCTGATCCTGCCGCTGAGATCGGCCGCGGACGTCAGGGCTGCGGCCGCCGATCCACGTCTCCTGGTCCAGTTCGCCACCAGACCCGGCGGTGAGTCGCTGGTCTACCTCTGGGCGCCGACGGGTCCGGAGACCATCGAGGCGCGCCTCTTCTTCACCCAGAACAGCGCGGTCATCGAGGACCCCGCCACAGGTTCGGCGTGTGCCAACCTGGGTGGCTGGTTCGTGGCCAACGGTGAGGTGGGGCTGCGACGCCGGATCCACCAGGGGAGTGCGGTCGGGCGCCCCTCGGTCCTTGACCTGGCAGTGGACGGCGCGGGCACGATCTTCGTCAGCGGAACCGTCCGTGAGGTCGGACGCGGGACGTTCACGTTCTGATGCCGACCTACATCGCTTTCCTGCGCGCGATCAACGTCGGTGGGCGATTCATCAAGATGGCGGATCTGCGAACAGGGCTGTCCCATAAGGGTTTTGGCGATGTCGAGAGCTACATCCAGAGCGGAAACCTTCGCTTCACGTCGAGCCTTCGGTCTGCGGCGAAGGTCGAGCTCGTTCTCGAGGCCGGACTGGAAGAGCTGTGCGGGTTCACCGTGCGGGCCATCGTGCGGACGCCTGAACAGCTGGCCGAGGTTGCCTCATACGGCGCAGGTCTTGAGGCTCCACTGGAAGGAGAGGTGCGACGTTATGTCACCTTCCTCAAGGAGGAGCCGGATGACGGGCTCGTCGCGATGATGAACGGATGGGACGTCGTGGGGGAGCGGGCACAGGTTGCCGGCCGTGGGGTGTACCTGTGGCTTGCACATCCGTCACATGAGGCGATGCTGACCAACGCCCGGATCGAGCGCGGGGGAGTCGTGGCGACCACCCGGGACTGGAAGGTCGTCACGGCGCTGGGGGAGATGTGGGGCGTGTGAGCGCTTTTGATCATCTCTTTGCCGAAGCAGTGCCATTGATCCGACAGGGTCTGCACAAACGCGACACCCCACCGGTTGAAGGCGGCCGGTGGCCTGTGAGTGTCGTGCTCCGGCCGGACCAGGCTTCGGCCAGGAGGCTGGAACAGGTGATGGCTGAGGCCGAGACCCTTGCCGGTCCGGGACACTTCCGAACGGGGATCGCCAGCTCCCTGCACATCACGGTGCGTGCCCTTGAGGGGTATCGCGAAGCGGCGGCGGGAGATGACGACGTAGTCCAGCGGTACGCCCTTGCCCTGAGCCGGGCAGCCCGACAGGTCGAGGCGATCGAGCTGGACCTGGTCGGAATGACACTCACGCCGGGCACAATCATGGTCTGCGCACATCCGGTCGACGACAGCGCCGACACATTCATGGACGCGCTCAAGGACCAGCTCGGTGCCGACGCCTGGTACGAGGCGGTCTTCCGTCGGGACATCTGGTACGCCAACCTTCTCCATTTCGCTGCGGACATTGCCCAGCCGGCAGGGCTCATTGAGTGGGTCGAGGAGCGCCGTCAACTCAGCCTGGGACGCATGGTGCTGGACACCGCCGAGCTGTGGCGATTCCGCTACGAGGACGGCGCTGACGGCCGGGTGATGCGTCCAACCTTCCTCGCCCGGTCTCGGATGGAAGCCCTGGGACTGTGACCGCGAGCCCGTCGCGATGATGAACGTCGCAATGATGAACGTCGCAATGATGAACGTCGCCATGATGCACTCTGTGGAGTTCGTGGGGAGCCGAGGCTGAAGATCACTAGTCTGAGCAGCATGGCGGTACGCCGCGGGAGGCTGCCGATCGTTGTCTCTTCGACATTCGTCGCCGCCTGGACCGTGTGGTGGGCCTGGCGGATGTGGCCGGACTCCGGTGTGTCATGGCACTTCTCCGTTGACGGCGCCAACCTGCTTCTCCACCGCTCCGGGCTCAATCTGTACGCAGACGCTCCGTGGCTGCAGACCGCCCCGCTCTCGCTGGTGGTGGCCGCCCTCCTCAGCCCATTGCCTGCCAACATCGGCAAGAACGTCGCCCTTGTGGCGATGGCCGCAGCCGGGCCGCTGCTCATCGCTTCACTCGCGCCGTTGGTCGCCCCCGCCGGACGCCATCGTCGGATCATCATCGCGGCCATCGTCGTCATACCGGCCTGGACGATGCTCTCGGTCCGGTGGGGGCACCTCGACGACGTCCTCGCGATGACCTTCGCCATCGTGGCTCTGCGAGCTGCCTCCGCCGACCGGCCCGTTCCGGCAGGCGTAGCCCTCGCCGCAGCCATCGCAACGAAACCGTGGGCAGTCGGGTTCCTGCCCCTGCTGCTCGTCCTGCCCCGAGGCCGGCTGCGAGCAGCCGCCACGGCTGCCGCCGGAACGGCCATGGCGTGGGCGCCGTTCGTTCTGGCCAATCCACGCACCCTGGGCGCCCTTCACCCGCCGATCGGTCTGTCGCCCTCGTCGGGGCTGCACACCCTGGGCGCTCGCGGAGTGATGACTCCGCCTTGGGGACGGACCGCCCAGTTCCTTCTCTCACCTGCGGCTGCGATCGCGGCAGTCCTCAGCAGAGGCTTGCCGGGTGTGCTGCTCGTGTCAGTCGCGGTACGACTGGCCCTGGACCCGAAAGACAACGCCTACTACATCGGCAGCGCCGCGCTTGCTGCAGTGGTCTTCGACCTGCTCGGCACCGGCTGGACGATCCCGTGGACGACGCTTGCCACCATCGTCGTGTTCTGGCAGCCCTTCACCAAGGACTTCGTCCACTGGCAGCAGAAGACGACGGGCCTGACCCACTGGTGGTTCGCCCACCAGGAGGCGGTCGGTGCCATCCATCTGGCGTGGGCCGTCGCGGTCGTCGCCCTCGTCTTCGCATGGCCCCATTCACGCGTTCAGAATTCTCGAAGGGATCTCACAGGTACCGCCAACGTGCTGCGGCCATGATCGGCCCATGGGCATGACCGAGCAGCTGCGAGCCACCGGCGACGATGGGTCGGTGCGGGCCAACGATCCAGCTGCCGTGAGTCCACGTCGCCGGTTCGGTAGGGGAGAGGCGCTGGTAGCGCTGGTCGCCTTCGTCGCGCTGTGCATCGCGGTACTGACGAGGGCCACCCAGCTGCTCGAGCCGGACGACTACGCGTACCGGGCGTCGATCATCGCGCTGACCCGGGGACACCTGAGCCTGACCAACACGGAATACCAGGCGCTGTACAAAGAGCTGAGCAGCGGCGGGGGACAGGGCATCGCGCAATGGGTGCAGACAGCCAGCGGCACCTGGAGCAGCGAGAAGAACCCCGGCTACCCGTTCCTGGCCGTGCCGTTCCAGGCTCTGGGGCTGCTCCGGGTGGCACCGTTGTTCTACGGGGCGTTGGGTTGCCTGGGCCTGTTCTTCGGCGCCCGACGCTGGCTGGGGCGCTGGGGCGGCACGTGGGCGGTCCTCCTGTTCTGCAGCTCGGGAGCTGCACTGGTCTTCGCCTGGCGGGCCACGATGCCCACCTTCACCGACGCCTCGCTGATCGCAGCCGGTTCAGGTGCGCTGCTGTGGACGCTTCTCGCCACGGAGCGGACGGTGCGGCTGCGCACCACCATGGGCTTGCTCGGGTTCGTCGCACTGGAGGCCGCGGTCCTCGTTCGCTACACCAATGTGGTCCTGCTGGCGGTGGCTGTCCTCGCAGCACTGCTGGTATTCCGCCGCGCTGCGCTTCCGCTGCGGGCGGTCGGCTGGTGGCTCACTTCGGTCGCTGCCCTGGTCGCCGGCGTCCTTGGGTTCGACTACATGGCATACGGCAGCGCACTGAAGACGGGGTACTCGTCCGGTGTGGTGACGTTCAGCCTTGGCTCGGTGATCCCCAATCTGCAGACCCTGCCGTCGCCACTGGTGAAGAGCATGCCGATGGCGCTCCTGGCACTGGCGGCTCTGGGTTGGCTGACGGTCCGCGGGATGAGATCCCGTGGGCGGGGGATGGAGCCTGCGCGACGCACGAAGTATCGGCGTGACGCGTCGGTCGGTGCCTTCCTGGCCCTCGGTTGGATCGGTATCTGGGGCCTGTACCTTGCCTATGACTGGACTGCGCGGATGGCTGGGGGAGCCGGCGGCGGCGTACACGTCATCAGGTTCTACCTACCGGCCGTGGGGCTCATCACCCTGCTCGCAGCATGGCTGCTGGTGCAGCTGCCACGCTGGCTGTCCGTTGCCATCCTGGTCGTGCTGATCGGGCTGGGCGCATGGTCCTACCCAGACCTTGCCGCGGGAGGCATTGGCGGTCCAGGCGGCGGTCCACCGGGAATGGGCGGTCCAGGCATCGGCGGCCCGCCCGGCTCTGGCGGTCCCGGCGGCGCACCACCGGGGGTTGGTGCCCCGCCCGGCGGCTAGCTGTACACAGCCGCGAACGGTGCCGCATACAGCCTTGAGGGTCTTGGGGGGAGAGGTCCCATCCAGGTTGGACGTAGGGGAAGTTCACGTTAGTTGACATAATGTAGATTATCGGCTAAATACCGATGGTGCTCGGGAAGGACTCCGCCTGGGTCTCATCCCCGTCAGCGGTGGTCTCAGCCCCACCAGAACGATGCGGCGATGATCACGTAGACGGCGATGAGCGCCGCCCCCTCGATCCAGTTCGACTCACCGTCGAAGGTGATGAAGGCGCTGAGGATCACCGCAATGGCCACCGAGACGATCAGCATTGGCGAGAACACCAGCGTCAGGGTGGCGAACCCCAGGACCTGCGACAGGATCACCAGGACCGGAGCCAGGACCAACGCGATCTGCATCGGTGAGTTGATCACCACGGAGAACGCGTACTCGGACCGATTCTTTGCGGCTAACTGAACACCGACGACGTTCTCGATGGCGTTGCCGGCGATGGCCACGATGACCAAGCCGGCGAACGCGTCCGAGATGTGCAAGGTCGCCATGGCGGGCTCGAGCGCGTGGACGAACCAGTCGGACACGAACGCGGCCAAGACTGCCGCGAGAGCCAACAGCCCGACCGCAAGAGCAACCGGCCAGCGGGGTGGCTCGACCTGCATGTTCTCCTCCGCCTGCTGGTTCGACCCCCGGCGCAGCGACGCAGGCAGGGTCAGGACGAACAAGAGCAGCAAGATCGCCGACACGATGAGCGACAACGTGTTCTCATGCTTCGAGGCGGGCGTGTGCAGGAAATGGGCCAGGGACGGCAGAACCAGGGCGGCGACCGACAGGACCATCAGCACGATGATGCTGCGGGCCCGTTCGGAGTCCAGCTTCTGGGTTCCGTGCTTGAGTCCCCCGACCACAAAACACAATCCCAGGACCAACAACAAGTTGGCCAGGATCGACCCGATGAGAGCCGCCTTGACAACATCCACCAAGCCGGCGCGGAGCGCGAACAACGCGATGAACAGCTCAGGCAAGTTGCCCAGGGCGGACTGCAGCACCCCGGTGGCGCCCGGTCCGAACCGGTCGCCGAGCTGTTCCACCGAACGACCGACCAGAGACGCCAACAAGGTGACCGCCAGCGCGGCACACGCGAAGGCAAGGACAGCTCCACCGCCAACAAACCGGGTGAGCGCCGCCAGGACGACGGCCACGACTCCCCCGCCGATGACGATGACGTCTGAGCGAACAAGTGTTCGAGCTCCCACTGTGGTCATGGACGACATACTGCCAGTCCCGACGCCACCCTGAGTGCCGTGGATCACACCGTATTGAGGCGTAGATCACACCGTAGGAAGGCGCAGCATTGATGAAGGAACCGGTATGCCATATACGAGGTAGTTCTTCTCTGGCCTCGTCCGTTCGGCCACATTTCGGCTGACACCGCACGAACTGCGGAACCTGGTTCCTAGACTTCTAGAAAGTCGCGGACCCACGTGGACCGCTCAGAGGATCCCAGGCGGAGGTTGTGGACAAGAACCGGGTTGTCGAACGTTGCGGGATCAGACGTGCCCTGCCGATCGTGGGGCTGGTGCTGAGCCTGATGGCGAGCGGCCTGGTTCTGTCCGCCGCACCCGCGAACGCTGATGTCAAACCCCCGCCCTCAGTGGTGGACGCCGAGGTCCTGACCCCCTATCAGCTCACCAACCAGGTCAAGGCAGCCGAAGCGCTCCGGGCGGACCTGATGAAGTCCAGCGCCCAGGTGGCCGTGGCAAACACACGCCTTGAACGTCTTTCGGCGCAAGCGACCACCCTCTTGGCGAACCTGTCGGCGGCCAGGACAGCTCAGGTTGCCGCTGAGACCGACGCTGCGGCCCAGGAAGCCCACCTGGTGGAGCTCGGCCTTGAGGTGGAGGCCGCGCTGAACGCCCTGGGACAGCTGGCCAGCGACTCGTACATCCGCGGCGGTGGTCCCCTTGGTGACATGGTCGCGATCTTCGAAGCCCTGACCTCCCCCACGGCTGACAAGAACACCGACTCCATGGCAACGGTGCAGTACCTCATCGACGGCCGTGCGCGACTGTTCGAACGGTTGGAGGTCCTGCGTGCCGACCAGGTGGTGACGTCGGCAAGGGCCGACACAGCAAGCAAACAAGCCGCTGTGGCAGCCAAGGCTGCGGCCGAGGCAAAAGCCAAGCTCGACACAGTCATCGCCCAGCAGCGCGCAGCACTCGACGCGCTGCAGAACGCGCAGGCTGACCAGGTCGGCAGGGCTGCCGGTCTCCGCGGTGCGTTGCTGCGTTCAGAGAGCCAGATTGCCAGAGCAGCCGACAAACGGCTTGCTCAGGCACTTCAGGGTCAGGATTTCAAGCTGCTGATGGACAGCAGCCCCAACTGCGGCAAGGACACCGCGAACTACCCCAACGGTCGGTTCCCGGCGAGTGCCTTGTGCCCGCTGTATGCCGCACCGGATGAGGGCCTGCCCCGCGACAACGCTATGGCGTTCAACGCCATGAGCAGGGCCTACGAGCAACAGGCGGGTTCGCCACTTTGTGTCACCGATGCCTATCGGACCTTCGCCGAGCAGATTGTGGTCAAGCTGGCGACCCCGGAGCTCGCGGCGACCCCCGGGACCAGCCAGCACGGAGTCGGCCTCGCGGTCGACCTCTGCGGAGGCGTCCAGAGCTTCGCATCGCCGGCGCACCTGTGGATGGAGCGCAATGCCCCCCTCTACGGATGGTTCCAGCCTGCATGGGCCGACTCGTCGGGCGCGCTGCCCGAGCCCTGGCACTGGGAGTTCGCCAGCTGAGCAGCTCGCCGGCTGAACACGACCCCGATGGAGGGGCGAATACTCGTCGAGAATGAGGCCGCCTGTGTCAGGCTGCCCGCATGACGAGCACCGTCGACACCCCAGTCGGAACCAGCAGTAGCAAGGACACGCCTCACCAAAGAGCCTGGTACTGGTACGACTGGGCCAACTCGGCGTACGTGACCACCACCCTGACCGTCCTCATGGCTCCGTACCTGACCGTGATCGCCAAGAAGGCAGCCTGCCCGACGCTGCCGAGTGACGTCGCATGTCACACCAACCTGACCGTGGTCGGGATACCGGTTGATCCAGGGTCGTTGGTGTTCTACGTCCTGACCATCTCCACGATCCTCTCGACGATCGTCCTGATCTTCATCGGCGCGCTGGCGGACCGCTCTCCCAAACCCGTCCGACTGTTCGCCACGTTCGCATGGGCCGGAGCAGCGGCTGCCTGCGCGATGTTCCTGGTCAGCGGCGACAACTGGACGCTGGGCGTGCTGCTGCTGATCTTCGCCAACCTCTGCCTGGGATCGTCGCTGGTCATCTACGACGCGCTGCTGTGCCGGATCGCCGGGCCCGACGAACGGGACCGGGTGTCCAGTCGCGGCTGGGCCTGGGGCTACCTCGGCGGCGGCCTCCTGCTGGCGCTCAACCTGGCGTTGCTGACCCTCGACGAGAAGATCGGCATCTCGCAGGGAATGGCGGTGCGGATCAGCCTGCTCTCAGCCGGCCTGTGGTGGGGGGTGTTCACGATCATCCCCGTCGTGGGTCTGCGAGATCTGCGCGGCACCTCAGGGGCCTCCAACGCCGGGACCGTCGCCGCCGACCGCCCGGGCGTGATCAGTGGCAGCCTCACGCAGCTGGCCACCACCTTCCGCGAGCTTCGTGGCTATCGGCAGACCATGCTGTTCCTCTTGGCCTATCTGTTCTTCAACGACGGCATCCAGACCGTGATCAGTGCCTCGAGCGTCTACGGCGCCGAAGAGCTCAAGTTCACCAACAGCCAGCTGATCGAGATAATCCTGCTCGTCCAGTTCGTCGCCTTCGGTGGTGCCCTGTTGTTCGGGCGCCTGGCCAGCCGGTTCGGGGCGTGGCGTGTGGTGTTGAACAGCCTGGTGATCTGGACGTTCGTGGTCACCATGGCCTACTTCGTCCCCGAGCGGAAGTTCCTCATCTTCGCCGGGCTCGCCGTGCTGATCGGCATTGTGCTCGGGGGCAGTCAGGCGCTGTCTCGCTCGATGTACAGCCAGCTCATCCCCCGCGGACGCGAAGCAGAGTTCTTCAGCCTGTACCAGGCCATGGAACGCGGCACGAGCTGGTTCGGGACGCTGGTCTTCGGGTTGGTGCACCAGTTCACCCACTCCTACCGCTGGGCCATCATCGCCCTGATCGTGTTCTTCGTCGTCGGTGGGCTGATCCTGTCCAGGGTCCGGATGCGGGAGGGCATCGTTGCCGCCGGCAATGAGGTGCCTGCCGTCATATGACCGACTCCCCCCATCGGCGGTAGACTCTGAATAGGCGGACATCTGCCGAATCCGGAACATTGAGCCTGACAACGTCGTTATGCCCAGTGAATCCCCACGCACATCAGGGCGTGGGCAGCACGTTGGGAGTTTCCCCGTCATGGCCGAACGATCACTTCGAGGCACCAATCTGAGTGCGCTCAGCATGGAGACCGACACGAACGTCGTGCTCAGCGAGCGCCAGCTGATCCGTTACGTGTGCCCCGAGAAGCACATCAGCGAGCTTCCGTTCTCGGTCGAGGCAGATGTCCCGACGGTGTGGGAATGCCGTTGCGGTCTGGAGGCCCGACTGGTGGACGGCCCGGAGCCCGAGTACAAGAACGTCAAGGCGGTCCGCACCCACTGGGACATGCTGCTGGAGCGTCGATCCATACCTGAGCTTGAGGCGCTGCTCAAGGAGCGACTGGCGTTGCTTCGTGCCTCACGTGGCGAGAAGCCTCGCCGGAAGCGCACCGCCTGACCCAAGAACATTTTGACCGACAAGCCCCGTGCTGCCTCCCCTCCATGGCCGCGGGGCTTGTTGCTGTCCGTATGCCGTATCGCGCGGCCCGCTCCCCCGTCACCTGAGCGACGCGACGCGACCTGACCGCCGTGGTGGAGCTCAGGTCGGGTCGCCAACGGCGCCGAACGGGTCGTACGCCCGCCCGCCTTCGGTGATCTCCTTGTTGAGAGCGGTGAGCCGCCGCACGATCTCGGCGTCGTTCTGGGCGACGGCCTTGGACCAGCCGTAACAGGCGGCGACTGACTCGTCGAGCGCCTGGTGCAGTGTTTTCAAATCGGCCCAGGCGCCCTCGTCCATGGCGTTGTACAGCTTGGTCAGGCCGATCTGCTCGGCCTGACAGATCTCGGACCGTCGTGCCAGGAGCTGTCGGCAAGCCTCGGCAACCGCCTCTCGCTGAACGTCAGTGGCGAACGCCCCAGCCCACGGGAACGTCATGAAGACCGACGTCGGGGTGTACCGCAGGTCGCCCTTGAGCGTCGACGCCTGTGCCCAGGCCCATGCCACGTGCGCCTGCGACTGGAGGACGCCCATCGAGAAGTCGTCATCGAACGCGAAGACGTCGGTGGCGTCACTGGCCAGCGTTGCCGGCAACTCCCACGCCAAGACCAGCCGCTTTCCGTGTCGGGCCATCGCTGGAAAACGCTTGAGGCCAGAGAGTGCTGCGCGCATGGCGGTCCGCGGCTCGGCGAAGATCCACCACTTCTCGCGATAAGACTTTCGGTTGTTCGTCTCACGCTCTGGTTTCACCAGCCGGCGCACGATCTCCAACGCGGCGGGGTACTTCTGCGCCTGCTCAAGGGGACGTAACGCGAAGTCGATCACCCATCGTGATGGCCCCTGTGATGGATCGTCCGTGATGTCCCCCGCGGTGAGGTACGGCCTGACCACGGCTGCATAGTCGGCGTCCGACCTCGCACGCAAGCTTTGGGCGACCTCAGCAGTCACCAGCAGTCCCTTGGCCTTCGGACTTGGGCCCTCGAAGCACTTGCTTTTGTTGACGAGAAGGGATGCCGGAGTCCAGGCATCAGGAGCGTTGACGTGCAACGACGAATCGATGCCCGAGACCGCCACGCCATCAAGGATGAACGGTCCCTCATAGTCCTGCTTGGCCCAGTTCACCAGGCTGACGTGAACCTTGGCCTCGCCGGGCCACTTCTGGCTGGAGACGGCGTCGGTGATCGTGCCACCGTTGGACGTGATGTAGTCCAGCGACGCAGACCGACCAAGGTTCTGCGAGATCGAGTTGGTCCCGACCAGACCGGCGCGCTGACCGGGCAACAGGTGGTCGTGCGCCTTGCGGAACCAGTACGTGCAGAAGTCCTTGACTCCAACACCGAACGCTGACTTGAGCCAGTCGACGTACTGGTCACCGAATGCACCCCGGACATGCGACGCCCCATGGAAGGGCGGGTTGCCGACGATGGCATCGGTCTCGGGCCACTGGGTGTTCAGGGCATCGGCGACGCGAATGCTCGACAGGTCGACCAGTGGCAGGACCGGCTCGGCATCACCGAAGCGGTCGATCATCTGCCGGTGCCCCATCCACAAGGTGACCCGTGCGATGAGCACCGCGATCCGCTCGATGTCGATGCCCTGCATGTTGGACAGCCGGTAGTACGGCCACGGCCCAGGCGGTTTGGCCGCCCCCTGCTCAGCTGCGAGCGTCGTGATGCGGGCCTTGAGCTGGTGCTCCAGAGAGCGCAGCTCGCGGTATGCGACATACAGGAAGTTGCCGCATCCACAGGCGGGGTCGAGCACCCGGAAGGAGCACAGCTCGTCGAGCAGCTCGCGGGCTTGCGTCGGTGAGGTGCAGGCGTCGATGCGCTGCTGCCATGGCCTGATGATCGTCGGCTCGACGATCTTGAGGATGTCGACCTCGTGGGTGTAGTGGGCACCGAGCTCCCAACGACGGTCGCGGCCCAGCACGCCCTCCATCAGCGAGCCGAAGATGGTCGGGTCGACCTTGCGCCAGTCCTGCTCAGCAGCCTTGGCGATCAGCGCCAGCTCGTCCTGGTTGAGGTTGACCTCGGCGGGCTGGGCGAACAGCTCGCCGTTGACGTAGCGAGTGCCTTTGAGCACGCCCTGACGGTTGTGATCGCCCTTCTGGTTGAGGACACGGAAGAACATCCCGATCTCGGCAGCCGAGGACCTCGTGGGGTCCTGCCGCAAGGTGTGGACGATGTTCTGCAGCGGATAGCCGTCGAGCATGCCCAGGTCCTCGGCGAACAGGGACCAGACGCACTGCAGGGTGAACCGCTGTATCTCGTCGATCGGCGCCGCACTGCGTTCCTTCAGCGACTGGTAGAGCAACGCGATCGACGCCGCCGCCTCTTTGGTCAGCTCTCGGTAGTGGTCAGCGAAGGACGGCGCTAGCGTCGGCGCCGCCAAGAACATGAGGGACTCGTAGCGGTCTGGTAGCTCCTCGATGTCAAAGCCGATGCGTGGGCTGACAGGGAAGCGTCCAGGTTCCCAGACCTCGAAGCGCTGGAACGCGCAGAGCACCACGTAGCGCGCTGCCGGCCGGTCGTGGACCTCGTCAGCCGATTCCTTCCAGTAACGCATCACCTGCTCGCGTGCCTGGTACAGCAACTTGGCCCGGCTCGGAGCTTTCATCTCGATGATGCATACCTGGGGCCAGTGCAGATCCATGAAGCCCGCCGAGGCCTTGAAGTCCTCGAACCTCGCACCGATATCAGCCCGTGAGGTCCCGTAGCACTCGAAGAGCTCGTTCAGGAAGGTCTGTGCACCGGACTTCTCCGTCCCCTGGTAGTTCTTCCAGCGAGCTACGAACGCCGCCAGAGCAGTCTGGATCTGCTCGCCGCTGCGCGGCGCTCCCCCGACGACGGTCACATCAGGCGCAGGTTGTCGCCCGCGAAGTACGTGTCCTGGAACAACCGCTTGCGGAGGCGTTCCAGGCCCGCTGCCGCCTCAGCCAGAGCGAGCTCGGCATTGCTGTCCACGCCGTCCTTGGCGACGTTCTTGCGCGCCCGCTTGGCGCGGTCGAGAGCATGCTCGATGTTCAGGAGCACGTCCGACACCTCGGCCTTGGCCCGTTCCAGAGCGATCTCCTCGTCTGTGCGGACGGCATCAGGTATGGGCTCGGGTCGAGACATCGGCAGACCTTTCGTGGCTTTGCGCACAGCGTAACGACATCCACCGACAGACTCGCCGATAGGCACACGGGCGATTCAGCCGGCCCGCCTCAGATGACCTCGCCGCGAATGATGCCGGACCCATGGGCCAACCGACGCTCCACCACATTCTGCAGCCACCGCCGGGTGATCGGCCTGGTGAACGGCAGGATGAAGAAGAAGCCGACGATGTCGGTCAGGAACCCGGGAGTCAGCAGCAAGGTGCCGCCGATGAGCACCAGTGCCGCGTCGGCCAGCTCACGCCCGGGCATCCGGCCGGTGTTCAGCGCCACCCGCAGGCCGCGCCAGGACCGGAGCCCCTCGCGCTTGACCAGATAGGCGCCCAGCGCCGACTCCACCAACAACAGTGCGATGGTCTGCCAGCCGCCGATGACCTTGCCCACCGCGACGATCACGGCGATCTCAGCCACCGGGACGACCAGCAGTGCCACGAAGACGTACCACCCCCAACGCGGACGCCGACGGCCGCGACGGGTCAGCCGTTGAGTCGGTGCCACCGTGGCTCCCTGCGGAAGAGTGACGTGACCTGGCCAAGCCGATACCGGGCACCCCAGGCCGTGATGTTGCGCAACGACTCACCAACGATTCCCTGGCTCATCTTGGAGTCACCGATCTCGCGCTCGACGAAGGTGATCGGCACCTCGACCACGGTCAGTCCGCGACGCACCGCCCGCCATACGAGATCGACCTGGAAGCAGTAGCCCTGGGAGGCGACGTCGTGGAGATCCATCGCGCGCAGCGCAGACGCGCGGTAGGCCCTGAACCCCCCGGTGACGTCACCGATCGGCATACCGAGAAGAACGCGGGTGTAGACGTTGCCGCCGAGGCTGAGCGCCTTGCGGTGAATCGGCCAGTTGACCACCGAACCGCCGTGCACCCAACGCGAGCCGAGGACGACATCGACATCCGCGAGGGCTTCCAGCAGACTGCGAAGCTGTTCGGGCTGGTGCGATCCGTCGGCGTCCATCTCGACAAGGACGTCATAGCCCTTGTCGAGCGCCGCCGCGAACCCGGCGAGGTAGGCCGCGCCCAGCCCTTCCTTGCGCTCTCGATGAAGGACCCTGACGTGGTCATCCTCGGTCGCCAGCTGATCCGCGACGGCGCCGGTGCCGTCCGGGGAGCTGTCGTCCAGAACAAGGACGTCGGCCTCGGGCACAGCCTTGCGCAGCCGCGCCACGATCAGTGGGAGGTTCTCGCGTTCGTTGTAGGTCGGGATCAACACGACGACCGTGCCAATCGGGGGCCTGACCTGCGGGTGTGTCATAAACGTCCTTTGTAGGGGTCGAGGCACCGACATTACCGGCGGCGGCGCCTCAGCCCGAGCCGAACCAACATCATGGCCAGACCGCCGCTGGCAAGGTACTCAGGCCACGCGCCGACACGATCTGCGATGGTGCGGTTGGTGCGCAAGGGAAGGTCAGCGGCGAGCACGTCCGATGTGAACAACGTCGAGCGGTGGTGTGCCGTTCCGTCAGGGGTGATCATCGCGCTGACCCCGACCGTCGAGACGTGCACGATCGAGCGCCCGTGCTCGATGGCGCGGATCCGCGAGATGGCGAGCTGCTGGACGGACTCGTCGGTGAAACCGAAGGTGGCGTTGTTCGTCTGGACGAGCAAGACGTTCGCGCCATGGTCCACGGTGTCCCGCATCAGCCCGTCGTAGGCCACCTCGAAACAGATGATGGCTCCGGCCGAGATCGTGCCTCCGTCGCGAGCTGGCACCCGGAACACACCCGGGCCCGTGCCTGCCTTGAAGTCCGAAGAGATCAGATCGACCTTGTCGCTGAAGTGGCGGAAGAACGAGCGATACGGCATGTACTCGGCGAACGGCACCGGATGTTGCTTGATGTACTGCGCGGTGACGCCCCGGCCCGGCAGATACATCAGGCTGGCGTTGGACACGTAAGGCCGCGGCCCCTGCAGGACTGCCCCCAGGATGAGGGGCGCGTGGATGGCGTCCACTGCACCGTTGATGACGACCGCCGCGTCGGGGTTGCGCAGCGGGTCGATGTCGGAGGCGTTCTCAGGCCACACGACAAGGTCAGGTTGGGGCTGCTCCCCCACCTTCACCTCCCCCGCCGCCGTCAGGGTCTCCCTGGCGTGGTTGTCCAGGACCGCACGGCGCTCGGCGTTGAAGTCCAGGCCGGGGCGCGGGACGTTGCCCTGGACCGCCATGAACCGGGCGGTCGGCCCGTCGACCGGCCTGGGGACAAGGACGGGCAGCGACATCACGGCGACAGCGCACAGCAGGGACGGCGTCGCCGAAACGAGCCTGCGCACAACGACATCGCGCGGTACGCCGGATCGACCGGCTGGTTGTCCACCGCTGATCAACCGGGCGACGCCTGCGGCGAGGCACCCACCGGCCAGTGCCACGCCGAAGGTCACGCCAGGGGCGCCGCCGAGGGCCGCCAGTCCGGCAAGGGGCGAGTCAGCCTGACTGAAGGCCAGGCGTCCCCAGGGGAACCCGCCAAAAGGGGTGTTGTCGCGCAGCAGCTCCTGGGCCACCCATGCCAACGCCACGGCCATCGGCCGCACCCTGACGAACCCGTCCAGCGACCGCCTGCGTTGCAGCAGAGCGCACGCCAGGCCGAGCAGTGCGACATAGCAGGACTCGAGAACGGCAAGGGCGATCCACGGGAGCGCACCGACGTAGATACCGGACCACGACAGGAGCGGTAGGAAGCAGGACAACCCGCTGACAAGTCCGAGCAGTGCGCCTTGCCAGCCTGAGGTCCCGCGCGTCGCCAACGCCAGGAGGGCGACACCGACCGGCGCCAGGGCCCAGAGGTCGTGTGATGGAAATGCCAGCCACAGAGCCAGGCCAGAGACGATGGCGAGCGGGAAGCGATACACCGCGTCAGGCTAGATCACCGGGCTGGAACATCGGCACTGTGACACGAAGAGCCCCCGAACACGGAAGAGCCCGCGTCGCCGTTGGGACCAACCCCGAACCGACAGGATGCCGATCCGAAGCTGTTGTCTACTAAGCACGCGGGCCCTACCGTCGGCCGCCTCCAACGTCTCGCGACGTGGCCACAATGCAAGTCATCCCGTGGAACTGGTTGACACGGCGGCTGCGCGCGCAAACCGCCCTGCATCCCGGAGATTCCCAAGCCCTGTGACCCTCGCGGTATTGGAACCAGCGGCGGCCAACTCGATGAAACTTACTCGCTCAGCACCTGTTGTCAACCCCGTGTTCACCTGCAGTTTTCCATGGAACCGCAGGTCAGGGGTTCGCCCAATTCCGTTGCAAATACAGAGTCTTTATGCAATATCGGCGTGTCGCTCACGACACGCCGTCGGCACCGATCGCGAGACCGCTCAGGACGCGGCGGACGGTACGACCACGACGCCACGAGCGGTGGTCGCTATGACCGTTTTGTCCAAAAGGTCGGCCGAAGACCCTCCGCGATCGGGGTTGCCTCGCGCGATCACCCGGACCTCGAAGGTCATCTCACGACTGCGCGAACCAACCCGCACGAGGGTGGCCTCGATCTCGATGCAGTCACCCGCCCGGATCGGCGCCAGGAACTGCACGTCGCTGTATGAGGCGAACAACCCCTCGTCGCCGTCGCTGCGGATGCACATCTCGGTCGCGACGTCACCGAAGGCGGCCAGCGAGTACGCGCCGTCC
>DATCNE010000275.1:0-23302 GCA_036565395.1 Dermatophilaceae bacterium
GCGGCGACGCGGCTGGAGACCCCGACATGGACCCGCAGGAGATGCAGGACGCTGCGCAGACCTCTGGCAACGAGGCGGCCCAGGCTTCCGAGGACCAGGCGGCGGCGCCTGTCGAGAGCTGACACCGGCCATCACGAGCGCAACGAGGCACAAACACGCACATACAGTCCGGTCCGGTCACTGGCGGACGGCTTGAGCAACTGCTCACATCAAGGGGCTGCACTGGGCCTCACCCCAGTGCGCGGGTCAGCCAGACCAGCTCGCCTCGGTCGTCAGTCGAGACGTGGTCACGTTGGAAACCGAGCTTCTCGAGCCCGATCGGGCCCTCACTCGCGGTGTTGTCGAACATGTGTTCTAGTGTACGTGAGGGGACCGACATACACAAGGCTCTCGGCCATGAAAACCCTTGCAAACAAAGCAAATTCACGAGACTTGCCCCTCCGACTAGTTCGTCGTCGCTGTCAGAGATCTCGTCCCTGTCAAGGCAGGGGTTGTACCGCTGACCAGTTGACGGTGATCTCTCCCAGCCGCCACCGCGAGGGACCGTCCAACAGCGGCCACCGCTGATCCCGCATCGCCGCCGCGCAGGCGATGAACCGTTGTCTCACGCCGTATGACGCCTGCGGTGCCTGCCGCGCCCACGCGTCGTCCAGCGCCGTGAGGTAGGCGTGGATCGGCTCCCCGCCGACGTTGCGGTGGATCAGGGCCTTGGGCAGCCGCTCGGCGATGTCGGAGGGGCGTGACAGGTCGGCCAGGCGCATCGACAGGGACAGCGACAACGGTCCAGAAGCATCCAGCGCCACCCAGGTGCTGCGTCGACCGAGCTCATCGCAGGTGCCATCGACCAGGAGCCCACCGGGGGCCAGCCGAAGGCATACCGTCTGCCAGGCCGCGGTGACCTCACTCTCGTCGTACTGCCTCAGCACGTTGAAGGCGCGCACGATGGTCGGGCGCACTCCCGCCTCGAGGGGAACTTCGAAGCCCCCGAGACGGAACGAAAGACCTTCTCGTTCAAGGGTTTTGGCGGCCAGCACCCGTGCCGGGTCGATCTCGATCCCGACCACGCGCGTGTCAGCTCGGAGCTTGCGTAGGCGATCATGCAGCTCAACGGTGGTGACCGGCGACGCGCCATACCCGAGATCCACCACCACCGGCGGGCCGAGAGCGCGTCGCAACCGGAAGCCTTGCGGCCCGACCAGCCAACGGTCGACGCGACGCAGCCGGTTGGGGTTGGTCGTGCCGCGCGTGATGTTGCCGACCGGGCGCCTCGATGCCACAGACCGCAGCGTATGCCGTGTCTGGTATGTGGTGACTTGGGCGGGGAAATAGGTAACGGCGCCGCGGCGTTGCGACAATAGATTCAACGCCCACGTGCCCGCCTCGCGGCCACGTGCCCAGGATCAAAGAGGGATGTATGTCGTCAATGCCGAAGTTGCGCCGAGTGGCGATGCTCAGCGTCCACACTTCGCCGCTCGAACAGCCCGGCACCGGTGACGCGGGTGGCCTGAACGTCTACGTCGCGGAGGTCTCCAAGGAGCTGGCACGACGCGGCATCGAGGTTGAGATCTTCACCCGGATGACCGCTGGCGACATGCCTTTACAGTCCGAGCTGGCGCCAGGGGTCCACGTCCGCAACGTCATCGCCGGGCCGTTCGAGGGCTTGGCCAAGGAAGACCTGCCGGGCCAGCTGTGTGCCTTCGCCCAGGGCGTCATGCGTGCCGAGGCGGCTCGGCCCGAGGGATGGTACGACCTGGTCCACTCCCACTACTGGCTCTCCGGACAGGTCGGCTGGCTGGCGGCCGACCGTTGGCACGTGCCGCTGGTGCACACCATGCACACGATGGCTCGCGTCAAGAACGCCCAGATGGCAGAGGGCGATACACCCGAGCCGCTCGGTCGCGAGATCGGCGAGACCCAGGTCGTCGAGGCTGCGGACCGCCTGGTGGCCAACACCACGGGCGAGGCCGGCGAGCTCATCGACCTGTATGCCGCCGACCACCGCAAGGTGCGTGTTGTGTCACCCGGCGTCGACCTCGAGCTGTTCACACCGGGGGACATGGCCGAAGCCCGCGCCCAGGTGGGGCTGCCCCTCGACGCGCAGGTGCTGCTCTTCGTGGGCCGGATCCAGCCGCTCAAGGCTCCCGACGTGTTGCTCAAGGCGGCGGCGCAGCTGCTCGCGCGACGACCCGAGCTGCGCCAGAAGCTCGTGGTTGTCGTTCTCGGCGGCCCCAGCGGCTCTGGTCTCAGCAAGCCCCGACTGTTGCACGAGCTGGCGCAACAGCTCGGTATCGACGCGCAGGTGCGCTTCGTGCCTCCGGTCGATCGCGCCACCCTCGCCCAGTGGTACCGCGCTGCCGACCTCGTCGCCGTGCCGTCATACAGCGAGTCGTTCGGTCTGGTTGCCGTCGAGGCCCAGGCTTGTGGGACGCCGGTTGTCGCCGCTGCCGTCGGGGGCCTGCCCTTTGCCGTGGGCGACGGCGGCCTGCTCGTCCAGGGGCACGAAACGGCCGACTGGAGTGCTGGCATCGAGAGCCTGCTGAGCGACACTGACTACCGAATGTTGTTGAGCCGCAACGCTGTTCAGCACGCATTGCAGTTCAGCTGGGGAGCCACGACCGACCGTCTGCTCGAGGTCTACAGCGAGGCCACGGCCGTGCGCACCGCCCCTCCGGTCGAGAGTGACGTCCCGCATCTCAGCATCGTCCCGGACATGTTGACCCTGTGATCGAAGACGCTGAGAACACCAGCGACGGCCCGGGCTCCAGCGACGCGACCCAGCAGTCCGTGCGCACCTTCCTCGACGAGGCCGGCATCACGTGGGAGCCCGGCCGTCGCCCCGGCGAGCTCGTCGTCACGCTTCCGGGCGACAAGAAGCTCAACACGGTGTGTTCCGTCGTCGTCGGCGACCAGTCCCTGTCGATCTCGGCATTCGTCGTGCGCAACCCCGACGAGAACCACGAGGCCGTCTACGCCTACCTGCTGCGTCGCAACCTCAAGCTGCCCGGCCTCGCCTACGGCATCGACAAGGACGGCGACGTCTACGTCACCGGTCGGGTGCCGCTCGCGGCTGCGAACGCGGCATACCTGGACCAGATCTTCGGTGTCGTTCTGGCAGCGGCCGACGGCGCGTTCAACGAGCTGCTCGCGATGGGCTTCCTTGAGTCGATCAAGAAGGAGTGGGCCTGGCGCAGCTCGCGCGGCGAGTCCACTGTCAACCTCGAGGCTTTCCGACACCTGCTCGGGCCCGATCGGGACGAGCAAATAGACTCGTAGGCATGACCGCTTCCGCACCTTTCACGCTCATTCTGCTCCGCCACGGCGAGAGCGAGTGGAACGCCAAGAACCTCTTCACCGGCTGGGTCGATGTCGACCTGACCGACAAGGGGCGGGCCGAAGCCCTGCGCGGCGGCCAGCAGCTCAAGGAGGAAGGCCTGCTCCCCGATGTGGTGCACACCTCGCTGCAGCGACGGGCCATCAACACCGCCAACATCTCCCTGGACGCCGCCGACCGTCACTGGATCCCGGTGAAGCGCTCGTGGCGTCTGAACGAGCGTCACTACGGCGCGCTTCAGGGCAAGAACAAGAAGGAGACCCTCGCGCAGTACGGCGAGGAGCTGTTCATGACCTGGCGCCGATCCTTCGACGTCCCGCCGCCGCCGCAGCCGGCCGATGACGAGTTCAGCCAGGCCCACGACCCACGCTATGCGGACATCGAGGGTGGCCCGCCCGCCACCGAGTGCCTCAAGGACGTCATCACGCGGATGCTGCCGTACTGGGAGAGCGCGATCGTGCCCGACCTGCGCGCCGGCCTGACCGTCCTGGTCGCGGCCCACGGCAACAGCCTGCGCGGCATCGTCAAGCACCTCGACGGCATCAGCGACGAGGCCATCTCCGGGCTCAACATCCCCACCGGCATGCCGCTCATCTACCGCCTCGACGACAACCTCAAGCCGCTCATCGCCGGCGGCGAGTACCTCGACCCCGAGGCTGCCAAAACTGCGGCCGCGGCTGTCGCCAACCAAGGCCGCTAGTTCGCGGTCCACCAGGCCGCTGACCAGGCAAGGCCGCTGACCAGCCGGGCTAGATCTCTTCGTTGTCCAACGCGTAGTCGGGCTGCCATTCACCGGTAACCAGATAGACGACCCGACGCGCCACGGATACGGCGTGGTCGGCGAACCGCTCGTAGTAGCGGCTGACCAGGGTCGCGTCGACCGCAGCCTCGGTCCCGGCAGTCCACTTGTCGTCCATCAGCATGTTGAAGATGTCGCGGTGCAGGCGGTCCATCTCGTCGTCGTCGCGCTCAAGCGCCAGCGCCGACTCGATGTCCTTGCCGGCGATGACCGACCCGGTCTTGGCCACGATCCGCGCGGCCACCTGCCCCATCTCCAGGACGGTGGAACGCATCACCGGGGGGATCGCGGAGTTCGGGTACCGCAGCCGGGCCACCTTGGCGACGTGCCGGGCAAGGTCGCCCATCCGCTCGAGGTCGGCGCTCATCCGCATCGCGGTGACGACCATGCGAAGGTCGGTGGCGACCGGTTGCTGACGGGCCAGCAGGTCGATGGCGCGGTCGTCCAGGTCCTTGCGCAGCGCGTCGATCTGCTGGTCCGCGGCGATGACGGTCTCGGCCAGGTGCAGGTCGGCGTCCAGCAGTGCCGTGGTCGCGCGGGACATGGCCGACCCAGCAAGTCGGGTCATCTCGACCAGCTGGTCGGAGATCTTGTCCAGGTCCTCATGGAACGTGTTGCGCATGGTTCCCCATCTTTGTATGGCGGGCACGCGTCGCCCGTCTGCCTGTCAAGAGTCGCACCAAGCGGTGAACGATCTTCGGCGTTGAGGTGAACAGTAGGCGCCGCACCCGCTGCGGGCGGCTGCTGGCCACGAAGGAAGGTCGGGCCGTGCGTATGCCTTGCGTACGCTGAGTCCCGTGGACCCCACGGTTGAGGCACTTCTCGGCGGCTTGCTCGGGCTGGTGATCGGTGCCGTCTCGGTGGCCTCGGTCCGCCTGTCCGACCGGTCGCAGCGGAGCGTGCCGCAGCCGGTGGACCCCCACGCGCTGCCGCCCGGCGCCTCTGCCGTCCTCGCCGTGCTGCGCTCGGGGGCGATCGTGCTCGACGCCGCCGACGCCGTCGTGAGCACCAGCCCCTGGGCCGTGGCGCACGGGCTGGTCCGCGACGACAACCTGGTCCACGACGAGCTGCGCGACCTGGCCCGACAGGTCCGGCGCGACGGCGAGATCCAGGAGGTCGAGCTCGATCTGCCCCGAGGTCCGCTGGGCCGCGGCCGGATCACCGTCGGCGTGCGCGTGGCTCCGCTGGGCAGCGCGTTCATCCTCCTGCTGGTGGACGACCGCACCAAGGCTCGACGGGTCGAGGAGGTCCGTCGCGACTTCGTCGTCAACGTCAGCCACGAGCTCAAGACCCCCGTCGGCGGGCTGGTACTGCTGTCCGACGCCGTCCTGGAAGCCAAGGATGATCCCAAGGCGGTGGCCCGCTTTGCCCGCCGGATGCAGGTGGAGAGCACGCGGCTCACCAGCCTGGTCCAGGAGATCGTCGACCTCTCGCGGCTGCAGATCGCCGACACCCTGCACGAGCCCGTACTGGTCGACGTCGCGCTGGCGGCCACCGCGGCCATCGACCAGTCCCGGCTGGTGGCCGAGTCCCGAGCCATCGAGATCGTGTCGTCCCTGTCGCCCGGCGCCCAGGTGTTCGGCGACGCGGACCTGCTCGCCACCGCCATCCGCAACCTCGTCGGCAACGCCATCCACTACTCCGACCCAGGAACCCGGGTCGCGGTCAGCGTGCGTTCCGAGGAGGGGCTCGTCGAGATCGCGGTCTCCGACCAGGGCCACGGCATCCACAAGAGCGAGCAGGCGCGGATCTTCGAGCGGTTCTACCGCATCGACGCCGCACGGTCCCGAGACACCGGCGGCACCGGCCTGGGCCTGGCCATCGTCAAGCACATCTGCGCCAACCACGGCGGAGAGGTCACGGTCTGGAGCGAGGAGGGCCATGGCTCGACGTTCACGATGCGTCTGCCTGCGGCCCCCACGAGCGAAGACGAGGCACCCGTCATACCCGCTGGTCTCTCGGAGCTCCCTGGGCTCCCGGGCACTGACCACCGCTCCCGAGAGGTCACCCGATGACGCGCATCCTGCTGGTCGAGGACGAGGAGTCGTTCTCCGACCCGCTGTCCTACATGCTGCGCAAGGAGGGTTACGAGGTGTCGGTGGCCGAGACCGGGCCGGACGCGTTGGCTGACTTCGACCGCTCAGGGGCCGATCTCGTGCTGCTCGACCTGATGCTCCCGGGCCTGTCAGGGATGGACGTATGCCGTGCCCTAAGGCAGCGTTCGTCCGTGCCGGTCATCATGCTCACCGCCAAGGACAGCGAGATCGACAAGGTGGTCGGGCTCGAGATCGGGGCGGACGACTACGTCACCAAGCCGTACTCCAGCCGCGAGCTCCTGGCCCGGATCAAGGCGGTGCTGCGTCGCGGTCACGAGCCCGAGGAGCTGATGCCCGCCACGGTGGAGTCAGGCCCGGTGCGCATGGACGTCGAGCGACACACGGTCACGGTCGACGGGGCGCCGATCGCGTTGCCGCTCAAGGAGTTCGAGCTGCTCGAGATCCTGCTGCGCAACTCGGGCCGGGTGCTGACCCGGATGCAGCTGATCGACCGGGTGTGGGGTAGCGATTACGTCGGTGACACCAAGACGCTGGACGTCCACGTCAAGCGCCTGCGCGCCAAGGTCGAGCCGGACCCGCCGAACCCGCAGTTCATCGTCACCGTGCGGGGTCTGGGCTACAAGTTCGAGACCCCCTGACGAAGGGTCAGGGAACCCCGGCCCGGCACCTGAAGAGCGAGCCAAGGCGCGGTCAAACGTGCACTACCCCCATCTGCGCCCCTCCGTCCGTGCTGCGGCAGCGGCCCCGCGGCCACTAGTGCACGTTTGACGGCTGCGCCGTTTCGCCCCCCGGGCTCAGGGACCCACGGTGACGAGCGGCGAGGGACCAACGGCGAATCGTGGCGCAGGGGTGATGTTGGCGTAGATGCCGTCGGGCAGCAGGACCGGCACCGAGACCTCGGACGTCCCGCCGGCCGGCGTGCTGACCGTCAGCCTGACGATGCCGCCGGGGGCGGCGTCGACGTTCGGGAGGGTGACGGGCGCCGTGCCCGCAACCCCTGAGAGTCGGGTCTGTTTGTCCGCGGGGGCCTGGGCCATCACCGAGTCGCCGGCGGCACCTGCGGCGAAGCTGATGGTGACGGGTTGGGCGCTCGTATTGACCACCATCCCGGACAGCGTGCCGACCTCGCCCTTGGCGCGGGAGACGACCACAAGGTCGCGAATCTGCACGGCGCCGAGGTCGACCGGCACGCCGTTGGCCGGTTGGTAGGGCACGGTGGTCTGGATCGGCGACATGACCTGGCAACCGGAGAGCACCGCGGCTGCTGCCACGCTCGTGGCCAGCGCCTTTGCCAGCGTGGTGGCCGCGCGGACCGGGGCGGCCCGGGTGCCCCGGAATCCCGAAAACGTGGCAGGCCTGAGGCATCGAAGCTTCACGCGTGGCAGCCTACCGGCCGGCGCTGGTTGACGACGCAATGACAGACATCGTGTTGCCTGACTAGGTCAAAAGACAGGGCGGACCCGGTGCGATGCACGCGAATTACCCTTCTGTCAATGCAGCAAAAGGGACCAAAATGGGGTGTCCTGCATCGCCCTGACCTGCAGAAACGCCCTGTCGTTGGTCCTGCCATACCGGCGCGTCGTGCTATCCTTGAGGTCGCGAAAGGGGTACAACACACATGGCGTTCAAGGTCGGCGAGACGGTTGTTTACCCGCACCACGGTGCGGCTTTGATTGAACAGATGAGGACTCGCACCGTCAGGGGCGAGGAAAAAATCTACTTGGTGCTCAAGGTTGCCCAAGGCGATCTGACCATCGAGGTGCCCGCCGACAACTGCGATCTCGTGGGTGTTCGCGACGTCGTTGGCCCCGAGGGCCTGGAGCGTGTCTTTGACGTCCTGCGTGCAGCGCACACCGAGGAGCCGACCAACTGGTCGCGCCGCTACAAGGCCAACCTCGAGAAACTCGCCTCAGGTGATGTCATCAAGGTTGCCGAGGTTGTGCGTGACCTGTGGCGTCGTGACAAGGACCGTGGCCTCTCCGCCGGCGAGAAGCGCATGCTGGCAAAAGCCCGTCAGATTCTTGTCTCCGAGCTCGCGCTCGCCGAGAAGACCAACGAGGACAAGGCTGAGGCCATCCTCGACGAGGTTCTCGCCTCCTGAACGTTGCCGTAGTCCTGGTCGCCGCCGGAAGCGGTGTGCGGCTCGGCGTTGGCATGCCCAAGGCATTCGCCCCGTTGTGCGGGGAGCCGTTACTGGCTCACGCCCTGCGGGGCGTCTTGGGTTGTGCCGACGTCGGACACGTGGTCATCGTGGCGCCCGGTTCCCACCTGAGCCAGGCACGCGACCTCGCCGGTCAGGACCCCCGCATCGACGTCGTGGCGGGGGGCGCCGATCGGTCGGCCTCCGTGGTGGCCGGGCTCGCGGCGCTGCGCCCGGACGACGGCATCGTCCTGGTCCACGACGCCGCCCGGTGTCTGGCGCCGGCAGAGCTGTTCGCCCGGGTGATCCACGCCGTGCGCTCGGGCCATGTCGCCATCGTGCCGGCCCTGCCTGTGACCGACACCATCAAGGTTGTCGACGCGCAGGGTCTCGTTCTGGCAACTCCTGACCGCGAGACGCTGCGCGGCATACAGACTCCGCAGGGGTTCCTGCGTGACGTGCTCGAGCGGGCCTACGCCAGCTGGACCCCGGCCACCGACGATGCCGGTCTGGTCGAGCGCATCGGGGGACACGTGCGTGTCGTCGACGGCGATCGGCTGGCGCTCAAGATCACCTCTGCGGCCGACCTCGCGGTCGCGACGGCGTTGCTGCAGGATGTCCCCATGCCGGATCGCACCCATGTCGGATAGCCCGCGGCCCTTCGCCGACCCTGGCGCCCACCCCATCCCCACGCCACGCATCGGGGTCGGCGTGGACGTCCATCCGTACGCCGACGACGACCGAACACTGTCCCTGGCCGGGCTCACCTGGCCCGGCGAGCGCGGGCTGGCCGGGCATTCAGATGCCGACGTTGCCACCCACGCTGCGTGCGACGCCCTCTTCTCCGCTGCCGGACTCGGAGACCTTGGCACCCACTTCGGCACCGACCGCCCCGAGCTGGCCGGCGCCGCCGGTATCGAGCTGCTTGCGCAGGCTGCGCGGATCGTGACCGTTTCCGGCTTTGCCATCGGCAACATCGCCATCCAGATCATCGGCAACAGCCCTCGCCTCGGTCCACGCCGTCAAGAGGCCCAGGCCGTGTTGAGCGCCATAGTGTCCGCACCGGTGTCGGTCTCGGCGACGACCACGGACGGTCTCGGGCTCACCGGCCGCGGCGAGGGCATTGCCGCCATCGCCACGGCGATCGTGTTCGCCACCCCCTGATCCGCCCTACACCCGGCCTTTGCTCAGTTCAGGCCGCTCCGGAGCTCGAATCCGGCGCCGAAAACCGGCCCGAACTGAGCAAACCAGCCTGAACTGAGCAAAGGGCAGTCGGCTGGCTCGGGCGTGGTCGACTCGCCGGTAACCTTGGCGGGTGAGCATCCGCCTGTACGACACCGCTGCGCAAGAGCTGCGCGACTTCGTCCCGATCACGGAGGGCAAGGCCGGCATCTACGTGTGCGGGCTCACGACCCAGGGCGCTCCGCACATCGGGCACGTCCGGTTTGCCGTCGCGTTCGACATCCTGCGTCGCTGGCTGACCCTCGGGCATGGCTATGACGTCACCCTGGTCCGCAACGTCACCGACATCGACGACAAGATCCTGGCCAAGTCCGTCGAGGCCGGGGAGCAGTGGTGGGCCTGGAGCTACGCCAACGAACGGGCCACCAACGACGCCCTCGACCTGCTTGGGGTCCTGCCGCCCACCTACGAACCGCGGGCGACCGGTCACATCACCGAGATGCAGGACCTGATGGCGACCCTGATCGACAAGGGTCACGCCTATGCCGCCCAGGACGGCAGTGGCGACGTCTACTTCGACGTGCGCAGCTATCCGGCCTACGGCGAGCTGACCCACCAGCGGATCGACGATATGGAGGCCGCTGCCGACGCCGACCCGCGCGGCAAACGCGATCCGCGCGACTTCGCGTTGTGGAAGGGCCACAAGGCGGGTGAGCCCGGGACTGCGAGCTGGCCCACGGCATACGGTCAGGGTCGTCCGGGCTGGCACCTGGAGTGCTCCGCGATGGCACGCAAGTACCTCGGCGACACCTTCGACATTCACGGCGGAGGCGTCGACCTGCGCTTCCCGCACCACGAGAACGAGCAGGCCCAGTCGCGCGCGGCCGGCCTCGGCTTCGCCAACTACTGGCTGCACAACGCGTGGGTGACCATGGGCGGCGAGAAGATGGGCAAGTCGCTGGGCAACGCGCTGCTCGTCACCGAGATCACCAAGGTCGCACGCCCGCTCGTGCTGCGCTACTACCTGGGCGCGGCCCACTACCGCTCCACCATCGAGTATCACGAGGGGTCACTTCGCGAGGCCGAGGCGGCGGTTGACCGCATCGAGGGGTTCTTACATCGCGCGCTGGTGGGTGGCTGGTTCGCCGGCTCCGCCGACTTCTCGCCCGGGTTTGCGGCCGCGATGGACGACGACCTCAATGTCTCCAGCGCTCTGGCGGTCATCCACGAGACCGTGCGAGCCGGCAACACCGCAATCGACGAAGGAGACGAGGACGAGGCCAAGCAGCTGGCCCTGAAGGTCGTCGCCATGACCGAGGTTCTCGGCGTCAATCCGCTTCACCCGCAATGGAGCTCGACTTCGGGCAATGGTGTGGACGAGACGATGATGGCGTTGGATGCACTCGTGCGAGACCGTCTCGACGCCCGCGCGGCAGCCCGTGCGGCACGCGACTTCACCTTGGCGGACCAGATCCGCGATCAGCTCACGGCAGCGGGCATCGTTGTCGAGGACACAGCCTCGGGCGCGCGCTGGTCGATGGCCCGACGCAACGACGCCTGAAAGGCCGACCGAACATGCCTGGAAACTCTCAGCGCCGAGGCGCCATCCGGGGGCCCAAAAAGGGTCCGAGCACTGGCAGCGGTGGCCAACGACGCAAGGGCCTCGAAGCCCGCGGCGCAACCCCCAAGGCCACCGAGCGCACCAAGCACCCGGCGCACAAGGCTGCGGTCCGCGGAGCCAAACGGGCGGCCGCCCCAGGGGCCCGTCCCGCACGCGGTGGTGGCCCCGGCTCGACCCGTCGGGCCAAGGGATCCAGCGAGATTGTCTACGGCCGCAACTCCGTGCTGGAGGCGCTGCGCGCGGACATCCCCGTGACCACGATGTACGTCGCCGGCCGGCTCGAGTCGGACGACCGGGTCCGTGAGGCCCTCAAGATCGCCACGGGTCGCGGCCTCTCGATCCTGGAGACCCCTCGCGGCGAGCTCGACCGGCTCACCGACGGCGGAGTCCACCAGGGTCTGGCCCTTCAGGTCCCGGCGTATGCCTATGCCCACCCCAGCGACCTGGTCAATCCCGAGGCACCCGGCATACCGCTGATCGTCGCTCTTGACGGCATCACGGACCCCCGCAACCTCGGCGCGATCCTTCGATCGGTCGCCGCCTTCGGAGGGCACGGAGTCGTGGTGCCGGAACGACGTTCGGTGGGCATGACCGCTGCCGCGTGGAAGACCTCGGCCGGTGCGGCTGCTCGCATCCCGGTCGCCCAGTGCAGCAACCTGACCCGAACCCTGGAGGACTTCCGCAAGGCCGGCTTCTTCGTCCTGGGTCTCGACATGGATGGCGACGTGCAGCTGCCCGAGCTCCAGCTGGCCAAGGAGCCGCTGGTCATCGTGGTCGGCTCCGAGGGCAAGGGGCTCTCGCGGTTGGTCAGCGAGACCTGCGACCAGATCGTGTCGATCCCGATGTCCTCGGCCGTGGAGTCTCTCAATGCCGGCATCGCCACCGGCGTCACCCTCTATGAAGTGGCCCGCCGCCGAGCGCTCTAGGCTTGACGCATGTCCAGCAACGGCAGCACCCCTGCGCCTTTACCGCCGCCAACGCCGGACCATGCAGTCTCGGGAGTTGCCGGAGCCCGGCCGCCGAACTATCTCGTCTGGGCGATTCTGACCGCGATCTTCTCTCTGGTCCTGACCATCAGCCTGGGCATAATCCTGACCTGGCCCTTCGCCATCGCCTCGATCGTCTTCTCGCTTCAGGTGAACCGTAAGTGGGCCGTGGGAGATGCCGTTGGTTCTCGGGTTGTTTCGCTGAGGGCCAAGAAGTTCGCCATTGCCGCCTTCATCGTCGGAGTCACGGTCGGCGGCCTCGACATACCTCCCATGTTCTCCTGAGCGCCTAGCGACGAGGCTGCTTCACGTCGGGGAACATCGCCACTACCGGCATCTCGATCGTGTCGACGCCGAGAACGGTCGCCTCGTCCGGCTTTCCGGGCAGGACGTTACTGACGTAGTCGATGATGGCAGCCTCGATCGAGACGTCATGGCCCGCAGTCTCCGACAAGTACCACCGGTGTTCGAGGACCTCGTGGAACACCTCGGCCGGCTCCAGCTTGCGGGTCAGGTCGCGGGGGATGGCGCGGGTGATCGGCTCGTAGACCTGGGACAGCCAGTCATGGGCCACCAGCTCCTCGTCGTCGTTCTGGCGGTCTTGGGAGGCGCGGTAGGCATCGAGGTCGTTGAGCAGGCGGCGAGCCTGGTTCTCCTCGACGTCGAGCCCGGTCAGGCGAAACAGCCGGCGTGAATGATGGCCTGCATCAACGACTTTCGGCTGAATCTGGATGGTCGTCCCACCAATGTCGGTGGAGATCGACAGCTCGTCGACATCGAAGCCGAGCTCGTTCAGTCGACGGATGCGTTCCTCGACCCGCCACCGATCGCCCCGCTCGAACCGCTGGCGTTCGGTGAGCTCGCGCCACAGGCAGCGGTAGCGGTCGAGGATGGTCTGCGAGATCTCGACCGGATCGACGGAGTCGGCCAGCAGCCCTCCGGCTGATAGGTCCATCAGCTCGCCGGCGATGTTCACCCGGGCAACGTCAAGGTCGTGCTCGCGCTGCCCGTCGGATAGCTTGTTGCGGATCTCACCGGTCTCGGCGTCAACGAGGTATGCCGAAAACGCACCCGCGTCCCGGCGGAACAGCGTGTTGGACAAGGACACATCGCCCCACCAGAAGCCCGCCAGATGGAGTCGCACCAGAAGCACCGCCAGGGCGTCGATCAGCCGTTGCGCCGTGTTCGGGCGCAGGCCCTGGCTGAACAGAGCCCGGTAAGGCAGGGACCACTGCAGATGCAGGGTGATCAGGCAGGCGTCCAGCTCCCTGCCATCGGCGGCGGTACGGCCGCTGATGACGCCCAGGGGCACGACACAGGGCTGGTTGACCTTGTTCAGGAAGCGCAGCATGTTGTATTCGCGGGTGGCGAGGTCTGCCTTGATCTCCTTGATCGCGATGACCGTGCCGGAGAGCTTGACGAACCGCACGACGTGCCGGGAGAGACCGCGCGGGAGGGCTGCAAGAAGCTCGGTGGGCCAGTCCTCCAACGGCAGCGACCACGGCAGGTCGAGCATTGCCGGATCCAGCCTGGCTGCGGTGATCTCAAGTGCCACCCGACCATGGTGGCATGGCAGGAGTCGGCCGCGTGACACGGCAGGAGTCGGCCCGTGACACGGCAGGAGTCGGCCCGTGACACGGCAGAAGGTGGCGGCGTCCTCGAGGGGCACCGCCACCTTCTGGTCAGTGGGGCGGGTCAGCTCTCGATCCGCCGGCCGGTCTCGGCGTTGAACAGATGCACGTGACCGCCCCTGGGCGTGAGGTTGACGACGGCGCCCTTTTCGGGAGGCGTGCGTCCGTCCACGCGGGCGATGATCGGCTTGATCTGACCCGCGGTCTCGGTGGTCGAGCCGTAGATGTAGGCGTCGGCGCCGAGCTCCTCGACGACCTCAACGGTCACGGCAAGACCCTGGCCGTCAGTGGTGATCGTGAGGTCTTCGGGACGGACCCCGAGGGTGACCTCCTTGCCGGCATCCGCCAGGCGGGCGCGCTCGATCTCGTGGATGCTCGCGCCAAACTTCACACCGCCGTCGACGACGGGCACGTCGAAGAGGTTCATGGCTGGTGAGCCGATGAAGCCGGCGACGAACACGTTGTCCGGGTGGTCGTACATCCGGCGCGGGGTGTCGCACTGCTGCAGGATGCCGTCCTTGAGGACCGCGACCCGGTCGCCCATCGTCATGGCCTCGATCTGGTCGTGCGTGACGTACACCGTGGTGACCCCCAGTCGCCTTTGCAGAGAAGCGATCTGGGTCCTCGTCGAAACGCGAAGCTTGGCGTCGAGGTTCGACAGCGGCTCGTCCATGAGGAACACCTGTGGGTTGCGGACGATGGCCCGGCCCATGGCAACGCGCTGACGCTGGCCACCCGAGAGCGCCTTGGGCTTGCGCTCGAGGTAGTCCTCGAGGTCGAGGATCTTGGCAGCGTCCTGGACGCGCTTGGCGATCTCGGTCTTGTTGATGCCCGCGATCTTGAGTGCGAAGCCCATGTTGTCGGCAACGGACATGTGTGGGTAGAGCGCGTAGTTCTGGAAGACCATGGCGACGTCGCGGTCCTTGGGGGACAGGTCGGTGACGTTGCGGTCGCCGATCCAGACGTCGCCGACGTTGACTTCTTCGAGTCCGGCGAGCATTCGCAGCGCTGTGGACTTGCCGCAGCCTGAGGGACCGACCAGGACGAGGAACTCACCGTCCGCGATGTCGATGTTGAGCCCGTCGACCGAGGGCTTGTCATTGCCGGGGTACGTCCGGCTCGCGTTGTCGAACTTGACTGTTGCCATGAAAAGTCAGCCTTCCTTCACCGGCAGGAACGTGCCGGACGATCCGTTGTAAAGGGGGGAGTGGTACACCCAAGCGCAGGTACGCAGGGCTTACCTGCATATCCTGCCCTATTTCGGCCATGCATCGCTAGTCGCCCGGAGGGGCCGACCCCCGGTTGGGGCCTGTCACCGCCCGCCGTTACTGAAACGTGGCCTGCAAGATCTTGCAAGAACCTTGCGACCGCTTGCAAGAACTTGCTAGATTGCTGTCACTTTCACGGGTCGCGAAAGGGCTGCCCGAAGCAATCGCTAGGAGAAATACATGCACAAGCGTGCGATTGGTGCAGCGGCCATCACTGGCGTCGCGGCACTCCTCTTGGGCGCCTGCGGCGGGACAACGACCCCAGCCGCCAAGCCATCCCCCTCGGCCACGACCACCACTGCCGCGCCCGAACCCACCACGACCGGCCCGCCCGTTCGTGACGCTGCCGCCGACCTGGTGATCTGGGCGGATGCCGACCGTGTCCCGATCATCCAGAAGTACGCCGACGCGTTCGGCAAGGAGAACAGCATCAAGGTGGCAGTCCAGGTCGCGACCGACGTGCGCCAGCAGTTCAAGGACGCCACCAAGGTGGACAAGGGTCCCGACGTCATCGTCGGCGCCCACGACTGGCTGGGCGAGCTCGTCCAGAACGGCACCGTCGCCCCGGTGAACCTCTCGGCTGACGTGGCCGCCAAGTTCGCGCCGCAGGCGATGGCCGCGACCAAGTTCAACGGCCAGTCCTACGGCGTCCCCTACGCGGTCGAGAACATCGGCCTCGTGCGCAACACCGCTCTGGCTCCGACCGCTCCGACGACCATGGACGCCCTGGTCAGCGAGGGCCAGGCCCTCGTGAAGTCCGGCAAGGCGACCAACATCCTGATCCAGGAGGTCGGCAAGACCGGCAACGCGTACTTCACCTACCCGTACCTCAAGGCCTTTGGTGGCGGCATCTTCGCCACCAAAGCCAACGGCGACTATGACGCCGCCAAGGTCATCGTGAACAGCCCTGGCTCGCTCAAGGGCGCGGCCGCACTGCAGGCGCTGGGCAAGGTCAAGGCGCTGTCCACCAACGTCGACGGCACCAACGCCGACGCGTTGTTCGACGCCGGCAAGGCGCCGTTCTACATCACCGGCCCGTGGGCGATCGACAAGGCCAAGAAGGCCAACATCAAGTACGCCATCAGCCCCCTGCCGTCTCTGGCCGGTGGCGGCAAGATGCAGCCGTTCCTGGGCGTCCAGATGTTCTACGTCTCGGCCAAGGCCAAGAACGCGGCGCTGGCTGAGGAGTTCGTCACCAACTACGTTCCTCGCGAGGACGTCCAGCTGGCTCTCTTCGAAGCCGGACACCGTCCGCCCGCACTGACCTCGGCCTACGACAAGGTTGCGGCAACCGACGTTGACGTCAAGGCCTGGTTCGAGGCCGGTCAGGGTGGCCAGCCGATGCCCAACATCCCCGCCATGAACTCGGTGTGGGGCCCGTTGGGTCAGGCCGCTGCGGACGTCATCGCAGGCAAGGCGCAGCCGAAGGCACGGTTCGACGCAGCACAGAAGGAGATCGTCGCCAACATCGCCAAGGGTTGATGTATGGCGGGTGGCCGGCTACCGCACCTCGGTGGCCGGCCACCCGACCGGCTCGCCTTTGGCGCACCGGTCACCCCTTGTCGCACGGGTCACCCCTTGTCGGGACGCAGCTTCGGAGGATGGCATGAGCCACCAGGACGTACAGAACACGCGGGGCCCCGAGGGCCCGACGGGCGTGAACGACAGCGCGAAGACGACGGCCCTTGAGTACGGCCGCGCTTCGGGCACGAGTCCGGTGTGGCTCACGGTCACCAAGTGGGTTCTGATCGCGCTCACGATCGGCGTTCTCGCGATCGTCGCGCAGAGGACGATCGAGCAAGGCGCTTGGATCGGCGTGGTCATCGCCGCGTTCGTGGCCATGTGTGTCGTGGTCGTCTATGGCACGGGACGATCCGTGCCCCTGAAATACCTGCTGCCGGGGTTGGTCCTGCTCGTCGCCCTGCAGATCTGGCCGATCGCCTACACCGTGGCAACGTCCTTCACCAACTACGGTGACGGCCACCTGTTCAGCAAACAGGAGTCGGTCGACTCCATCATCGCCAACTCGGTCCGCGAGGTCCCGAACACTCCGCGCTACAAGCTGTCGGTCGCGGTCAGGGAAAAGTCCGACCCGGCCACTGCCGAGGCGTTCTACCTGCTCACCGACCCCGCCGGCAAGACCTACGTGGGTGACAAGGTCGGGCTGAGTGACCTGCCGGAGGCCGATGTCGAGAAGGCGCCCAACGGTCGCATCACGAAGGCCACGGGCTTTCAGATCCTGTCGGCGATCCAGGTCAACGCTCGCAAGGATCTCAACGCGTTCGCGGTGCCGACCAAGGATGGCGGCGGCATCAAGCGGGTCGGGCTGAGCGAGGCTTTCGAAGGCAAGGCCAACGTGTCCTACGACGAAGCGGGCGACACGCTCACCGACGGTGCAACAGGCAAGACGTACGTGCCGCTCAACGCCCGCTGGGCGCCGGCGGACGGTCAGGGCGACGCCTTTCCCCAGGGGTGGAAGGAGAACGTCGGCTTCAAGAACTTCCAGAATGTGCTCACCAACGACACCCTGCGCGCAGGCTTCCTCAAGATCTTCGCCTGGAACTTCGTCTTTGCCGTGGTGTCGGTGGTCTCCACCTTCGTGCTGGGGATGCTGCTGGCACTGCTGCTCAACAACACCAGACTCAGGGGCAAGGGCCTTTACCGCTCGCTACTGATCCTGCCGTACGCACTCCCGGGGTTCGTGACAGCGCTGGTCTGGTCCTCGATGTTCAACCAGGACTACGGCCTGATCAACAAGATGCTGCACCTCAACATCGACTGGCTGGGCGACCCATGGGCCGCCAAGGCCGCGATCCTGATCACCAACCTGTGGCTGGGATTCCCCTACATGTTCATCGTCTGCACGGGAGCCCTGCAGTCCATCCCGGGTGATGTTCTCGAGGCAGCCAAGATCGACGGAGCGTCAGCGCTGCGGACCGTGCGTTCCATCATCATGCCGCTGCTCCTTGTCGCGGTCGGTCCGCTGTTGATCGCCTCGTTCGCCTTCAACTTCAACAACTTCGGCTTGATCTTCCTGTTGACCGGTGGCGGGCCTTTCGAAGCCGCGGACACGAGCATCGGCTCAAGTGACCTGCTCATCACCTACGCCTACCGACTGGCGTTCAGCGGAGTGAGCCCGAACTACGGTCTCGCCGCGACGGTATCGATCTTCATCTTCGCCTTCGTCGCCCTGATGAGCTACCAAGGATTCCGGCGCACCAAAGCCCTTGAGGATGTGAACTGATGTCAGGAATCTCTGACGCCCGGACCCTGGCGATCCCCCGCGCGGTCGAGAAGATCGAACCCCCAAGGCCCTCGTCGCCACGCGGTATGTGGTGGCGGCACGGCCTCGCCATGCTGGCGTTGGTCTGGTCCCTGTTCCCCATCGTGTTCATCATCTCGGCGGCGATCAACCCGTCGGGGACCCTGAACACCGCGGAGCTGCTCCCCAAGAACATGTCGATGATCAACTTCGACGTACTGTTCTCCGACACGTCCCGGCCGTACCTCACCTGGTACAAGAACTCGATGATCATTGCCGGGTTCGGTTCGCTGGCTTCGGTGTTCATCGGTGCGTGCGCTGCGTACGCGTTCTCCCGGATGAGGTTTACCGGACGGCGGCCCGGGCTACTGGCGTTGCTGATGCTGCAGATGTTTCCAGCGCTGCTGGCATTCGTTGCGCTCTACATCACCTTCGCTGGCGTCGGTGACGTGTTTCCGGCGTTCGGCCTCAGCACCTCGCCCGGCCTGATCCTGGCCTACCTCGGTGGGGCGATGGGTGCCAACGTGTGGTTGCTCAAGGGCTACTTCGACACCGTGCCGCGCGAGCTCGACGAGGCGGCCAAGGTCGACGGCGCGTCCCACGCCCGGATCTTCTTCACGATGACCCTGCGACTGGTCATGCCGATCCTGGTCACCGTCTTCATGCTGGCCTTCGTCGGACTCTTCAGCGAGTTCATGCTCGCGAGCATTTTCCTGCGGGACGTCGACTCCCAGACTCTCGGGGTGGGGCTCTGGAGCATGACCAAAGGCAACGAACGTAACCGCTTGTTCGGCCAGTTCTGCGCCGGCGCCATGCTGGCCTCCCTGCCCGTGGTGCTCCTCTACCTCGGATTCCAGAAGCAGCTCGTCGGCGGACTGACCCAGGGATCAGTGAAGTGACAGGGACATCCACCGACCTGCTCTCACAGCCGCACCACGACGGCTCGGCGCTCTACGTCTCGAACCTTCGACCCCGGCTGGGAGACTCGGTCACGCTGCGGGTCCGTGTGCCGCACGAGGCTGATGTCTCGGCAGTGCATGTGCGGCTCACCCCCGATGCCGAGCCGAAGTTCGTCGATGCCGTCATCGAGCGCAGGACCGATCAAGTGACGTGGTGGAAGGCCGAGATCATCTGCCGCAACCCCGTCACCAACTACCGCTTCATCCTCGAAGGCGGCACCACGGCATACCAGTGGCTGAACGGCACCGGTGTGCATCAGCGGGACGTGCCCGATGCCGCTGACTTCCGCATCGTGACCTTCGCGCCGCCGCCCGAGTGGGCGGCGGATGCCGTTGTCTACCAGGTGTTCCCGGACAGGTTCGCCAAGGCCGTCGAGCGACCGGTGCCGGCCTGGGCGGTCGCAGCGGACTGGGACGACCCGGTCGATCTCTCCAAGGAGCTGACCTCACGGCAGCTCTACGGCGGCGACCTCGACGGTGTCATCGAGCGCCTCGGCCACCTGCAGTCGCTGGGCGTCAACGTTCTCTATCTGACGCCGTTCTTCCCCGCCCGGTCCAACCACCGTTATGACGCTTCCAGCTTCGATCGGGTGGACCCGGTGCTTGGCGGCGACGAGGCGCTGACGCGACTGATCGACGCCGCGCACGCGATCGGCATGAAGGTTCTGGGCGACTTCACCACGAACCACACCGGCGACACTCACGAGTGGTTCCAGAAGGCGCAGGCCGACCCCGAGTGCGACGAGCGCGGTTTCTACTTCTGGGAGGACGGCGGCTATGTCTCATGGCTTGGCGTGAAGTCGCTGCCCAAGCTCAACTACGACAGCCAGGTGCTGCGACAGCGGGTCTTCGAGGACCCCAATGGTGTTGTCCGTAAATGGATCTCGGGCTCGCACGGCCTCGACGGATGGCGGGTCGACGTCGCCAACATGACCGGTCGGCACGAGGCGCAGGACCTCAACCAGGAGCTCGCGCGTCAGATGCGTGAGGCCATGCGCGACGCACGACCGGACTCGCTGCTCGTCGGTGAGCACTGCCATGACTTCGCGCTCGACGCCATGGGTGATGGCTGGGACGGCGTCATGAACTACGCCGGGTTCACCCGTCCGGTCTGGACCTGGTTGCGGGACAAGGGTTTTGCGCCCAAGTTCCTCGGCTCGCCACTCATGGTTCCGCGTCTCGGCGGCTCTTCGGTGATGGAGACGATGCGTGAGTTCGGGGCGATCGCGCCGTGGCGCAGCATCCGGCACAGCTTCAACCTGGTCGGGTCCCACGACACCACGCGGATCCGCACCTTGGTGGGTGAGGACTCGCGGCACGTGGACGCTGCGGCCGGACTGCTCTTCACCATGCCAGGCATCCCGATGATGACCTATGGCGACGAGATCGGGATGCGTGGAGAGTACGGCGAGGACGGCCGGCGCCCGATGCCGTGGGACGCTGCGCAGCTGGACGCGGAGCACTCGGACACTCCCCACTCGAGCGACGAGCATTGGGACACAAGGCTTCTGGAGGTTTACCGGGGCCTCATCGCGGCACGCAACGGCAGCCACGCACTTCGGCACGGCGGCCTGAGATGGGTCCACGCTGACGACGACGCTTTGGTGTTCCTTCGTGAGAGCGCAGAGCAGACGGCGTTGGTGCACTGCGCGCGGGCCGCACATGACCCGATCGAGATCTCCGCGCGGCACCTGCGCGGCGTCGCGACGGCGCACACGGCATACGGCCGGGATCTGATCCTCAGCGGCGACGGGGTGTCCCTGACGGCGGATGCGCCCGGGACCAACATCTGGACCTGGCCGACACCCTGATGCGCCGGTCATGACGAACGAGACGAAGGAGGTGCCATGAAACTGCGACTGGCGGATATCGCCCAACACGCCGAGGTGAGCGAGGCCACGGTCAGTCGGGTCCTCAACGGCAAGCCGGGCGTGGCGCCCTTGACCCGGCAGGCCGTGCTCACGTCTCTCGACGTCCTCGGCTATGACCGGCCAAGTCGTCTGCGCCGCAAGAGCGCCGGACTTGTCGGGCTGATCATGCCCGAGCTGACCAACCCGATCTTTCCCGCCTTCGCCCAGATCATCGAGACCGCTCTTGCGCGCCAGGGTTTCACACCCGTTCTGTGCACCCAGACGCCGGGCGGAGTGCATGAGGACGACTACGTGACGATGCTCCTCGATCGTGGCGTGGCCGGGATCATCTACGTGAGCGGTCTGCACGCGGACTCGACCAGCGACCCCCAGCGCTACATTGCCCTGCGCGATCGCGGACTCCCGATCGTCCTGATCAACGGCTACATCGAGGGCGTCGACGCACCGTTCATCTCCAACGATGACGTCGCAGCCATGGATCTTGCCCTCAGCCACCTGGTTGCACTGGGACACAAGGACATTGGGCTCGCCGTGGGCCAGGATCGTTACGTGCCGGTCATCCGCAAGATCATCGGCTTCCGCAATGCCATGGTGACGCTTCTTGGCCGCGCCGACGTCGAGGATCTGATCGAGCGCACCATGTTCACCGTCGAGGGTGGAGCGGCGGCGGCGGAGCGACTGATCGACAAGGGTGTCACCGCGATCGTGTGTGGCTCAGACCTGATGGCGCTCGGGGTCGTCCGTGCGGCCCGTCTTCGCGGTCTGGAGGTGCCGCGCGACCTGTCCGTCGTCGGCTATGACGACTCGCCGCTGATCGCTTTCACCGACCCTCCGCTGACCACCGTTCGCCAGAGCGTCCAGGCCATGAGCGAGGCGGCCGTCCGTGCCCTGCTCGACCAGATCGCCGGCGACCAGGTCCCTCGCGCGGAGTACATCTTCCGGCCGGAGCTGGTCGTGCGTGGTTCAACCGGCGCGGCTCCTCGCGCACAAGGATGAGCTCAGCCTGACAGTCGACGGCGCTCGACGAAAAGGTGCAGCAGCTCAACAACGGACTCAGGGTTGGGAATCCTAAGTGCGGCAACGGTTTTGCCGTCACCGACCTTGATCGTCAGGTCGCCGGACAACGGGTCGAGGGCAGCGAACGCCCGCTCGTCGGTCACGTCATCGCCGACGTAGAGCGTCGCGTCCGAGCTCGACTCGCGTGCCAGCTTGAGCAAGGCGCTGCCTTTGTCAGCCTCGAGCACGGTCAGCTCCACGACTTCCTTGCCGGGCATGACGTGCACGCCCGTATGCCGATCGCCCACCTCATGCGCGGCTTTCGTGGCGGCGGCGGCGACCGAGGGCTCGACCCCCCGGGTGTGGATGACGACGGCAGACGGTTTGAGCTCCAGTCGTACCGCGGGATAACGGGATCTGATCGCCTCAAGCTCCTCACGCACTGTCGCGAGGCGTGCCGCGGCCGCATCGTCAAGGAACGGCGCGCCAGCGGCTGGCTCGGGGCCTGCCTGAGTGCCGCGGCTGATCTGGGCGCCATGGCTGCCGATCAGCGTGATGCCATCGTCCGGACCGATGCCGGTGAGTGCCGCCAGGGTCGCGAGGTCGCGCCCCGACGCGAGCGCCGTGGTCACTCCGCTCAGGGCGGCGGCAGCACGCAGGGCCTCGAGACCGCCGGGCAGCGCCCTGGCCTGCAGTGGGTCGGTGACGAAGGGCGCGAGCGTGCCGTCGAAGTCGAGGGCGACCAGAACCTGCGGTCGTGCCGCGAAGGCGTCGAGCGCGATACGGAGGTCCTCGCCCAGGTCAGTCACTGGCCTATCCGTTCCGAGGCCCGGTCAGACGCCCTGAGGTTGGCCCTGTTGGCCCGCTCGACGTCCGCCAGCTCCTCTTGGCTGGCGCGGGTCGGCCGGTGCGGTTTCAGCGGTGCCGCGGCGAGCGCCTTGAGGAAGCGGCCCGCCCAGCGCTGCACGTCGTGGTCGGCGACCCGCTTGCGCATCGCCTTCATCCGACGACGCCGTTCGTCCTCGGGTGCGGTGATCGCCCGCATGATCGTCTGCTTGACGCCCTCGATGTCGTGAGGGTTGCAGATGAAGGCCTGGTGCAGCTCGTGCCAGGCGCCGGTGAACTCGGAGAGCACCAGGGCTCCGCCGAGGTCGTTGCGGCAGGTGACGTACTCCTTGGCGATGAGGTTCATGCCGTCA
>DATCNE010000276.1:0-35087 GCA_036565395.1 Dermatophilaceae bacterium
GTGGCGTCGCCGCTGGTTGCGCTGCTGGTTGCGCTGCTGGTGCTCACGCCGCGTCCTCTCCGAACTTCGCGAGGCCGTATCGTGCAGCCAGGTCGCGGCGCAGCGTCATCATTGCCGTGTACGTGCAGAAGATGCGCTTGGGCTCGTCCTTGTATGCCGTCAGGAATCGTTCCAGCGCCACCTCCAGGTCGGGCTCGACCCCCGCCACGGCGACGTCGTCGTACTTCAGCCGCAACGCCATGTCATAGGCCCGAACACCACTGGTGAGTGCAACTCCCTTGTCCCGCAACGACTCGAAGCTGACGTCATAGAGCCAGGAGACATCGCGACCGTCGGCGTAGTTGTCGTTGATGGCGACCATCGTGGTGACAGGTGCACTGCCATACGTGCCGAGCGCAACGGTGAAACCGGCAGGGTTCTTGACCAGGACCAGCTCAAGCGGTTGCCCGCCGGCGTCGATGACCTCGCCACGACCGAAGGGGGGCGTGACTCTCTCAAGCGCGGCGACCGCGTCGACATCGCGAAACTCGTTTGCCAACAATACTTTTGCCGTCGACGTCGCCGCGGTGGCGTTGATCATGGCAGCCAGACCGCGTTGTTTGAGAACCATGGGGCCCACCCGCTCGCTGGGGCCGAACCGCACCTCGAAGCTACGTTCGTCGTGAGGCAGGAGCAGACCATCAGCCTCAGTCGGCCGGGGAGGCGTGAACTCGTCCTCGAACCGGACGTCGGCCTCCTGCAGCTCAGGGAGCCGATCTGAGATCGAGGGGTCGACGCCGAAGTAGGTGACTGTGACTCCGTCGGGAACCCGGGTGGCGATCCGCGCAACGAAGGAGTCGTCGATGTTGAGCACAACGCCGGTCGTCGTCTGCTCCGCCAGCTCGGCGAGCAGCTTGGCGGTGTGGTCGATCTCGGCGAAACGGTCCAGCTGGTCGCGGGCGACGTTGAGCAGCAGCGAGTGCGTCGGCTTGACCTCGGCGGCGAACTTCAGCGCGTGGGCCTCGTCGAGCTCGAGGACGGCGATGTCCGCCTTGAGTCGTCCCGAGAGCGGGATCTCGGCCAGCATCGAGGAGATGACACCTCGGGTGAAGTTGCTGCCAGTGGGGTTCGTGAACACCGTGAGCCCGTGCTCGCGCAGGATCGCGACGAGCATCTTGGTCGTCGTCGTCTTGCCGTTGGTGCCGGTGACCACGACGACGCCGCGAGGCAGGTTCGCGAGCGCGTGGGTGAGGAACCGCGGGTCCAGCCTCTCGACCACCAGCCCGGGCATCGCCGAACCACCACCACGGAGCCTCGTTGCGGCACGCGCGACCTTGCCCGCCGCCACCGCCACCGAAGTCCTGAGCACCGTCACACCCTAGCCAAGGCGAGGCCGCCCCCGACCGGGGTTGACCCGGGCTCATGCGTTAGCTGGTTTGCTTCACCATTGGCTCTCGATCTTGCGGCATCGCTGCAACAAACCAGCTAGGCGGTGGTTCAGGTCCGCCCGACCACCAGTCCGGGCCGCGCCGAACCGCCACCCCGGAGCCTCGTTGCCGCACGCGCCACCTTGCCTGCCGCCACTGCCACCGAAGTCCCGAGCACCGTCACACGCTAGCCAAGGGGCGAAGAGGCCCGTTCTTACTCGAGGTGACGGTCGGCTATGCGGGCGACTGCCGCAACGCTGACCGCGCAAGCGAGCCCGATGGCACCCAGCGAGATCAGACCGAGCCCAAGGTCACGCATACCCGCTTGCGGCCTGACCCCCCACAGCACCAGAAGCCCACCAACCGCCGAGGCGCCGATAAGCGCCCCCAGATGAACCGAGACGTGGGGTGCGTTACCGGACAGGCGATGACCGACGAGCGCTGCGGTGAGCAGCCCGAGGGCAGCCCACAGCAAGCAGACGAAGGTCGCAGCAACCACGTCCGAAGGCCGGTGCCACCGGCCAAGCACCGTCGCAACCCCGACGAGGGTCGCCGTGGCTGAAACCCCGATCGCCACGATTGACCGCCATGCCGACGGGGCGACGATGACCGCCGCCAGCGCGATCGAGAGCGCGACGGTCGTGTGTCCGCTGGGCAGGCTGTTCGGTGCCTGGCTGAGATCAGGGCGGGTGATCACGTGGTACTTGAGGATCTGGGTGGTGACGTTGGAACCACCGATGACGACCACAGCGCCCAGCGCCAGGTCGAATCTGCGTCTGACCAGAGCGAGTGCGACGCAGGCCAGCAGCGACAGCGCAACCGAGCCGACCGACACCCAGGTCAGCCCCTCGTGCAGGCGGTAGAGCGCCAGCCGGGGGCTGCCGACCGCGTTCATCGCCTCAACGTCCAGACGAAGTCCTCGCGAGGTACGCAGTGCCACGTATGCCGTCGCGGCCAGTCCCAGTACCGCGGCCAACGCCATTGCGCCCACAGCTGCCAGGAAGGACGGCCACCGGGTCTGAGTGGTGCCCTGGCTGCCGCGGACGCCTATTCCCACTCGATGGTGCCCGGGGGCTTGCTCGTGACGTCGAGCACCACGCGGTTGACCTCAGGCACCTCGTTGGTGATCCGCGTCGAGATCTTGGCCAGCACCTCATACGGCACTCGGGTCCAGTCCGCGGTCATGGCGTCTTCGGAGGAGACCGGGCGAAGCACGATCGGGTGACCATAGCTGCGGCCATCGCCTTGCACACCAACGGATCTCACGCCGGCCAGCAGGACCACCGGGCATTGCCAGATGTCGCGGTCGAGGCCGGCAGCGGTCAGCTCCTCACGGGCGATCGCATCGGCTGCGCGCAGGATCGAGAGCCGCTCGGCCGTCACCTCGCCGACGATCCGGATGCCCAGGCCGGGGCCCGGGAACGGCTGGCGCCACACGATCGACTCAGGCACGCCAAGCTCAAGACCCACTTTGCGCACCTCGTCCTTGAACAACATGCGCAACGGCTCGATCAGCTTGAACTGCAGGTCATCCGGAAGCCCACCGACGTTGTGATGCGACTTGATGTTGGCTGTGCCGGTGCCACCACCGGACTCCACGACGTCGGGATATAGCGTGCCCTGAACCAGCCACTCGACCGGGTGACGTTCAGAGCCATCGCCCGACCCGCCAGCCAACCCGACCAGGTCGCGTGCCGCCTGCTCGAAGCAACGGATGAACTCGCGGCCGATGATCTTGCGCTTCTCCTCAGGGTCCGAGACCCCCTTCAAAGCGGTCAGGAACTGCTCGCGGGCATCGACGACGACCAACGAGACGCCTGTCGCCGCAACGAACTCCTGCTCGACCTGCTCGGCCTCGCCGGAGCGCAGCAGGCCGTGGTCGACGAACACACAGGTCAGCTGGTCGCCCACCGCGCGTTGCACCAGCGCCGCGGCCACTGAGGAGTCGACACCACCTGAGAGCCCACAGAGCACCCGGCCGGTGCCGACCTGCTCACGGACCGCGGCGACCTGGTCCTCGACCACGTTGGATGCCGTCCAGTCGCCGGCCAGACCCGCTCCTCGGATCAGGAAGTTCTCCAACACCTGCTGGCCGTATGTGGAGTGGACCACCTCGGGGTGCCACTGCACGCCATACAGCTTGCGTTCGTCGTCCTCGAAGGCTGCGACCGGCGCACCTGGGCTCGAGGCGGTGACCTTCATCCCGGCCGGCGCCTCGGTGACCGAGTCACCATGGGACATCCAGACCGACTGCTCGGCGACCTGGCCGTCGAACAACGTCGAGGAGAGGTCAGAGACCAAGGCCTGGGTCGAGCCGTACTCGCCGAGACCGGTGTGCGCGACCGTGCCCCCGAGAGCCTGGACCATTGCCTGGAACCCGTAACACATGCCGAACACCGGGACCCCCGCCGTCAGCAGCGCAACGTCCAGCTCGGGTGCGCCATCGGCATAGACCGATGCGGGACCGCCGGACAGCACGATCGCGGCAGGGTTCTTGGCCAGCATCTCGGCCGCGGACATGGTGTGCGGGACCACCTCGCTGTAGACGTTGGCCTCGCGCACCCGGCGGGCGATCAGCTGGGCGTACTGCGCCCCGAAGTCAACGACAAGAACCGGGCGGGCAGCCAGCTGGGCGAGCGCTTCAGTCACGGGGCAACGTTACCTGCGGGTCCGCTGTGGCAAGGACACCCTCAACCTCTCGCGCCACCTTGACCTCTGCCCAGAACGACAGGAACGGCACCACACCGGCCAGCATCACGACCACCATGCGCCCCGGGGTCCAGCGCATCTTGAAGCCCAGGTTGGCCGTCGCGAACACATAGACCATGTAGAGCAGACCGTGCTTCTGGTCCCAGAAATCGGACAGGCCCGGCTTGTCGTACACGTACTTGAGCACCATGCCCAGACACAGCACGAGCAAACCGATGCCAACCAGGATCGCCATGACCCTGAAGAACATCAGGGCCTTGCGGGCAGCGGCCACATCCAGCACCGGACGAACCTGCTCAGACATTCGTTGCCTCTCTTGTTTCACGTCGTTCTGTTTCACGTCGTTCTGTTTCACGTCGCTGTGTCTCATAGTCATCGCGGACCATCCTCCACCACATGTAACCGGCGAACAGCGCGAACACCCACCACTGCAAGGCGTATCCCGCGTTGCGCCACGAGAGGCCGCCGCCGACCAGTGCCGGTGGCGGCACCCGTTCGACCGCGGGGGACGCGACCGACGTCAGGTCCGGCTGCTCGGCGGTGGCGAAGACAAACGCGTTGTACAGGGTGCCCGGCCAGCGGTTCACAAGCAATGACAGGTCCAGGGTAGTCAGCTGCCCATCTGCCAGCGCCGGGTCAGCGTGGGCACCGTCACCAGCGGGCGACTCCCCTGGCGCCAACGTCCCGGACACGGTGACCTCAGTGGCACGGTCGGGCGCGATGGCCTGCGCGGGATCGGTGACGAATCCCCGCACCACGGCGATCCGGGCGCCGGTCGAGCGGACGACCAGCGGTGTCACCACCCAGTACCCGGGCTGGCCCCGCAGGAGACGCGGCGTCACGAGGACCTGCCCGGATCCGTCATACCTGCCGGTTGCGGTGATCCGGCGGCCGTTGCCGTCGTGGGGAAAGGAGCCATGCGGGATGAGAACGGCGGCGACATCGGCGACCGGTTGCGTCGGCGCCGAGCGAACCCCCTCCGCCCGGCCCTTGTCGCGAGCGACATTGAGCTGCCAGAGCCCGAGCATGCCGAACGTGACCATGACCGCGAGGACGCACGCCAAGAGCCCCAGCCAGCGGGGTTTCACAGCGGTTCGCAGCACGGGCACAGGCTAATTCACATGGGCGTCTCGCCGGCATCCGCCCACAGACATCCGCCCACCGACCGGTATTTCGTTTGTCCGCGCCCGGCCCACCGCAATACGGTGAGAGACGCGATGCAAAGACTGCCCTACCCGGATCCCGGACTCCCCGACCTGCGCAGCCCGCTGCGATTCCTGCGATGGGTCGCGCGGGGGCAGTGGCGCACCCTGGTGGGCGGGGTCTTCTTCGGTGTCATCTGGATGGTCAGCCAGGCGCTGTTCCCCGCCGCGGTCGGTGCGGCTATCGACCAAGGAATCATCGCCGACAACATGAAGGCGCTGCTGACGTGGGGTGGCGTCCTGGTCGGGCTCGGCGCCGTCGGCGCGCTTGCCGGCGCGATGCGCCACCGGTTCGCCGTCGAGAACTGGCTGCGCGCCTCCTTCCGCTGCATGCAGCTGATCGGCTACAAGGCTGCTGACACCGGTGAGGCCCTGCCGCGCCGGATGCCGACGGGCGAGGTGGTCGCAACGGTGGCGTCGGACTCCATGCGGCTGGGCGGACTGTATGACGTGTCCGCCCGCTTCGCCGGAGCGATCGTGAGTTACGTCGTCGTCGCCGTCATACTGCTGAGCAAGTCCCGACCGCTGGGTCTGGTGGTCCTGATCGGCGTTCCCGTGCTGGTCGGATCCCTCTCGTTCATCCTGCGCCCGCTGCAGAGACGTCAGGCGGAGCAAAGAGAACAGTCGGGCAAGCTCATCACCCTTGGCGCCGACACGGTGGCCGGTCTCCGGGTGCTTCGTGGCATCGGTGGCGAGCAGCAGTTCGTTCGTCGTTACCAGGAGCAGTCACAGCGGGTCCGCGTTGTCGGGGTGCGGGTCGCCGGCGTCCAGGCCTCCCTCGACGCCGCCCAGGTGCTCCTGCCGGGGGTGTTCGTGGTCCTGGTGACCTGGCTCGGCGCACGGTTCGCACTCGACGGAACCATCACGCCGGGTGACCTCGTCCAGTTCTACGGCTACGCCGCCTTCCTGGTGATGCCGCTGCGAACCGCAACCGAGTTTGCCGACCGCGCCACTCGCGCCCACATCGCGGCCCGCAAGATCATCCGCGTCCTGTCCACCGAACCGGACACGAAGGACGCCAACGTCACCGGGAACAGCCAAGACACCGCGGACCTCAACAACACTCACGCCCGCGCCACCCGGAAAGCCACCGTCGAGCCACCCCATGGCGTGCCCCTGACCGATCCGGCCAGCAACGTCACGATCGCCCCGGGACAGCTGACCGCCATCGTCTCGGCCCGGCCCGAGGAGTCCAGGGCACTCGCCGACCGTCTCGGTCGGTTCGGCAAGACCCGCACAGACGTTCACCTCGATGGCGTGGCGATCGCTGACCTGCCTCTGGCCACTGTTCGTCGACGCATCGTCGTCAGCGAGATCGACCCCCGGCTGTTCACCGGTTCACTGCGCGAAGAGCTCGACCCTCACGGCATCCACGACGACGAGGCGATCCTTTCCGCGCTCATGGTCGCCAGTGGTGAGGACGTCATGGAAGCCCTGCCAAGTGGGCTCGACAGCGACGTCGAGGAACGTGGCCGGTCCTTCTCCGGTGGCCAGCGTCAGCGCCTGGCGCTCACCCGCGCGCTGCTGACCAACGCCGAGACACTGGTCCTCGTCGAGCCGACCAGCGCTGTCGACACCCACACCGAGGCCCGCATAGCCGTCCGCCTGGCCAGCGCGCGAGCCGGTCGCACCACCGTCGTGATGACCTCAAGTCCGCTGATGCTCGACCAAGCCGACGCCGTGATCCTGCTGGCGGACGGCATGGCCGCGGCACGAGGCACTCACAAGGAGCTGATGGCGACCAGCACGGCATACAAGGACACCGTCGTCAGAGGAGGTGCGACCTGATGGCACTGACCACCGAGCCCGTCACGCGCACCCTGCCCATCGCCGACATGGCGTCGGTACGCCGCCACGCGCGCGGGCTGCTGCACGAGCACCGGCGGACGATGACCAAGGTGATCGGGCTGCACGCCCTCGCCGCCCTGGCCTCGCTGGTCGCTCCCCGCCTGGTCGGGGAGCTTGTCGACGGCGTCACCCATGGCACCACGCGTGCACACATCGACACCCTGGTCATCTGGCTGGCCGCATCAGTTGTGCTGCAAACCGTGCTCGTGTGGGCGGCCAGGCGGGCGTCTTTCATCATGGGCGAGACCGTGTTCGCCCAGCTGCGCGAGCAGTTCATCTCGCGAGTGACCGCACTGCCCCTGTCCACCGTCGAGCGGGCGGGCACCGGAGATCTGGTCTCGCGGACGACCAACGACGTCGAGGCGCTGTCCTACGTCGTGAGGTTCGGCATCCCGTCGCTGTTCGTCGCCGTGGTGACGACGGCGCTCACCGTGGTGGCTGCAGTCCTGACCGGGCCACTGGTTGCCGTCCCGATCGTGATCGGAGTGCCGATCATGTGGTTCTCGACCCGGTGGTACCTGCGGCTGGCTCCCGCCGGCTACCTTCGCGAACGCGCGACGTATGCCGTTGCCAACGGCGTCATCAGCGAGACCGTCGACGGCGCCCGCACGGTGGACGCCCTCGGGCTGCGTGCCCGTCGCCGACAGCGCATCGACGACGCCGTCGGCAGCTGCTTCGACGCCGAGGCCTACACCTTGCGGTTGCGAATGATCTGGTTCCCGCAGATCGAGTTCGCCTACCTGCTTCCTGTTGCGGCCACGCTCTTGTGGGGCGGCTACCTGGTGGCCGGCGGCCACACCACGATCGGCACAGTCACCGCAGTCGTCCTCTACGTCCAGCAGATGGCCGGGCCGCTGGATGAGCTGCTGAGCTGGCTCGACGAGATCCAGGTCGGCGCCACGTCGCTTGCCCGGGTCATCGGCATCGCCGACGTCCCGCCCGATCGCAGCTCCACGGGCGAGTCTCCGCAGGGCCGCGACATCGGCGTGGAAGACGTGCGCTACTCCTACCGCCCCGGTCGCGACGTCCTCAAGGGAGTGTCGCTCGAGCTCCGGCCCGGTGAGCGCCTGGCCATCGTCGGCCCCTCTGGTGCCGGAAAGTCAACACTGGGGCGGCTTCTCGCGGGCATCGACGGACCGAGCGCCGGGCGGGTCGACGTCGGGGGCGTGCGGTTGGTGGACCTCGAGCTCGAGCAGCTCCGCGGCGAGGTGGCGCTGGTCACCCAGGAGCACCACGTCTTCGTCGGGACGGTGGCCGACAACTTGTTGCTCGCCCGCCCCGCCGCGACACCTGACGAGCTGTGGTCCGCGCTGCGCGCAGTCGACGCGGACGGCTGGGCCAGCGGGTTGCCCGACGGCCTGGCCACCATGGTCGGCAGTGGGAGCCACGCCCTGAACGAGGCCCAGTCCCAACAGCTTGCGCTGGCCCGACTGGTCCTGGCCGACCCCCACACGCTCGTGCTGGATGAGGCCACCTCGTTGTTGGACCCACGCGCGGCCCGACACCTGGAGCGGTCGCTCGCCGCCGTCGTGCAAGGTCGCACCGTCGTCGCGATCGCCCACCGCCTGCACACGGCGCACGACGCGGATCGCGTCGCCGTGGTCGAGGACGGCAACATCACCGAGATCGGCACGCACGACGAGCTCGTCGCCGCGAACGGTGCCTACGCGGCGCTGTGGCGATCGTGGCGCGACGAGCCGGAGCCCGCGCGGGGATCTAGGGACCCTGCGTAGCGCCAAGCGGTGTTCAACGCGTCAGCGAACGGTCCCTCTTGGGGCGATCGCGGCCAGACACTCGTATGCCGTGCCTTGCGCCGGGCGCGGATCGTCGCCTCCGCAGTTCGGCCAGAACGACATCGCCCGCTCGGCCTGTGCCGTGATGGTGAGCGACGGGTTGACGCCGAGGTTGGCCGACACTGCAGAACCGTCGACGATGTGCAGGCCCGGATAGCCCCAGACCCGGTGCCACGGGTCCACAACACCCTTGGCCGGGTCGTCACTGATGACCGCGCCGCCGAGCAGGTGCGCCGTGAGCGGGATGTCCACGATCTCGCCGAGTGAGCCGCCCGGCAGGGCCCGGACCCCGCCGGCTCGCTCCTGCAGCCGGATGGCCAGCTGATGAAGCGCCTTGTGCCCAATCGGGATCCACGTGGGGTTGGGCTCGCCGTGCCCCTGTTTGGAGGTGAGGCCGACCCCACCCCCGAGACGACGCTTGGCCGACACGGTGATCGAGTTGTCCCGCGACTGCATGACCAGGCCGATGATGGTGCGCTCGCTCCAGTGTCGGACCGAGACGGAACGCAGGAAGGTCACGGGGTGTCGCGCTGACTGGGCAAGGAAACGCACAGGCCGCGGCACCGACCCCCCTCCCTCGACCAGAATCGTGGCAAGCAACCCCATGGCGTTGGACCCTTTGCCGTACCTGACGTTCTCGACGTGCGTCTCCGCGTCCACGTGGAACGAGGTGGTGATCGCCACGCCCTTGGTCATGTCGATGTCACGCGGCACTCTGGTTGTCATTGCGCCGCCAAGCGCCTCGGAGTTCGTCCGGGTCATCTCACCGAGACGAGGCGAGAGATCACCCAGCCGGCCGTCATACGACATGCGGTGCAGCAGTCGCGCTGTCCCCCAGGCGCCCGCCGCAAACACCACCTGAGATGCCGTGACCGTATGGCGCGCCTTACGGAACCAGGCCCCCGTCGCCTCGGTCGTCACGCGGTATCCGTCGTCGCGGCGACCCTCGTCGATCGGCTCAACGGCGATCACCGTTCGCAGTGGCTCGATCGTGACGCCGAGCCGCTCAGCGAGGGCAAGGTAGTTCTTGACCAGGGTGTTCTTGGCGCCAACGCGACAGCCGACCATGCAGTTGCCGCACTCGATGCAGCCGGTGCGATCTGGGCCGGCGCCGCCGAAATACGGGTCCGCTACCTGCTCGCCGGGCTTGCCGAAGAAGACACCGACGGGGGTCTTGCGGAAGGTGTCGCCGACTCCGAGGTCGTCGGCCGTCTGGCGCATGATCTGCTCGACGGGGCCTTCGCAAGGGTTCGTGACCACGCCCAACATCCGGGAGGCCGTCACGTAGTGCGGCGCGAGCTCAGCCTGCCAGTCGGCGATGTCCGCCCATTGCGGGTCCTGGAAGAACGCGGCAGGCGGGACATAGAGAGTGTTGGCGTAGTTGAGGCTGCCGCCGCCAACGCCTGCCCCCGCGAGGATCATCACGTCTGGCAATCGGTGGATTCGTTGTACACCAAAGCATTTCAGCCGCGGAGCCCACAGATAACGACGCAGGTCCCACGACGTCTTGGCGAAGTCCTCGTCGGCGAACCTGCGGCCGGACTCGATGACATGGACGCGGTAGCCCTTCTCGGCCAGCCGCAGCGCCGTGACTGAACCACCGAAACCAGAGCCCACCACCACCACGTCGTAGTCGTACGCGCTGCCGTCCACGGTCGCCCCGTTCACCGTCACCTCGTTCGCCGACATCAACGCACTCCCAGCTTCTTCATGGCTCCGAGCGCGACGGTCAGCGTCCTGGCCCATCGTTCGTCGGAGAGCCCGAACGGCGCGGCGAATCCCACGAGGTGCTGGGCGGTGACGTTCTGGGTCTCGGTGTACTTGGTGATGCCCTCGACGCCGTGGCGCCGCGACAGGCCCGAGCTCTTCATGCCACCCATCGGCGCACCGACGCTGCCCCACGCCGCGGCGTACCCGTCGTTGATGTTGACGGTGCCGGCTTTGATCGACCTCGCGATCCGCCGGCCGCGGGAGACGTCCCTGGTCCACACCGAGGCGTTGAGGCCGAAGTCGCTGTCGTTTGCCTGACGGATGGCATCGTCGTCACTGCTCACCCGGTAGACGGACACGACGGGTCCGAACGTCTCGTCGTCGCGACAGTCCATCGCTGCGGTGACCTCGGCCAGGACGGTCGGCTCGTAGAAGTACGGCCCAACGTCCGGCCTGGCCCGACCTCCGGCGAGAACGACCGCGCCCTTGGATCGGGCATCCTCGACATGGGCGCTGACGCGCTCGAGCTGGGCGGCCGAGACAAGCGAACCCATGTCGGCGTCGAAGGTCAGGTCAGGCGACAGCCGCATGGACTGCGCCGCCACCACGAACGCGTCCAGGAACTCGTCGGCGATGCCCTGGTGCAGGTAGAGCCGCTCGATCGAGATGCAGAGCTGTCCGGCCGATGAGAAACACGCCCGCACCGCCCCGTCGACGGCCTTGCCGATGTTGGCGTCCTCCGCGACGTACATGGCGTTCTTGCCCCCGAGCTCGAGAGAGGCGCCGACAAGTCGCCGACCGGCGTTCTGCGCCACCGAGCGCCCGGTCGCGGTGGACCCGGTGAAGCAGACGTAGTCCGCGAGCTCGAGCACCGCCCCGCCGACCGTCGGGCCATCGCCGAGCACGACCTTCAAGACGTCCTCAGGAAGCCCCGCCTCATAGAGCAGGGCCACAGCCGCCAGAGCGGTCAGGGCACTCTGGTTGTCCGGCCGGAGCACCACCGCATTGCCGGCCAGCAGCGCCGGGATCGCGTCGGTGATCGACATCGACAGCGGGTAGTTCCAGGGTGCGACGATGCCCACCACGCCCTTGGGCTGGCGCAGCTCGACCGCCTGGCTGAGCAGCGGGAAAGCCCCCTGTCGACGGCGCGGACGCAGGTATCCCGCCGCGCGACGCGCATAGTGACGGCTCACGATCGCGGTGTCCGCGACCTCCTCGAAGCCGTGCGCCCGAGCCTTGCCGGACTCGAGCTGGATGAGGTCGAGCAGCTGCACCTGCCGCTCGAGCACAAGGTCGTGGAACCGCAGGAAGATCCGGGCTCGTTGCGGAATCGGCGTCCGGGACCACGAGCGCTGAGCGGACCGGGCCGACTCGTATGCCACTGCGACGTCGTCTGGCGTCGACTGGGGTAGCAACGCGAGGGGTGCCCCCGTCATCGGCGTGTGGGTCAGCACCGTCTCGGGCGCAGATGCACACACCACTCGGGCAGTGAGGCCGCGAGTCATGCCGGGGTCGACGACATAGGTCGCCCTGGGGTCTGTTTCGGGATCGGCGAGCACGTCCTCGATCATGGATGTCAGGCTAAAGCGCAGCAGTTCGAATTACTACCGTCCATCTGGCCAGCAGAACGGTGAATCAGGCGAGCGGGACGATCTCGGGCGCACCCATGCGTGCGCTGTCAGCGGTCTCGTCGTCAGGCTGTTGCTGCGAAGCCCGCTCAGCCTCGACCCTGGCGAGGTAGTGCTCGATCTCCTTGCCCTGCTGCTCGTCGCTCCAGCCGAGCACTGGGGCCATGAGCGATGCGGCCGGGATGGCCGCGGACACCCCTCGGTCCCAGGTCTCGATCGAGATCCGGGTGCGACGGGTCAACACGTCGTCCAGGTGGCGAGCGCCCTCGTGGCTGACGGCATAGACAACCTCAGCAGCCAGATAGTCGTCGGCACCCGAAAGTCCCTCTGCCAGAACAGGATCGGCGACGCACAGATCGAGCACCTCGATGGCCAACGTGCCGTATCGCTGGAGCAGATGCTCAACCCGCGCCACATGAACGCCGTACTTGGTCGCGGTGCGATGGCGGGTGTTCCAGGCGGCGTCATAACCCTCGGCGCCGAGCAGCGGGATCCGCTGGGTGCACGATGCCGGCACCCGACCATCGAGTCCGCGAGCGACCTCGTCGACGGCATCGACAGCCATCACGCGGTATGTCGTGTACTTGCCTCCCGCCACGACGACGAGTCCCGGGGTCGGGTGGCCGACGACGTGCGTGCGGGACAACTTGGAGGTGGTCTCGCTCTCGCCGGCCAGCAGCGGTCGCAGTCCGGCATAGACGCCCTCGACGTCCTCGCGCGTCAAAGGGGTAGCCAGCACCGTGTTGACGTGCTCAAGGATGTAGTCGATGTCGCGACTGCTTGCGGCAGGATGCGCCTTGTCGAGCGACCAGTCAGTGTCGGTGGTGCCGATGATCCAGTGCCGACCCCATGGGACGACGAACAGCACGGACTTCTCGGTGCGCAGTATCAGGCCACACTGCGACTGGATCCGGTCCCGCGGCACGACCAGGTGGATGCCTTTGCTGGCGCGGACCTGGAACTGCCCGCGTTCGCCCACCATCGACTGGGTCTCGTCCGTCCAGACACCGGTCGCGTTGAGAACCTGTTTGGCGCGGATCTCGATGTCGTCGCCAGTCTCGAGGTCACGGACCCTGACTCCGGTGACGCGCTCACCTTGGCGGATGAATCCCGTGACGCGAGAACGGTTTGCGGCCAGGGCGCCGTATGCCACGGCGGTGCGGACCACGAACATCGTGTGGCGCGCGTCGTCGACCTGGGCGTCGTAGTACTGAACCGCGCCGACCAATGCGTCCTTGCGCATGCTTGGCGCGAGCCGGAGAGCGTGACGCTTGGTCAGGTGCTTGTGGCGCGGCACGCCGCTCGAGGTGCTCGACACGGCCGCCATGGCGTCATACAGCATGAGCCCGGCGCCGACATACAGCCGCTCCCAGCCACGGTGGGTGAGTGGGTAGAGGAACTGGACCGGACGCACCAGGTGCGGGGCGAGGCGTTGCAGCAGCAGCCCGCGTTCCCTGAGCGCTTCGCGAACCAGCCCGAAGTCGAGCATCTCCAGGTAGCGCAGGCCACCGTGGATCAGCTTGCTCGAGCGACTCGACGTGCCCGAGGCCCAGTCACGGGCCTCGAGGATCCCGACCGAAAGACCACGGGTCGCCGCGTCCAGGGCCGCTCCGGCACCCACCACACCCCCGCCCACGATCACGAGGTCGAGCTCGTCCTCCTGCATCGCCGCGAGCGCGCGCGAACGGTCCTGCGGTGAGAGGGCTGCGATGGTGATCGGTCGCATCCGTGGCCTCCGTCAGCTGCTCTGGTAGGGCGCCACGACGACCTCAACCCGCTGGAACTCCTTGAGGTCGGAATAGCCGGTCGTCGCCATGGCGTGTCGCAGGGCGCCGATGATGTTGGTCGTGCCATCCGCCTTTCGGCCCGGGCCCAGGAGGATCTCCTTGAGCGGTGCCAAGGCCCCGACCTCGACCCGCTCTCCCCGCGGCAGGAGCGCGTGGTGCGCTTCGGAGCCCCAGTGGAATCCCCGCCCCGGTGCATCGGTCGCCCGAGCGAGCGCAGCCCCGAGCATCACTGCGTCTGCGCCGCAGGCAATGGCCTTGACGATCTCGCCGCTGCGCCCCAGGCCGCCGTCAGCGATGACGTGTACGTAGCGACCGCCGGACTCGTCCATGTAGTCGCGTCGCGCGGCCGCCACGTCAGCGACCGCGGAGGCCATCGGAGCGTGGATGCCCAGCGTCAGGCGCGTCGTGTGCGCCGCGCCGCCGCCGAAACCGACGAGCACCCCGGCCGCGCCGGTGCGCATCAGGTGAAGTGCCGCGGTGTAAGACGAGGCGCCGCCGACGATGACGGGGACGTCGAGCTCGTAGATGAACCGCTTGAGGTTCAGTGGTTCGGCCCGGCTCGAGACGTGCTCGGCCGAGACCGTCGTGCCGCGGATGACGAAAAGGTCGCAACCGGCGTCGACGACGGTCTTCCAGAACTCCTGCGTCCGCTGCGGCGAGAGCGCGCCCGCCACGGTGATGCCGGCCTCGCGCACCTGATGAATCCGCACGGTGATCAGCTCTGGCTTGATCGGCTCGGAGTAGATCTGCTGCAGTCGGGCGGTTGCCAAGGCGGGGTCCAGCCCGGCGATCTCGGCCAACAGGGGCGTCGGGTCGTCATACCGCGTCCACAGGCCCTCGAGGTCTAGCACCGGCAGGCCGCCGAGCTTGCCGAAGGCGATGGCGCTGTCGGGAGACATCACCGAGTCCATCGGCGCCGCGATCACGGGGAGTGGGAAGTGATAGGCGTCAATCTGCCACGAGGTCGAGACCTCCTCGGGGTCACGAGTGCGCCGAGAGGGCACCACCGCGATGTCGTCGAAGGAATATGCCCGACGCCCACGTTTGCCGCGGCCGATCTCGATCTCATTCACCCGCCTAGGCTATCGGCCAGCGGCCGTGTGTCAGCGGCACACGCGCCAAAGACGTCAGCGCCGGCTGTAGTTGGGTGCCTCGATGGTCATCTGGATGTCGTGGGGGTGGCTCTCCTTGAGCCCAGCCGCGGTGATCCGAATGAACCTGCCACGAGCCTGCAGCTCGGGGATCGACGGGGCGCCGACGTAGAACATCGACTGCCGCAGGCCCCCGATCAGCTGGTATGCCACGGCCGCGAGCGGACCGCGGTAGGGCACCTGACCCTCGATTCCCTCGGGCACCACCTTGTCGTCGTCGATGATGTCGCCCTGGAAGTAACGGTCCTTGGAGTAGGACCTGCCCCTGCCGCGAGACTGCATGGCGCCAAGCGAACCCATGCCGCGATAGGACTTGAACTGCTTGCCGTTGATGAAGACCAGCTCGCCCGGACTCTCCTCGCAGCCGGCCAGCAACGAGCCGAGCATCACGGTGTCCGCACCCGCCACGAGCGCCTTGGCGATGTCGCCGGAGTACTGCAGGCCGCCGTCGCCGATCACGGGAACCCCTGCTGCCTTGCACGCCAGGGCTGCTTCGTAGATCGCGGTGACCTGCGGGACCCCGACTCCGGCGACGACACGGGTCGTGCAGATCGAACCAGGACCCACTCCGACCTTGACGCCATCAGCGCCGGCGTCGATCAGTGCCTGAGCGCCAGCCCGGGTGGCCACGTTGCCGCCGACGATGTCGACATGTGCCACCCCCGGTTCGGCCTTGAGCCTGCGGATCATGTCAGTGACGCCCTTGGCGTGACCGTTGGCCGTGTCGACGACCAACAGGTCCACGCCGGCCTCGACCAGTGACATCGCGCGCTTCCACGCGTCGTCGAAGAACCCGATCGCAGCCCCGACCCGCAGGCGGCCCTCGGCGTCCTTGGTGGCCAGGGGGAACTGCTCGGTCTTGACGAAGTCCTTGACGGTGAACAGGCCCTTGAGCCGTCCGGCCTCGTCGACCAACGGAAGCTTCTCGATCTTGTTGCGTGCCAGCAACGCCAGCGCGTCCAGCTTGTCCACGCCAACACGCGCCGTGACCAGCGGCATCGGGGTCATGACCTCGGACGCCGGACGGCTGAAGTCCGTCTCGAAGCGCAGGTCGCGGTTGGTGATGATGCCGACCAGCAACCCGTCCGCGTCGACGACGGGCAGGCCTGAGATATGGAACTGCCCGCACAGCTCGTCGACCTCGGCCAGGGTCGCGTCCGGAGTGGTGGTGACCGGGTCCGAGACCATCCCCGACTCGGAGCGCTTGACCCGGTCGACCTGCCGGGTCTGATCCTCGATCGAGAGGTTGCGGTGCAGGATGCCCATGCCGCCTTCGCGGGCCATGGCGATGGCCATCCGGGCCTCGGTGACGGTGTCCATGGCCGCAGAGACCAGCGGCAGCCTGAGGGAGATGTTGCGGGACAGCTGGGCAGAGGTGTCGACCTCGCTGGGGATGACGTCGGTCGCTCCAGGGAGCAGGAGCACGTCGTCAAAGGTCAGGCCGAGCGCCGCGAACGGCGCTGGGACGGAGGGATCCGGGGCGCCGGGTGAGCTCATTTGCCGATTCTACGGTAGCGAGGCGGTGCGCTGGGACGTCGTGGCGCGGGTGCGCGCCACCGCCACAACACTGCTGAAGTCAGGTCCGCCAGCACACAAGCCCTCTCTTGTCCTCAACATTTCTTGGTCAAGTCTTGACAGACCATTCTTGTTTCACGCGCCATCCCACGGGTAGCGTCCGCAATGCGCGGGGGTACACCACTCACCTGAGGTGAAAGATCCACCTGGGAAGGGCTCGCGGGCCGGTCTCGCACCGGGTCATCGAAGGAGACACCGTTGGCTGAAGTCACCCGCCTGCCGGGGCCGGTCGCAGACCTGTGGCAGTGGCAGCTCGATGGATCCTGTCGACGTGAGAGCCCGGACGTCTTCTTTCACCCGGATGGTGAGCGCGGCCCGTCACGGCGCAACCGGGACCGCAAGGCCAAAGCCGTGTGCGTAAGCTGCCCGGTCATTCAGAGCTGTCGTGAGCACGCGTTGAAGGTCCGCGAGCCGTACGGCGTGTGGGGTGCTATGACCTCGAACGAACGTGAGGCAGCGTATGCCGGTGGGCCCGGCTTCTCCACCGCGAGCCGAGCCGCAAGCTGAACGTGGGCGACGCCATCGAGGTGCCCATCCACGACGACATGATCCGACTGGGGCAGCTGGTGAAGCTGGCTGGTGTCGCCGATGACGGAGCGCACGCCCGGGCCCTGATCGAGGGTGGCGAGGTCAGCGTGGACGGCGAGGTGGAGCTGCGACGGGGGCGCCAGGTCCGTCCGGGCTCGACGGTCGAGGTCGCCGGGACGAGGATCCGGGTCATCTCCGCCTGACCCCATGCGCTACCGGGACTCATCAGCCTCGTGAAGTCGCAGAGATGGTCGTAAAATCGGCCAACTTGGAGCAGTCTGTGCGACTTGACCGCCGGCAGAACGTGCCACTTCCCGCTCGGTGAACACAGCGAAGGCCGCAACCCCGAGGGGTTGCGGCCTTCGTGGCTCTACAGGCGTTGGTCAGTGGCCGTGACCGTGACCCTGGCCGCCGGCGGCGGGCTCCTCCTGGACCTTCTTCTCGACAACGAGCGTGTTCGTCGTCAGGACCATGGAGGCGATCGACGCGGCGTTGCGCAACGCCGAACGAGTGACCTTGACCGGGTCGATGATGCCGGCCTTGATCAGATCGCCGTACGCGCCGGTCTCAGCGTTCAGACCGTTGCCGAGCTCGAGCTCCAGGACCTTGGACACTGCCACGTAGCCCTCGAGGCCGGCGTTCTCGGCGATCCAGCGCAGCGGCTCGGCTGCGGCCTTGCGCACGATGTTCGCACCCGTGGCCTCGTCGCCGACCAGTCCGAGATCGTCGAGCACCGACACGGCATGGACGAGAGCGGAGCCGCCACCGGCGACGATGCCCTCTTCGATGGCCGCGCGAGTCGCCGAGATGGCGTCCTCGATACGGTGCTTCTTCTCCTTGAGCTCAACCTCGGTGTGCGCGCCGACCTTGATCACGCAGACACCGCCGGACAGCTTGGCGAGACGCTCCTGCAGCTTCTCGCGGTCCCAGTCCGAGTCGGTGCGCTCGATCTCGCTTTTGATCTGGTGAACGCGGCCAGCGACCTCGTCCTTGTCACCGGCGCCGTCGACGATGGTCGTGTTGTCCTTGGTGACCACGATGCGTCGGGCAGTGCCAAGATCAGCAAGCATGGTCGAGTCGAGCTTGAGACCGACCTCTTCGCTGATGACCGAGCTGCCGGTCAGGACGGCGAGGTCCTGCAGCATCGCCTTGCGGCGGTCGCCGAATCCCGGAGCCTTGACCGCGACGACCTTGAGGATCTCGCGAATCTTGTTGACCACCAGGGTCGACAGCGCTTCGCCGTCCACGTCCTCGGAGATGATCAGCAGCGGCTTCTTTGCCTGAGCGACCTGGTCGAGGATCGGGAGGATGTCGGCCACGGCCGAGATCTTGCCCTGGGTGATCAGGATGTAGGCGTCCTCCAGGACGGCCTCCATGCGCTCGGGGTCGGTCACGAAGTACGGCGAGAGGTAGCCCTTGTCGAACTGCATGCCCTCGGTGAACTCGAGCTCGGTGATCGCGGTCTGGGACTCCTCGACCGTGATGACGCCGTCCTTGCCAACCTTGTCGAACGCTTCGGCAATGAGGCCACCGATAACCGGGTCCTGCGCCGAGAGGGCGGCGACCTGGGCGATCTCTTCCTTGCCTTCGACCTCGCGTGCGTTGTCGAGCAGACGTGCGTTGACAGCCTCGACGGCAGCGTCGATGCCGCGCTTTAGCGAGGACGGGTCAGCGCCGGCGGCAACGTTGCGCAGGCCCTCGCGGACCATGGCCTGAGCCAGAACGGTCGCGGTGGTCGTGCCGTCACCGGCGACGTCGTTGGTCTTGGTGGCGACCTCCTTGGCGAGCTGCGCGCCGAGGTTCTCGTAGGGGTCCTCGAGCTCTATCTCACGAGCGATGGTCACACCGTCGTTGGTGATGGTCGGAGCGCCCCACTGCTTGTCGATGACGACGTTGCGCCCCTTCGGGCCGAGCGTCACCTTGACCGCGTTGGCGAGCTTGTCCACGCCACGCTCGAGCGACTTGCGCGCCGCGTCGTTGAACTCCAGCGTCTTAGCCATGTGCTTCCTTAACTACTCACAGTTCTTGGGTATTGATGACAGAGCCCCGACGCGAACCTGTTGCAGGCACGTCGCCGGGGCGCGTCATACAGCGGCTGAAATCAGCGGACGACGACCGCGAGGACGTCACGAGCGGACAGGATGAGGTACTCATCGCCGTCGTACTTGACCTCGGTGCCGCCGTACTTGCTGTAGATGACCTTGTCGCCGACGGCAACGTCGAGCGGAACGCGGTTGCCGTTGTCGTCGATGCGGCCGGGACCGATCGCCAGGACCTCGCCCTCCTGGGGCTTCTCCTTGGCGGTGTCCGGGATCACGAGGCCAGAGGCAGTGGTCTGCTCGGCCTCGCTGGACTTGACGACGATGCGGTCTTCGAGGGGCTTGATGGAAACCGACACGTGTGACCTCCCCTTCGGGAATGTCGAAGATGGACAGGAACGAACGCTGTGCACGGAAGGCTGTGTGCGATCCGTGCTGCGATGGATGCGCGGGTCGCCGTCGCGGGGGTCGACCTGCTCACTGCTCGCGGTTAGCACTTGCCTATGGCGAGTGCTAAGCAGAATCTAGGTCGCCGATTAGCACTCGGTCAACTCGAGTGCCAGAAATCAGCCCACAGCCGACTGGGCAGCCAACCGTCCTGATGGTGGAGGATGGCCGCCATGGACCTCGCCGCCGTGAAGAAGCTGATCTCCGGCGAGGGCTGGGGCCTGTTGCAGTCCCTCCCACCGTATGACGAGTCCACCGTTCTGGCGCTGGGCGAGGGGTTGCGTGCGGCCGGGTTCGAGACCGACCTGGTCGCGGCCGCGTTGACACAGTCCCGCCTACGAGCCAAGGGCCGCGAGAAGTTTGGGGACTTCGCTGCAGGGATGTTGTTCACCGCTGACGGGCTGGAACAGGCAACGAGGCTGGAGATCGCGGCTCGTCATGCTCAACGGTTCCGCCAGGCCGGGATCCGTCAGGTGATCGACCTCGGCTGCGGTATCGGCGCTGACGCTATGGCCATCGCGGGGCTGGACCTCCAGATCACTGCGGTCGAGGTCGACGAGATGACCGCACTTCTGGCCGGGGTGAACCTGCGGCACTGGCCCGGAGCTGTCGTGACCGTCGGGGCGGTAGAGGATACCCAGCTTCCGACAGGTGAGGGGGCACGGCATACCGGCGCCTGGCTCGACCCGGCGCGGCGCACGCCGGGGGTCTCGGATGCGGTCGGCCGGACCCGTCGGGTCTTCAGGCTTGACGCCATCTCGCCGTCGTGGTCAACGGTGCAGTCCATCGCAAGGTCGCTGCCGGCCACCGGCGCCAAGATGTCTCCGTCATTGCCTCACGCCGCGGTGCCGGCGGGCACCGAAGCACAATGGACATCGTTCGCCGGCGAGGTGCTGGAGTGCGCGATCTGGTGGGGCCCCCTGGTGACCAAGGCTGGGCGGTCGGCGCTGGTGATCGGCTCCAAAGGCCGGTCGTACACCGTGCGCGAGGCGGACGCCGGCCCTTCCGGTTGGTCTGCGCCGGTGGCTTCGTCGTTGGCGCAGGTCGGGGCGTGGCTGTACGAGCCGGATCGGGCCGTCATCCGGGCCGGGCTGACGGGTGCGCTGACCTCGGCCGTGGACGGCGTCGAGCTCGACTCCGGCGTGGGCTACGTGACCTCGGAAAAATGCGTCGAGGTCGGCTATGCCCGGCGGTTCACCGTCATGGAGTCAATGCCGTTGAACGTCAAGGCTCTTCGGGCGTGGCTGCGGGATCGCGACGTTGGTCGCGTGACGATCAAGAAGCGCGGGGTGACGGTGGATGCCGATGGCCTGCGTCGTCAGCTGAGGCTGTCCGGCCCGGAGGAGATGACCCTGGTGATCACCAGGGTGCGCAACCACCAGGTCTGCCTCGTCGTCCGACCGGCCTGACTGCACGCGGGTTCGTATTCGAGGCCAAGGTCGAGGCCATTCGCATCATGATGTGAAGTGATGATGTTATGATGCGTCGATGCGTACCACCCTGACGATCGACGATCACCTCCTGAGCGAGGCAAAGGCAGTCGCGGCCCGCACCCACCGCACCATTGGCTCGGTGTTCGAGGATGCCTTGCGGCAGATGTTGGCCCGAGCAGACGACCCGCGCTCACCCACTGGGGCGGTGTCCCTGCCCAGCGACGGAGGCTCCGGCCTGCAGCTGGGGGTCGATCTGGAGAACAAAGACCAGATCGCCCAGCTGGTCGGCGACGAGGACATCCATGCTCCTGCTTGACGTCAACGTCTGCATCTACGCCTTCCGCCGTGAAAGCCGTGGGCATGAGAACTTCAAGAGCTGGCTGGAGCAGGCACTGAGCGGCCCTGAGCCCGTCGGGTTGCCGGAGCAGGTCTTGGCAAGCGTGGTCCGGCTGGTCACGAACCACCGCATCTACCAGGACCCGTCGACCCCTTCCGCGGCCCTCTCGTTCTGCGACTCGCTCGTTGAGGCGCCCGCCGCGATGAGAGTGCGGCCCGGCGAACGCCATTGGGGGATCTTCCACGACCTCGTGTCACAACACGGTCTGCGCGGTAACGACATCCCGGATGCCTACCTGGCGGCCCTTGCCCTGGAGCAGGGGGCGACGTGGGTGACGACTGACCGTGGGTTCGCCCGCTACGAGGGACTGCGACTGCTTGACCCGTTGAGGCCCTGAGATCAGCTCCGGGCGGTCAGCAGCCCATGGCAGCGGATCACCCGCTCGCGCCACCACTGCTCACGGTCCGCCGGAGCCTTCCAGCGCTCGAGCAGCTCCTCGTCGATGGTGAGCTCCCGCAACGCAATCGAGCCGGCCAGTGGCACGAGGGAGTCATCCGTGACGTCACCCGCCATCAGCGCAAGGGTGCCGAGGCCACAGGCGAAAGGCAGCTCGGGCAGGGCCGCGGCCAGCGCGAGGCCAGCGCGGATGCCGACGCTCGTGTCCAACGCGCTGGAGACCACGGTGGGCAGCCCGCACTCCTGTGCAATGTCGAGGGCGGCCCGCACCCCACCCAGAGGCGCCACCTTGATCACGATGACGTCAGCCGCTTCTTCCCGTACCACTCGCATCGGGTCAGCGGCACGCCGAATCGACTCGTCGGCCGCCACCAGGACGTCGATGCCGTTGCGTGCCAGGGCAACTCGCAACGCCGCCAGCTCCTCGACGCTGGCGCACGGCTGCTCGGCATACTCCAGCCCGTATGCCGCGAGCCGGCTCAGCGCCTCGGTCGCCTCGGCGACCGTCCAGCCCCCGTTGGAATCGACCCGGATCCGCGCATGCGCTCGCATCACGTCCCGCACCGCGGCCACCCGGTCCACATCGTCCTTGAGCCGTTGACCCTGCTCGGCGACCTTGACCTTGGCAGTCGAGCATCCGTCATACCGCGCGAGAATCCCAGCGACCTCGCGTGCCGGGACCGCAGGCACCGTCGCGTTCACCGGAATCGACATGCGGACCGGATCCGGCCAACCGACCCACCCGGCCTCGATGGCCGCCGCCAACCAGCGGGAGGCCTCGGCATCGTCGTACTCCGGGAACGGCGAGAACTCACCCCACCCCTTCGGGCCGTGAATCACGGCCACCTCACGCACGGTCACACCCCTGAACCTGACCCGCATAGGGATGCTCACGATCCGCAGCCCGTCCAACAGGCCCGCAAGGTCGGGTCCGGTTGAGCCAGTCATCGTGCGACCGCTTCGGCAGACAGGATTGAGAGCCGGTCACGCAGGAGTGCGGCCCACAACGCCCGCTCTTGCGGACGAGCGAAGGTTGCGTCGTGGTTGAACACCGCCGCAGTCTTGCACTCTGCCTGGGCGGGGCCGCCGTCAAACGGGCACTACCCCCGTCTGGCGTTCCTCCTCCGTGCTCACACAGTCGTCACACCACCCCAACTGCACGTTTGACGGCTGTTGCCTTGCGCACGGACGGCCCGGAGTGCGCCTATTGTCGCTGGGGTGAGCGAACACAGCACGAATGAACACAGCGCGAATGAACACGGGGTGAGCGAGATCTTCGACCCCAGTGCCTGGTCGTTGGTGGAGGGCTTCGACTTCACTGATATCACCTACCACCGGTCGACTCTGGACGGGCCTGCCAAGGGCACCGTGCGCATCGCCTTCAACCGCCCTGAGGTGCGCAACGCCTTCCGCCCGCACACCGTCGACGAGCTGTATCGCGCGTTGGACCACGCCCGCATGTCCCCAGACGTCGGGACCGTGCTGCTGACCGGGAACGGCCCCAGCCTGAAGGACGGCGGCCGAGCCTTCTGCTCGGGCGGCGACCAACGGATCCGGGGGCGCAGCGGCTACCAGTACGCCGATGGCGAGACCGCGGAAACCGTTGACACTGCTCGGGTTCGGGCACAGGGCGGACGGCTGCACATCCTGGAAGTGCAGCGCCTCATCCGCACGATGCCCAAGGTCGTCATCGCCGTGGTCAACGGCTGGGCGGCAGGTGGCGGTCACTCACTGCACGTCGTGTGCGACCTGACGATCGCCAGCCGCGAGCACGCCAGGTTCAAGCAGACCGATGCCGACGTGGGGTCGTTCGACGCCGGCTACGGCTCGGCCTACCTCGCCAAGATGGTCGGGCAGAAACGCGCCCGCGAGATCTTCTTCCTGGGGCGCACCTACTCCGCGGAGGACATGCAGCGGATGGGCGCGGTCAACATCGTGGCCGACCATGCCGACCTCGAGACCGCGGCGCTGCAGATGGCTCGAGAGATCAACGCGAAGAGCCCGACCGCCCAGCGGATGCTCAAGTTTGCGTTCAACCTGACCGACGACGGACTGATGGGCCAACAGGTGTTCGCCGGCGAGGCGACCCGACTGGCCTACATGACCGACGAGGCGCTCGAGGGCCGCGACTCGTTCCTTGAGAAGCGCGACCCTGACTGGTCGCCGTACCCCTACTACTACTGAGCAGTCCGGACGCGACGTTCGTCACGCCCTTCGCTGAAGGGCGGCGCACACAGAGGCGACGAGAACGGCCTGTCGGCAGCTGGGACAACGGGCTGCATGCCCGCCGGCATCGACATCAGTCGAGCAGGGGCTGGAAGGGCTGGAACACCGTCACCGCAGGAGACCTACTCTGCGGGCGTCGGCCAGTGCGCTGCGAGGTCCTGGATCTTGGTGGCAGCCTCGTTCACGTCCATACCGCCCGCGACGGCCCGGCCGAGCAGGAATGTGGTGACCGGCGCCGCCGGACGCTCGACGTTGTGCGCAGCTTCACGGGCAACATCCAGGATCACATCAACGTTCACGTCCGCCGGCAGGTTCAGCTCCGCGCACAGGGCATCGATCCAGGCATTCATCATGGCTGTCGCTCCAGTTCGTTGGTGGTCCTCTGATCTATCAGTTCAGCCGCCAATGTAGGACATCTCGATCTTCTGCTTCCCTGTGGTGCGAGACTCGTTGGTCGTGGCAGTGCGCAGCTCCGAGTAGCGGTCCGTGCGCTCTCGCCAGATGCTGGCCATGACGGTTGAGAGCTGTTCGTCCGTGCATCCGCCGCGCAGGAGGGCTCGCAGATCATGCCCCTCCGTCGCAAACAGGCACGTGAACAGCTTGCCTTCGGTGGAGATCCGCACCCGCGTGCAGGAATAGCAGAACGACTGGGTGACACTGGAGATCACACCGATCTCCCCGCCCCCATCCCGGTAACGCCACCTCGCGGAGGTCTCGCCAGCGTAGTTCGCAGCGACCTCCTCCAGCGGCAGCTCGGCGTTGATGGCGCTGATGACCTCGGCCGAGGGCACCACCTCCCCCATCTTCCAGCCATTGCTGGAGCCCACATCCATGAACTCGATGAACCGCAGAATGTAGGGCGAACCCTTGAAGTGGCGGGCCATCGGCACAATGTCCTGATCATTCTGGCCGCGCTTGACCACCATGTTGACCTTGACCGGGCCCAGGCCGACCTCATGAGCCACCTCGATGCCGTGCAAGACCTTCGCGACCGGGAAGTCCACGTCGTTCACCGCCTTGAAGGTCGCCTCATCCAGCGAGTCCAGAGAGACGGTCACCCGCTTGAGACCAGCGTCTTTGAGCGACTGTGCCTTCACGGCCAGAGCCGACCCGTTGGTGGTCAGGGCGATGTCGACATCGCGGCCGTCCGGCGTCCTCAGCGCGGCGAGCATGCCCACCAGCTCCTCAAGACCCTTGCGCAGCAGTGGTTCGCCGCCGGTCAGTCGGATCTTCTCGACCCCGTGCGCGACGGCGACCCTCGCGAGCCGGGTGATCTCCTCGAAGGTCAGCAGCTCAGCTCGCTCCATGAACTCGAAGTCCCTGCCGAAGATGTGTTTCGGCATGCAATAGACGCAGCGGAAGTTGCACCGATCGGTCACCGAGATGCGTAGGTCCCGCAACTGGCGGTTCCGGCCATCAGTCATCGTGCCGGCAGACGTCCCAAGCTCAACCGGGACCGGGTTGCTGATCGGGAGGCGCGCCATCACCCGAGGCTCCCGATGACGCGATGCACCTTGTGGTTGGCCGCCTGCGCGCGCGGGCGCACGATCATCCGGTCGATGTTGACGTGAGACGGGCGGGTCGCCACCCACGCCACACAGTCAGCGATGTCCTCTGAGGTCAGCGGCTCGGCCACCCCGGCATACACCGCGTCGGCCTTGGCCTGGTCCCCCTCGAACCGGGTCAGTGCGAAGCCCCCGGACCTCACCATGCCGGGCGCGATCTCGCACACCCGCACCGGCTGGTCCCACAGCTCGAGCCGCAGCGTGTCCACTACGGCTCGCACACCGAACTTGGCTGCGGCGTAGCCGCCACCGCCCTCGTAGGTCACCTGACCTGCCGTGGACCCGATCACCACGATCTGGCCCTCTGACGCCACAAGGGTGGGGAGCAGCGCCTTGGTCACCGCGACAACGCCGATGACGTTGACCTCGTACATCGCCCGCCACTGGTCAAGATCCGCCGACGACACCGGATCGGCACCGAAAGCTCCACCGGCGTTATTCACCAACAGATCACAGCGCTCACCGACCTCGGCTGCGAGCGTGGCCACGTCATCGGCCGAAGTGACGTCACAACGGACCGCCCGGCCATGGATCTCGTTGGCAAGAGCGGATATCCGGTCACCGCGCCGTGCCGCGCACACCACCTCGAAGCCCTCGGCGGCAAGTCGACGCGCGGTGGCCGCCCCGATGCCACTGCTCGCTCCGGTTACGACGGCCACAGGTCGCGCTGTCTCAGTCACGCACCCAGTATTCACGCATGCAGAGCGATGCGCCCAGGCAGCACATAGTCTCAGCGGGTGAGTGGTCCCCAGCTGCGCGCTCTGCCCGTCCCCTCAGGCATGGCCGTGCTCGACGTGCTCGCGGACCTGCAACGAGCCCTGGATGGCTCGGGTCCCCCCTTGGCTCCGCACGCCTCGGACAAGCCTCCGCAGCCCGTTCCCGACGACGTGGACAACCTCCCGCCAGACCTCCCTCAGGACCTCGCGCTCACCATCGCCACATCCGGATCGAGCGGACGGCCCAAGCTGGCCATGTTGACGCGGGCCGCCCTCCGCGCCTCTGCCGATGCCACGCACGAGCGGCTGGGTGGCCAGGGCCAGTGGCTGCTGGCCATGCCGGCCCACCACATCGCCGGCATCCAGGTCCTGGTCCGGTCGTTGACCGCCGGCACGACTCCCGTGCCCATGGACCTGGCGGGAGGCTTCACCGCGGCAGCGTTTGCCCGAGCGACCGGTGAGATCGCTACCGGCGCAACGGCCTACACGGCCCTCGTCCCGACCCAGCTGGTCCGGCTGCTCTCCTCTCCCGATGGACGCCGGGCGCTCACCCGGTATGCCGCAGTCCTGGTTGGCGGTGCGGCAGCACCTTCCAGCCTGCTCGCCGGAGCCAGGGACGTCGGGGTCCTGGTGGTCGCCACCTACGGCATGAGCGAGACGGCTGGCGGCTGCGTCTACGACGGCCAGCCACTTGACGTCAGCCTCGTGCAGCTCGAGGACGACGGCCGGATCCGGCTCGGTGGCGCCACCCTCGCCAAGGGCTACCTCGGCGAACCGGCGCTCACCGCGGCGGCATTCAGCGAAGACCCGGATGGCACGGCGTGGTTCCGCACCGACGACGTCGGTCACCTCGATGACCGCGGCGCACTCGTCGTGGACGGGCGGATCGACGACCTGATCAACACCGGCGGCCTCAAGGTGGCCCCGCGCTCGGTGGAGGAGGCGCTTTCTCTGCTCGATGCCGTGGCCGAGGCGCTCGTCGTCGGCAGCCCCGACCCGGAGTGGGGCCAGGTCGTCAGTGCCGCGATCGTGGTCACACCCGGCAGCCCACCGCCGACGCTGGAAGATGTTCGCGCCCGGCTGCGCGGCATACTGCCGGATCACGCTTTGCCACGGCGCCTCGCGATCCTGTCTGAGCTTCCCCTGCGCGGCCCCGGCAAGCACGACCGTGCTGCGGCACGGAGGCTCTTCGACCCCAGGGACTGAGCTCGTGACAAGATGAATACAAGCGCAGTTGAGGCACGTCAAGGAGGTCGGGATGGCAAAGGTACTCATCGTCCTGATTCCGCTCGTATTGGCGATCTACACGGTGATCGACGCGATCCAGACCGAGGACAGCCGCGTTCAGTACCTGCCCAAGGTCGTCTGGATCCTGCTGATCCTGCTCTCCGCCCCGACCGGGATCGGCGCCATCGCCTGGCTCGTCACGGGCAGGCCGCGCGGCCCACAGAACGGACGCCCGAGGCCCAACCGCCCGTCTGCCCCGCGTGGCCCCGACGACGATCCGGACTTCCTTCGTAACCTGTGACACCACCACTGAGACACCACACCGCGACACCACCACCACAACCTGAACTGAGCGAGAAATAACTCCATGGCCACCTTGTCCCAGTGGGTCGAGGGCGCGCGCCCACGCACCCTTCCCGCCGCCATCGCACCCGTCCTGGTCGGCACCGGCGCCGCCTACGCTCTCGGCGAGGCCGACGCCGCCTTCGCCCTCCTTGCCCTTCTGGTCTCGCTCGCCCTGCAGGTCGGGGTGAACTACGCCAACGACTACTCCGACGGCATCCGGGGCACCGACCAGGAGCGGGTGGGCCCGGTGCGGCTGGTGGGTCAGGGACTCGCCAGAGCCGACAACGTCAAGCTCGCGGCGATGCTCTCCTTCTTCAGCGCCGGCTTGCTCGGACTGGCCCTGGTCACCCTGAGCGACTCCTTCGTGATGCTGCTCATCGGTGCCGCATCGATCGCCGCCGCCTGGTACTACACGGGGGGCAAGCGACCCTACGGTTACAGCGGGCTGGGCGAGGTCTTCGTGTTCGTGTTCTTCGGTCTGGTGGCCACGCTGGGCACGACCTATACGCAGGCTCACGCCATCAGTCCCGCCTCGGTCGCCGGCGCGATCGGGGTCGGCGCCATCGCCTCCGCGATCCTGGTCGCCAACAACCTGCGCGACATCCCCACCGACGAGTCCCACGGCAAGCGGACACTGGCGGTGCGCCTGGGAGACGTCCGGACCCGTCGCCTGTATGTCGCACTGCTGACGGTCGCGCTCGCCTGCGTCGTCGTGGCCGGCATCATCCACCTGACTGCCCTTGTCGCCCTGCTGTCCTTCGTCCTGACCTTGCCCTTGGCGCGCCGGGTCCTGCGCGGGGCGATGGGTGCGGACCTTGTCCCGGTTCTCTCGGGCACCGGCAGGTTCGAGCTGGTCTATGCCACGCTGCTGGCGTTCGGGCTGGGCGCTGCCCACCACCTGGGCTGAGGCCTCAGCCGCACGGTGAGTCCTGGTCCGCCTCGACGTCTTCGTCGATCTCGTCCCTGTGACTCTGTTCCAGCCGGCGAGCCCGCTCATCGACCCGGTGCGCGATCTTGGCGCTGAGCTGTGCCCTCGGCCCCAGCAGCACGAAGTACGACACCACCGCCGACCCCAGCGCCGACCCAATGAGCAGCCACCAGCGTTGACCTGGATCACGAAGACCCAGAAGCCACAGTGCACAAAGGAACCCGAAGAAGATCATCAACCGCAACACTGCGTAGCGCGCCATGCTCACATCCCTGAGTAAGAGTGCTGGCCAACGAAGTACACATTGACCACCATGTAGTTGACCAAGATGCAGGCATAGCCAGCAAGGGCCAGGTAGTTGGCCGCCCGTGGCGTCCACCCCGTGGTCGCACGCGCGTGCAGATAGGCGGCGTAGACGACCCAGATCACGAACGTCCACACCTCCTTGGGGTCCCAGTTCCAGTAGTGGCCCCAGGCCTGCTCGGCCCAGATGGCGCCGGCGATGAGAGTGAAGGTCCAGAGTGGGAAGGCCACGGCGTGGATCCCGTACGCCGTCCGATCCAGTGACCGCGCCGGTGGAAGTGCCGTGTTGACGGTAGTTTTCAACCGAGACATCCCCACAGAGTCTTGCCTGTCCTGCGACTCCAGCCACGTCTGGACCAGGTGGAGGATCGTGACGCTGAACGCAATCGTGAACAGCGCCACCGAAAACGTGGCCACCGTGACGTGGATGACGAGCCAGACGCTCTTGAGCGAGGGCAGCAGCTCACTGGCGTCGGTGTAGAAGACCGTGATGGCCAGTCCAAGCGTTAACAGGACCGGGCCGACCACGAAGAGCCCCAGCCAACGGATATCGCGGCGCAGGCTGATCGCGACGAAGACCAGGATGACGAACATGCAGCCCACGAGGGCAAACTCGAACATGTTGCCCAGCGGTGGGCGATGCACAGACAGACCGCGCATGGCCGCCGCTGCTATCAGCAGGAGACCACCCAGACGCGTGAGCATCATCGCCACTCCGGCTGCCTTGCGTGGCCGAGCCGAAGACACCTTGGGGGCGGTCCCGGCCAGGTCGACGGCAAAGGCGATCATGGCAATGGTGAACACCGCCATGGCCGAGTAGACGCCGAGGTTGGCGTACTGCGAGAGGGTTTCGTTCGTCATACCTTGGTGCCTGTCCGTTCCGTGATCTCACTGAGCAGGTCCTCGATCGTTGCTCCCAGCCCGGGATCCTCGCCCTTGGCCAAGCCGCCGATCGAGACCACCGTACGACGCCCAACCGGCCGGACGCGCACGAACACCCGGCGACGGCGGATCATCAACGAGGCGATCAAGCCGAGCAACGCGGCGACGGCACCACTCAGCGCCAGCACCTTGCCCGGGTCGTAGCGAATCGAGAGTCCAGCCCAGCGCTGGACCGAGTCAAAGGTGATGCTCCCCCGGCCATCGGGCAGCTGGGCGGTCTGGCCCGGTTTGAGCAGCAGCCGCAACGGTTCGCCCTTGGCATTCTTGAGCTGCGTCATCTTCTCGGTGCTGAGTGCGTAGACCGACTGGGGCCGACCTTGCGGATACAGCTCGCCCTCATAGACGCCGAGCGCCAGTGCCGGGTTCTTGAGGTCGGGGAAGAACGACGACGGTCCCGAGTCCTTGTCGAGGTACTCCGAAGGCAGGAAGAAACCGAAGAACCCCAGCTGTTTCGGGCTGGCTGCCGAGACCTTGACGGCTCCCACCGACTTGTAGTTGGCGTCCTGCGGAAGGAAAGGCGTGGCCTCGCGCATGAGCACCTGGCCCTTGGCATCGCGCACCGTGATGACTGGCGCATACCCGTTGCCGAGCAGGAACACCGACGCGCCACCAAACTTCAACGGCCCGTTGACCTTCAAGATCTGGTTGACCTGGGGAGCCTGCGGGCTGGTCTGGGTGCGCGTGTATGCCGTGAAGTCGCGTGGGGCGCCACGCTGGGCACCACCGGCCCGCTCCTCGAACGTGACATCAAGCCTGCCCACCGCAACCGTGAACGGCGAGAGACCCTCGGTGTCGACCCAGGGGCCAGGGTCGAAGGTGTCATAGGCAGAGATCGTGTTCGAGAAGCTCTTGCCGGTGACCAGGATGCGGTCGCCGCGCCATCCGAACAGGTGCCCGACGGCCACCGCCATGATGACGACGATCAGCGCGGCGTGGAAGACCAGGTTGCCGGTCTCTCGCAGGTAGCCGCACTCGGCGCTGAGCCACAGACCATCACTCGACCGGCCATCACTGGCGCCTGCCGGCTCAGGCTGGTCGGTGGAGCGAATCCGCCAGCGCCTGAGCCCACTGTGCCTGCCCAGGACGCGCTTCGACTCCAGGACCGCCTGTGCCACCCGGAGCACGTCCTCGGGTGCGCCATCGACCTCGATCTCGCCATGCTCGGGGAGCCGCTCCAGTCTGCTCGGCGCCCGTGGGGGCTGCGCCCGCATCGCCCGCCAGTGGATCTTGGAGCGCGGAACAACACAGCCCACCAGCGACACGAACAGCAACAGATAGATCGCAGCGAACCATGACGACGAGTAGACGTCGAAGAAGCCGAGACGATCGAGCCAGGGGCCGGTGCTCCGGTGACTGGCCAGATAGTCTGCGACCCGCCCAGCGTCGATATTGCGTTGCGGCCAGATCGAGCCCGGCACCGCTCCAATCGCCAGCAGCAGCAACAGGAACAGCGCCGTCCGCATGCTCGTGAGCTGCCGCCACGCCCAGCGCATCATGCCGACAGGGCCCAGCGCCGGCTGGGTGACGTCGCTCTCGTCCGGTCGGGTGTCCATGCGACTCTGAGTCATCCCAGCTCCCCCGTCATCACAACACCCGTCATCACAGCACCGTCCGGAACTGCTGGACCAGACCGGTCTGGATCGCCGTGGTCACGCTCTCCCACAGACCGGTCATGAGCAACAGCCCGACGACCAGCAGCAGAGCCCCGCCCGCGTTCTGGATGCCCCGGTGATGCGTCTGTAGCCAGCGTGAGGCCCTGCCGGCACGAGCGTAGCCACCGGCGATCAGCAAGAAGGGCAGTCCCAGGCCCGCCGAGTACGCCGTGGCCAGTCCAACTCCGCGGCCCATGGCCTGTTGGTCGCCGGACAGCGCGGTCGAGAGGGCGATGATCGCGCCGAAGGTCGGGCCGGTGCACGGGGCCCACCCCAGGCCGAACACCATCCCCAGCAGTGGCGCTCCGGCCAAGCCAGCGGCCGGTTTCCACCGGGGCGCGAACGTGCGCTGGTTGCCGACCCCCATGAACATCATCGCCATGAGGATCACGATGACCCCGCCGAGGCGCATCAGCAGGCTCTGGTGCTCCTTCAACAGGGCACCGGCAGAGGAGACGGTCACTGCCACCGCGATGAACACGGCGCTGAACCCGAGAACGAACAGGAGCGCCCCGAGCATGAGCCGACTCCGGCCGCGTTGGTCGAGCGTGACCCCGGACAGGCCGGTCACATAGCCAAGGAACCCCGGCACCAGGGGAAGGACACAGGGGGAGGCAAAGGAGACGAAGCCGGCCGCAAGAGCCAACAGGACAGCCAGCGGCAGGGCACCGGACGTGATGGTGCTGCCCGCGTCAGCGATCACGCGCTCTCGCCGAGGACGTCGTTGACCAGCCCGCTCAGAGTGGAAGCCGTCACCGGGCCTGAGACCCGGGCGGCGATGCGGCCCTGCCGATCAAGGACCAGCGTCGTCGGTGTGGTGTTCGCCTTGCCACGCAGGGCCAACAAGGTGCGTCCACCGTCGTCCTCGAGCGAGGGGTAGGTGATCTTGTTCGCTCGCATAAAGGCCCTGGCGGTGTCGGCCCCGTCGCGGTAGTTGATCCCCATGAACTGCACCGGTTCTCCAGTGGCGGCCACCTGTGACCAGACCCGTTGCAGGTGCGGCATCTCGGCGATGCAGGGGCCACACCACTGGCCCCACACATTCAGGACCAGGACCTTGCCTCTGGCATCGGCGACAGTCCACGGCACTCCTTGGAGCGTCGTACCGCTCACGGTCAAGGGGGTCGAGCGCTGTTTCGGCGCCACCCGCTCGATCGTGCCGTCCCCAGAGACGAACCCCTTGCCGTCGCCGGACTTGGCCTGTGCCGCGATGGAGTTGGCGTCGCTGCTGCAGGCCGCTGCGCCCAGGCAGAGTGCTCCCACCGCGACGGCAGCCGCGAGCCTCGTGAAGATCGCCTTCTGGAACATCTATGCGACCGAGCTCATGCGCCTGCCGTCTTGCTCGCTCGGGGCAGAAGTGCGGCGGCCGGCTGGCTGTAGGTGATCGACTCGAGCTCGTCACCCACGTACACCAGGGAGGTCAACGAGGCCAGTGCGCACTCACGCTTGCGGGGGTCATGCCAGAGACGGCGACCCTCGAGCTTGGCACGCACGGTCCAGACCGGCAGCTGGTGGGAGACGATCACAGCCTCGTGACCACGAGCCGACTGCCGTGCGGCTGCGATGGCCCCGAGCATCCGTGCAGCGATCTCTTCGTATGGCTCCCCCCACGAAGGCTTGAACGGGTTGATCAGCTTGGGCCAGTGCTTCGGGTACCTCAGCGAACCGTCACCGACTCCGAAGGTCTTGCCCTCGAAGTAGTTGTCGGCCTCGATCACCCTGTCGTCCGTGGCGATCGCGAGACCATGGGCCGAGGCGATCGGCGCCGCAGTCTCCCGCGCGCGGTCCAGTGACGAGGCTACGACCACGGTGATGTCGTGGTCGGCAAGATGGGCAGCGACCGCCTCGGCCATCTCGCGACCGAGGTCCGACAGGTGGAAGTCAGGCTGTCGGCCATAGAGCACGCCGGTGGGGTTGTGCACCTCTCCGTGGCGAAGCAGATGCACGACAGTCCGGTTGGTGACACCGGCAGGCTTTGTCATGTTGAGATTGTCGCAAACGACTCTGAAACGGCCTTCGCCGCCACGGGAAGGGCGGTCAGCACCCGGTCGACCGCCGCGTCATCGTGCGACGCACTGACGAACCACGTCTCGAAGGCACTCGGCGGCAGGTGAACTCCCTGGCTGAGCATGGACTGGAACAACGCCGAGAAGGCCTGCGTCTGTTGGGCTTTGGCCTGGTCGTAGTTGGTCACGGCCCCCTCACGGAAGAAGATGCTGAACATGCTTCCGGCCCACTGCACCATGTGCGGTATGCCGTACCGCGAGAACTCCGCGGACGCCGCGTCCGCGATCGTCCTGCTCACAACCCCGAGCCTGTCGTAGACGGCAGGGGTGCACCCCTGCAGCGTTGCAACGCCGGCCGCGCTCGCCACCGGGTTGCCGGACAGCGTTCCGGCCTGATAGACGGGTCCGTCGGGAGCGAGCATCGCCATGATGTCGGCGCGACCACCGAAGGCTGCCGTCGGGAAGCCGCCACCCATGACCTTGCCGAAGGCGAACAGGTCAGGTGCACCGCCGTCATACGGGCCCTCGAGTCCGTACCAACCCGAGGCGCTGCAACGGAACCCGGTCATGACCTCGTCGGAGATCAGTAGCGCACCGTGCGCGGTGGTGACGCGCCGAAGGGCCTCGGTGAACCCGGGCAGCGGTGGCACGATCCCCATGTTGCCGGGACAGGCCTCGGTGATCAATGCCGCGATCTGGTCGCCATGCTCGGCGAAGGCCGCCTCGAGCGCCTCAACATCGTTGTAGGGCAACACAATCGTCTCGACGGCAGTGGAAGCCGGGACGCCCGCGGAGTCCGGGAGGGCGAACGTCGCCAGACCACTGCCCGCTGACACGAGGAACGCGTCGACGTGCCCGTGGTAGCACCCTGCAAACTTCACGACCTTGGACCGGCCGGTGAACCCTCGGGCCAGACGTAGGGCGCTCATCGTGGCCTCAGTTCCGCTGTTGACCAGGCGTACCTGCTCGACGGGGGCGACCCGGGCCACGATCTCTTCGGCCAGGGCGACCTCGTTCTCGCTCGGTGTCCCGAAGCTGAACCCTTTGAGCGCCGCACCCTGGACCGCGGCCAGCACATCGGGATGCGCGTGGCCCAGGATCATCGGGCCCCACGAGCAGACCAGGTCG
>DATCNE010000277.1:0-19914 GCA_036565395.1 Dermatophilaceae bacterium
CAGGTTGATCTCGCTCGGGACGAGGGTGCCTCGGGCGGCTCGGGCCCTGCACTCTCGATCGTATTCTGCTCGGACGACCGGATCACGACCAATTACCGCGTAGGCCCAGCTGATCAGCTTGTACCTTTCCTCGGCTTCGGCCTCTGTGCTCGAGTCGGGGTGGAACTCTCGTGAGAGCCTTATATAGGCCGCCTGAATCTCCTTGCTGGATGCCCGGGACGACACGCCAAGGAGCGAGTAGAAGGAGGTCTCGAACTGGTCACTCATGGGACGTCTCCGGCGGGCGAGGGCGATTGACGAACAGGCTGTGGATCTGGCTGTGCGGCGGCGGACTGGCCCGTTCGTTCGAATATACGCCGGGTTATCGGCTATACGCCGGGTTATCGGCCCCAACGACGGGCACGACGTGCTGATGGACCAAACGAGGGGCTGATTTGAGCAGGACAAGGTTGTCGGATCATTCCTGGAGAGCGTGGATGCGCTCGCGATGGGACGGGGGACCGACGACCACATCGCTCATCTCGACCCGATGCCGCTCGGTGGCCGGCCGGACTTCGTGTTCACCCACCGCCCGCCCCAGCCGCGCTACTCGGTCACCTTCTGGCAGGAGTCACCCCGAACAACAACCCTTCGCGATGGTGGGGGCAGGCGTGGCGAAGACCAGTTGCGCGGTGACGTCGTCCACCCCGACGACTGCCTTCACTGCCTTTTCGTACTGCGCCAGCTGCGGGGCGTAGTAGGCCTTCTTGGCTGCGACGTCTTCTGCCGAGTCGACCCTGTCGGTCTTGTAGTCGACCACCACGAGCTTCCCGTCGGAGGGCTCGGCCAGCAGGTCGATATAGCCCTCGACGTAGCGGTCACCGTCGCGGGTGATGACATAGACCTCGCGCCAGGCACGGCCCGCCTGGCCGGCCTGCCGCACCACGTCGGTGCCCAACGCCGTGCCCGCACGACCCGCAACGTTCTTGACCAGCTCGGGGATCTCAGACTCCGCGCAGGCCAGCTCGGCGAGCCGCATGATCTCGTCGTCGTTCGGGTTCGCCAGGTCGACCAGCTCGAGCACGCGGTGGACGGCGGTCCCGATCGCCGTCCCCTTGTTGGACCAGCGCCGGGGGTACTTCTTCGGCGTGACGTCACCGGCCGTTGTGACGTCCTCGGCAGCAGCCTGCTCGTTCGCCTCCCCAATGGCCGCCTCCTCCACCGCAGCCGTGACAAGCGCTTCTTTGACCAGCGCCGTCGGGCTCGTCGCCACCCGCGCATTGACGGCAACCAACAACTCGTCGCGGGCGCGCGCGAACTCATCGCGGCCAGGCAAAGAGATCGTCAAAGATCCGCCTGCATCGGTCGGCAGAGGCTCGGTGGCGGCCTCGATGGTGGAGCCGGCTGACATCGAATCATTCACTGCGAGAACGCTGTTCGACAGCAGGTCCCACACCTTCTGGGCATGCGACTTCTGGCCGTTCTTCGACTGCTTGTAGTAGCAGCCGACCACGAGATGGTCCATGGCACGGGTCAGCGCGACGTAGAGCAGTCGCGTGGACTCCAGCTTCGACTCCTTGTCTTCCAAATTGTTCGCCCCGGCATAGCCGGGGGTTTCCAACGCAGCTTTCTTGAGCCGGATCTGCGGCTTCCCGTCGATGTCCCATACGAGTCTTGACGGTCGCCCGCCCGTCGACGCCAGGCCGGCCACGATGGTGATCGGGAACTCCAGTCCCTTTGACCCGTGGATGGTCAGGATGCGCACGGCGTCGTCGTCCGGCTCGGGCACGACCGTCTCAAGGACGTCCGCCTCGTTCTCGATCTGTCGTATCGCCCAGTCCACGAAACCGCCCAGTCCCGAACCGCCGGCATCGCACCAGGCCCGCGACTGGTCGACGACGAACCGGATCCGACGCCAGTGGTCACGCGGTCGTTTCTTCGCCGCGGTCAGCTCGACCAGGCGCAGCTCGCGCACCAGCGCTGCCAAGAGCTCGTTCACCGGCATCCACCATCGCGCCTCGTGCCAGCGACGAAGTTCCGAAAATCCAGCAGCGACAGGGTGATTCAGCGGAAGCGACTCTGGTGCCGTGGCCATGTAGTTCCAGCGTCCGCCCGACGCGCGCCAGTCCAGGAGCGCCGCATCGGTGCAGGCAAGCCCAGGGTGACGCAGCGCCGCAAGGACGGCCACCTCATCGGAGGGACTGTCGATCGCCTGCAACATGGTCACCAGGTCGCGCACGGCGTCCGTGGCCCAGACGAGCGAACGGCTCTCGACGCGATACGGCACGTTTCGGGCCAACAACGCCCGCTCGAGCGACCCGAGCGAGGCTCGGGTGGGCAGGAGGATCGCGATGTCTCTGTATGACGCCTGGCGGCTCACCTTGCCAACCACCCAGGCCTCCGCCTTGGCGCGGACGACGAGGTCGGCGATGTGCGCCGACTCGCTCATCCGGATCGCCGCCATGTTGGCCCCCTGCGGCCCCCCGAGCAGATGCACCGGCACGGCGCCGATCGTCTCGGCCCCCGCTTTCGGCGCCGTGGCCTTTCGGAACTCTTGAAGCGGAGAGTAGGCGATCCCTGAGGCTGGGTCGTCGCCGATGAGCGGCTGGAAGACAGCGTTCGCGGCCTGGATGACCCCGGGAACGCTGCGGAAGTTGACGGTCAGGGCTTTCTGTCCCTGGCGGTATCGGCCTCCCACAGCCCAGAACGTGTCGATGTCGGCCCTGCGGAAGCGAAAGATCGACTGCTTGGCGTCACCGACGAAGAAGAGTCGGCCCGGTTCGACCGGGACGGTCTCCCAGCCCTTGGGTGCCTTTCTCGTCGGTGTCTTGTCATCTTGCGTCTTGTCGTCGTGTGATCCCGCCAACAGATGCACGATCTCGACCTGGAGAGGGTCGGTGTCCTGGAACTCGTCGACCAAGATGACCGGCCAAGCATCGTGCAAGCGACGACGCACAGAAGGCCTGTCACGCAACAGGTTTCGCGCAAGCACGAGCAGGTCATGGAAGTCCAGGGAGCCCTCGGAACGGCGACGCCCTGCCTCGACGAGCACCCAGTCCTGCACCTTGGCGGCCAGCGTCTCGGTCACTGCCGCCCCGACGTCGCTGATGAGCATGAGACGTGCGTTCTCTGCGTCAGTCAAGGCATTGATGACATTGGTCTTGTCGAGGCCTACGCCCTTCCACGCAGGCGCCCGGCCGGCCGCCGAACCCAACGGCGTCTCTTTGAGGATCTCGAGCACGGCTATCGGGTCTGTGGCTTCCTCGAGCTCCTTCCGCGCCGCGGTCGTGCTCCCCTCGAGGTATGCCGTGAGGGGGTCGCCGATTGGCCATCGGCCACGATCCTTCAGCGCCTCACGAAGAGCGGCGACCACCTCACGCCCGTCCATGCGGGGCAGTGGGCGCACATGAAGAGGGTGGTCGACCAACCTGTCCCACGATCCCGACATGGCGCCTGCCGTCTCGTTGAGCGTGGTCAGGATGCGCGGGTCGATGGCCACTCCGGCAAGCAGCTGAGGCCGAACAGCCACATCGTCGAGCAGCTCGTCCAGGAAGCCGCGCCACGCGTCGTCCGCGCTGACCGAGCTGGTCATCGTCTCAGCGACCGCGAAGCCTGGCGGCAAGCCGGCCTCGATCGGCGCTTCGCCGAGGATGCGGGCGGAGAAGCCATGCAGGGTCATGATCACGGCGTCCTCGAGCGAACGGAGGGCAACGAGGCACCGATCTCGCTGCCCCTCGTCATATCGCGTCTCGAGGTGCTCGCCCCGGCTGGCCTCCTCCAGACCCTCCCGGATGCGGCTGCGCAGCTCGGACGCGGCATTCTCGGTGAAGGTGATCGCGGCCAGATCACCGATCTGGGCGAGGTGGCCCGTCGCCACCATGTGCACGACGCGCGCGACCAGCGAGGTGGTCTTGCCCGTGCCCGCCCCGGCCTCGACGAACAACGTCTCCTCATGTGATGTGCGGATGAGCTCGCGGTCAGCATCATCGGCTGGCTTGGTCATGCCGGAACCTCCGCGTCCGTGGTCGGTTCGTCGTCCTGCGGGTCGGCGATGCCGGCGTAAGGCTGGACCGCCGGATCCTCTCGCATCCCACGCCACTGCTCGAGCCTCGTCGAGGGGCACACCCGGTCGTAGGGACAGTAGGTACATGAGGCCCACGTCTCACGCGGGTAGGAGTCTGCCTCACCGGGATTCGCCGGGTAGATGCCGTCACGAATGCCGCCCACGAACACGTCGAGGACCGCCTCCATCTGCGTCACCTGGGCGTCGTCGATGACGCCACCACGACGCAAGGCTCCCTGCTCCACGAACCAGAAGTACGCCTCAATCTGCGCCTTCGGACGGTTTGAGACTGCTTGGGCGGCGAGCGCGTAGAGGACGAGCTGCAGCTTGCGGCCCCGGTCGATCAGGTCGACCTCAGATGTTCCCTTGCCGAGCTCGGGGAGCTTTCGGTAGTCCTTGCCCCCACCTGTCTTGTAGTCGATGACGATCAGGTCCCCGGATGCTGTGGCATCGACGCGGTCGATGGCGCCGGAGAACGGCACTGGCCCTTGTTTCGGAAGGTTGAGCACGAGCGGATCGGCGCCGTGGCGACCGAAGGTCGCTTCAACGTGGATGGGCCAGGATCCACGCGCGGCGCGCAGGTCAGTGTCAGTGGCCAGAATGCGGGCCAGAGCCCGCCGCAGTCGCGACAGATGGGCCGCCCAGAGCACCTCGCGACCGGTCAGACCGAGAGCGTCGAGAGCAGCTGCCTCCTTTGCGAGCAACTTGCGCGCCACTGCGACATCGGTTGTGGTCCAAGGGGTTTCGGGTTCGATGCCGGGGGCGTCAGGTGTCCCAAGATGAGCCCGGAAGACCTGTTCGAGCACGGTGTGGACCAACGTCCCCTTGTCACGCGGGTCGATGTTGTCCGCGCTCGCGCGATCCTCCAGGTCACGGATCCCCAGGACCCGTTTGAAGAAGTGACTGGCAGGGCACGTCGCCCACTCCTGGAGCGATGTCGCCGACAGGCCGCGGTTCACCCCCTCACGCAGCTTTCCCTCGGGTAGCGGCCCCGTCTGGCCGGTCCATGGGCCGAACTCGCCCATCGCTCTGGCCTGGCTTGCCTCGAGGCCACGAAGGAGCCGAGGGTCATCCGCGGCGAGAGCGTCGAGGCTGCAGTGCATCGCCATCGAGACTTCGAGCTCGTTCGCGGATGCGAACGTAGTCGCCTTCGTGAGCGAGTCCATGAACGACGGGTATGCCGTGAGCCAGGGTCGGTCGAGCTCGTCCACGGTGCTGGCGCCCACCAGCTCGTCGTCGTTGAGGCGCGTGGCCTGCTCCAGGAACCATGGGGCCGCGAACTGCCTTCTCTGCGAACGGGTGTCGGCCCGTGGGTAGCTCAGCTCGATGTCTTGGGCACAGTGCAGCACCGCTAGCCAGCGCTTGTGCTCGTCGCCGCGCCGTGCCGCCACGGTGCGCAGCTGGCCGGAGATCTGGACGCGGTCGGCGTCGCGCAGGATCGCGTGCTCTCGCGTCCGCGGCGGGAAGGAGTCCTCGGTCATGCCGACGACGCAGAGCAGTTCGACGTCGCTGCCGACGAACTGGCTGAACGGTCCCACGAGGACACCGCGACCCAACGTCGTGCCGCTGGACACCGATCGGTCCAGCTCGGTGCGCAGCGCGTCGATGACGGTCGACGGAGTGGGTGCCTCGATGGCGTCGTCCAGCTCGGCGAGTGCCGCCACGGACGCCAGCACCGCGTCATACGAGGTCTGTTCGAGCGCGACCTCGAAGGCGAGGGTCGGGTCACTGCTGGTCCACGCGTCGACCTTCGGGCGCATCCCCAGCATGAGCTTGACTGCCGAAGCAAGCGACCCGGCGACGTCTGCCCACGACACCGCGTTGACAACCCGCTCACCGGCTGCCGCCGCCGAGGCGACGAACTTCGCGAGCGCGCGCACCTCGGTTGCTCTGCGTTGAAGGCCCTCGACCTGTTTGGTCTCGTCGGCGGTGAGCCCGGCCGCTCGCCGTTCCTGGTCAGCCGCATGGAGCTCGAGCCGCTCGGCCCACTTGTCGGCCCCACGAGCGACCCCCGCCTCTCGGGACAGGCGGTCCCACCAGTCGGCTGGCAGGCTGCGCCCGTCCGCGTCGAGCAACGGGCCGTCGGAGAGCCAGCGGATCACGTCAGCCCGGGGGAAGTCGCGCAGCTGCAGATCCAGCAGCCCCAGGGCGACCCGGCCGGCGATCGTCTGGTCGAGAGTGCGCTGGCTCGGCACGTGATGCGGCACCCCGGCGGCCTTGAGCTGCTCGCGCAACAGCCGAGCGTAGGGAGTGCTGGCCCGGTAGGCGATGCCGATCCGTTCGGGACGGCATGTCGTTTCCTCCAGGTGTGACAGCACTCTGCGGACGACCAGACGAACCTCTTCCTCGGCGTCCGGGGCAACGGTCAGATGCATCCGGCTCGGAGGAATGTCCTCGTATGCCGGCCGGCTGGGCTCCGCTGGCACCTTGCCCATCGCCTCGTGGAGCCACAGGGAGGTGTCGTCGGGGGAGCCGGTGAGCACAGCGCTGAGGCGATCATGGTGGTGCAGGCCGCGCAGGAACACGATCTCCGCCGAGGTGAGCCGACTGGGTGAGTAGAGGATCACCTGCGTCGGGGGAGCGTTGCCTGCCTCGATGGCCTCGATCGCCCGCAAGAGCATCTGCCCCGGAGCCACCAGGTGGCCGACGCGGGAGCGGTAGTCGGTGAAGAGGTCCAGCACCTCAACACCGTTGGGAGACAACGTCTCTCGGACCACGGCAGCAGGGTCGAGCTGGACCTCGTCGAGCTCGGCCATCAGACCGTCGAGCAGGCTCAGCGTGGCCCGGTGCTTCGCTGCCCGGGCCAACATGCCGTCGGCGCTCGCGACGGTGGAGCGAACGGCCTGGCTGCGTACCGCGGCGGTGAGCGGTCGGGATACGGATTGACCAGTGAGCGCGAGGTGCCGTGCAGCGAGACGTTCGGCAACCTGGGGCAGGGCGCTGAACCTCACGTTGGCGAGCCCACCAACACCAGCGACGGCCCGGCGCACGGTGACGCCGGCGACACCGGTCGGGACGATCACGTCAACGGGCGCGAGTGGATCACCAGCGCGCACCTCATCGAGGACGGTTCGGAGTGCCATGACGGCAGCGGCACCCGGCTGCGAGAACAGGATTCGACCCACGACAGGCACCGTATCGGCTAGCACTGACACAGGTGCTCGGCCGCGCCCTAAAGTGGTTTGCATGCTGGCGCTGCCTGGTCACCGACCGTCCCTGCTGCTCGAGATGGACCTCACCGAGCTTCCCGCCGAAGTGGACTCGGACGACCCTCTGGCCCGGCTGCGCGCCCGCGGCCGCCCCCAGCTCCGTTCCATCCTGCGTGCGCTGCACGAGGCCGCAGCCGACCGTCACGTCGTCGGGCTGATTGCCAAGGTCGGGGGAGCGCTGCCGTGGGCGACCATGCAGGAGCTGCGCCTTGGTGTGCGCGCTTTCGCCGCGAGTGGCAAGCCGACGTTCGCGTGGGCGGAGAGCTTCGGCGAGGGCTCCGGCGACATGGCCGCGTATGTGCTGGCGACCGGCTTCGACACCATCTGGTTGCAGCCCGGCGGAGGACTCGGCCTGCTCGGCGTCGGGGTAGAGACGACATTCGTCCGCGGCGCGCTCGACCGCCTGGGCATCGAGCCGCAGCTCGAGCAACGCTACGAGTTCAAGAACGCCGCCGACCGCTACATGCGCACCGAGCTCACCGAGGCCCACCGCATCGCCCTCGACCGCCTCGCCGAGTCCGTCTTCACCGAAGCGGTCGCCGCGATCGCCGCTGGTCGAGCGATCGAGGCCGTGCGCGTGCGCGAGCTCGTCGACACCGGGCCGCGGACTGCCCCCGAGGAGCTCGAGGCCGGTCTGGTTGACGCGCTTGGATATCGCGACGAGGTGTACGCCGCGATGCGCTCGCGGGTTGGCGCCGACGCTGAGCTCCTGTTCGCCGATCGGTGGCGTCCAGGGCGTCGTCCGCATGTGCCGGCGCGCAGACGCGGCCACGTCGCCCTCGTCGAGGTGCGCGGCGTGATCGCGTCCGGGCGTACGCGTCGCGGACCGATGGGACGCCAGGTCGGCAGCGACTCGATCGGGGCATCCCTGCGCGCCGCGACCAACGACGAGCAACCGCGCGGTCGTCCTGCACATCGACTCCCCGGGGGGTTCGGCCGTCGCCTCCGACACGATCTGGCGCGAGGTGTGCCGCGTGCGCGAGGCGGGCAAGCCCGTCGTCGTGTCGATGGGCGAGGCGGCGGCGTCAGGCGGCTACTACATCGCCTGCCCGGCCAACGTCATCGTCGCGCTGCCCTCGACGCTCACCGGGTCCATCGGCGTCTTCGGCGGCAAGATGGTCGTGCGCGAGCTGCTCGATCGCATAGGGGTGACCACGGGATCGGTGTCGCAGGGCTCCCGGTCGCTGATGTTCTCGCCGCGGCGCGGTTTCAGCGACGACGAGCGCGAGCGGTTCGCCGCCACCATCGACGCGATCTATGTCGACTTCGTGGCCAAGGTCGCGCAGGGCCGCGGCCGCCCGGTCGCCGAGATCGAGGCCGTCGCGCGTGGACGGGTATGGACTGGCAGCGACGCGCTCGGCATCGGCCTGGTCGACGAGCTCGGCGGGCTACGCGACGCCATACGCATCGCCCGCCTGCGCGCGGGTTTGTCCGACGACGCCCCGGTGCTACGCGCCCTTCATGTGGGTCCGCTGGCCCGACTGGGACGCGCGAAGAACACCGAGGACCCGCGGGCGGTCGTCAGCTCGATGCTGCCGGACCTCTCGGATGTCGCTGCCGCGCTGGGGATGCCCGCTTCTTCCGCGCTTCGTATGCCGTCCATCACGGTGCGCTGACGAGAGTGCGGTCACGTGACGAGGAACGCAGCAAGATGAGGCGCGCGGGTATGCCGAGGGGCCTTCGCTGAACCATCCCCCGTGACAGAATGGACAACGATTGGAGATGGTGCACATGGACCTCGACGACCTTCTGCTAGAGGCTGAGTCAGGGGTGGTGGACGAGGCATACTCCGCCCTTCACCGTGCACATGTCACCCACTACGAGCTGGCGGGGGAGGCCTTCACGCGGCAGGCACTGGACAGCCTGTTCAGGCTGGTCCTGGACGCCATCCGAAATCGCGACCTTGCCGAGATGAGCGCCTTCGCCGAGGGGATCGCACTCGATCGCTTCAACCACGGCTACGACATCTCCGAAGTGCAGATGGCTTTCAACTCTCTTGAAGACGCGATGTGGCGACGTGCAGTCTCCAAGGCAACTCCAGGGGATCTCGCGAAGGCGGTCGGTTTGTTGAGCACTGTCCTCGGCTTCGGCAAGGACGCTGTCGCCCGTAAGTACCTTTCCCTCGCCTGCCAGCGGCACGTCCCCTCGCTCGACCTCTCGGCCTTGTTCGCTGGCGCGACTTCGTAGCTCGAGCAGCGCCTGACGCGCAAATACGATTGGTTCGGCCTCGTCTTGGTGGTGGATGACATCGATGCGCCGTTGTGCTTGTGTGGTCAGGCAAGCCTTACCAAACAGGCAAGCCTGACCAGGGCACGAGAGAGGGTAGACACATGGCGTATGGAGTCGTCCACACGTTCGCTGGTGGCACGAAGGAACAGTACGAGGCGTCGATTGCGGCAGTGCACCCTGAGGGCGGGGGACTGCCCGAGGGACAGATCTATCACGCAGGGGGTCCGTCGGCCGACGGCTGGACGATCATCGCCGTTCACGACTCGCGTGAGAGCTGGGAGCGGTTCCGTGACGGCACCCTCATGCCGCGTATGGCGGCGGGTATCGCCGGCGGATTCACGGCGCCGCCCGAGGAGACCGGATTCGAGATCCACAACGAGGTCAGGGCCTAGGCAAAAGTTGGACGCGTCGCCGGTTGCCGATGCGGTGGTGCGCAGTGGTGGCGCGCTTTAGGGCTCGAAGCGGTAGCCGAGACCGGGTTCGGTGATCAGGTGCCGCGGATGGGCTGGTTCGGCTTCGAGCTTGCGACGCAGCTGGGCCATGTAGACCCGTAGGTAGTTCGTCTCAGCTCCGTGCGTGGGGCCCCAGACTTCCTGCAGGAGCTGCTTGCCGGTGACCAGCCGACCGGGATAGCGAGTGAGGACCTCGAGCAGGTGCCACTCGGTGGGTGTGAGCCGGACCTCGACGTCGGCACGGGTGACTCGTTTGGCGGCCAGGTCGACGGTGAACGTCTCGGTGGTAATGACGGGGGCGTCCTCATTGGGTTGAGCTCTGCGCAGGGCGGCACGAATCCGCGCGAGCAGCTCGTCCATCCCGAACGGCTTGGTGAGGTAGTCGTCGGCTCCGGCATCCAACGCGTCCACCTTGTCGCCCTGGCCGTCACGCGCAGACAGGATGATGATCGGGACCTGGGTCCAGCCGCGCAGGCCATGGATCACGTCCACCCCGTCCATGTCGGGCAGGCCGAGATCGAGGATGACCAGGTCTGGCGGGTTCGCGGCTGCGGCTCGTAATGCGCCGCCTCCGTCGGCAACGGTCACGACGTCATACCGGCGGGCATGCAGGTTGATGCCCAGTGCCCTTCGGAGCTGTGGCTCGTCCTCGACGATGAGCACCCTTGTCATGGGACTGTCGGAAGGTTGATGGTCATCGTCAGCCCACCGCCCGGTGTCTCCGACGGAACGAGCCGGGCGTTCATGGCCTCGGTGAACCCCTGGGCGATCGCCAGACCCAGGCCCAGGCCTCCTGTGACGTTGTGGTCGCCGAGACGTTGGAACGGTGCGAACATCCTGCCCCGCTGGGACGTCGGGATCCCAGGACCGTGGTCGATGATGTCAAGGCGCACCTGGATGGCGGAACCGTCCGCAGCGCCCACCTGCTGGGCATGAACCAGCACAGGTATGCCGTCCGGGCTGAACCGGCGCGCGTTGTCCACCAGATTGGCCACGACCCTTTCCAACAGCCCGGCATCGGCCTGCACCAGGGGAAGGTCCTCGGGTACGTCGATGGTGACGTTCGCCGTTGGCCCCAACAGCGCTCGCGCCACCACCTCGTCAAGCGCCACGGCGCTGATCTGGACAGATACGGCGCCGGCCTGGATCCGGGTCATCGCCAAGAGGTTGGAGATGAGGTCGTCGAGCCGGTCGGCCGACTCCTCAACGGTCAGCAAGAGCTCGTGCTCCTCCTCCGGGGTCCACGCGATGTCCTCCTGGCGCAGGCTCGAGACTGCGGCCTTGATCCCGGCCAGCGGCGTACGCAGGTCATGGCCCACTGCGGCGAGCAGCGCTGAACGGACCCGGTCGGTCTCGGCGAGCTGATGGGCTTGCGCCGCCTGTTCGGCCAGCTGCTGGCCCTGCCACGCTCGGCTGGCCATGACGGCAAGCACACCGAGCAGTCGCCGATCCTCGGCGTAGATCTCTGGCCCGTAGCCCAGGAGCTGCAGGCCGTCGGTGCCGGCCACGGTCAGGGTGGGGGGTCCGGAGGGCGTCGGTCCCAGCAACGCCAGCGGAGCATCACGAACGGCCGGGTCGACGAGGGCGACGGTGCTCATCCCGAACAGGCCGCGCACCTGCTCGAGCACCGCCATCAGCGAGGCCTGGCTGATTTCCGCCGAGCTGAGCTGGGAGATCAGACGCGACTCGACGCGGATGCGCTCAGCCGCTTCGCGGTTCCGGGCACCGAGCTCGACGGTGACGCTGACCAGGATCGCGGCGAGAACGAACACGACCAGGTCGATCGCCGCCTCGCGGCTCTCCACCGCCAGGGTGTAGTAGGGGGGCGTGAGGAACCAGTTGACCAGGAAGAACGAGGCCACGGCACTGAGCAGCGCCGGCACGACCCCGCCGACCACAGCCACGACCACCACCGCGAGAAGGTAGATCAGCAGCATGCTCTGGACGGACAGGTCGGAACGGGCCGCCACCAGGACGGCAGTCAGCAGCGGCAGGCCCAAGGCCACGATCAGCAGACCTGCCCAGCGCCTGGGCCACGAAAGGCCGCCGGCCGAGGGTCGCAGAGCCACGATCGGGGTGGTCGTGGCTAAGACGTCTGCCGCGGCTGCGACGTCTGCCGACGGCTGGCTGGTCATACGGTCAGCGTGCCACAAGATCCGCCCGGTCCTGGGCCTCAAGCTCCTCCAGTGTCTCGGCGCGGCGGGCCTCGGCGGCATCGGCCGACCCGAGTCGGAACGGGACGCTGGTGACCATGACACCCGACTGGAACAACAACCGTGTCTTTAGCCGCAGAGCGCTCTGGTTGTGAAGCACGTGCTCCCACCAGTGGCCCACGACATACTCGGGGATGAACACGGACACGACATCGCGGGGACCTTCACGGCGCAGTCGGGCGATGTACTCGATCACCGGACGGGTGACGTCGCGGAACGAGGAGTCCAACACCGTCAGCGGAACCGGAACGTCACGCTCCTCCCACTCGCGCATCAGCTGATCGGTCTCCTCCGCCGAGGTCCGAACCGTGAGTGCGGTCAGCGTCTGCGGCCGCGTCGCCCGGGCGAAGGCCAGCGCCTGCAGCGTCGGGGCGTGCAGCCTCGAGACCAGCACGATCACGTGGATGCGGCTCGGCAGCATCACGCCGGCCGGTCGGGGTTTCAGCTCGATGCTGACCCGGTCGTAGTGGCGCCGGATCCCGGTCATCAGCGCGAAGACAAGCGGCATCGCGATGACCACGATCCAGGCCCCGTGCATGAACTTGGTGATGAGCACGATCACGAGAACGAGTGCCGTGGTGGCCGCACCGATGGCGTTGATCGCGAGAGCGCGCCGGATCCGGTTGCGCTTGCTGGGGTCAAACGTGCGGGCAATCAGCGTCAACCAGTGTCTGACCATCCCGGACTGGCTCAGGGTGAACGAGACGAAGACGCCGATGATGTAGAGCTGGATCAGGCGGGTGGTGCTGGCGTCAAAGGCCCAGATGAGCGCGATCGCCATCAGGGCCAGGATCACGATGCCGTTGGAGAACACCAGCCGGTCGCCCCGCCTGGCGAACTGCCGTGGCAGATACCCGTGCTGGCCCAGGATCGAGGCCAGGATCGGGAACCCGTTGAAGGCGGTGTTGGCGGCCATCACCAGGATGGCGGCCGTGAAGGCCTGCACGGCGAAGAAACCGAACGAGTTGGAACCGAAGACAGCACCGGCGATCTGGGCGATGACGGTGCGCTGGTGGTAGCCCGACGGCGCACCCACCAGCTGTGACGGATCAGCTCCCACGTGAACCTTGGCGACCAACGCCAGGGTGGTGATCCCCACGAACATCACGATGGTCAGGGTCCCCATGATCGCCAGGGTCGCGGCCGCATTGTGGCTCCTGGGTTTCTTGAAGTTCGGGACACCGTTGCTGACCGCCTCCACCCCCGTCAGCGCGGTGCATCCGGAGGCAAATGCGCGCAGGACCAGCGCCACGAGCAGAAGGCCGCTGGCATTCTCCTGGGCACGTATGCCGATCGTCGAGGACTCCGCGACCGGTGCGTGGCCCCAAAGCATCTGCATCAGCCCCAACGCGATCATCGCGAACACGCACAGGACGAAACCGTAGGTGGGGATCGCGAAGAACCTGCCCGACTCCTTCAGCCCGCGCAGGTTCATCATTGCCAGCAACGAGACCAGCCCGACGGCGAGGATCACGACGTGTGGCGCCAGGGACGGGACCGCTGAGACGATGTTCGCCACGCCGGCGGCCACCGACACCGCGACGGTCAGCACGTAGTCGACCAGCAGGGCGCTGGCGGCAATCAGCGCGGCCTTGTGCCCCAGGTTCGCCCGGCTCACGGCGTAGGCACCGCCGCCGTCGGGATACGCGTGACACGTCTGACGGTAGGACAGCACCACCACGACGAGCAGCAGTACGACCGCGGCGCCAACCCAGGCCGTGAGGTGCAACAGCGTCAGCCCACCCAGGCTGAGCATGAGCAGGATCTCCTCTGTGGCGTACGCGTTCGAGGACAACGGGTCACTGCAGAACACCGGAAGGGCCAGCTTCTTGGGCAGCAGAGTTTCGCCCATCATCGAGCTGCGCAGGGGACGACCAACCAGCAACCGCTTGGGAATCTCGGCGAAAGTACTCACAAATCAAGCGAATCACCGTGACGCGGCAGTGCTGACAATCTTGACGGTTCCCTAGCGCCCCCGCACCGAATCTTGATGCCGTCCTAACGGTCGGGAGGTTCAGGCGACCTGTTTCGGGCGGGAGGTCTCGGGCATCACCAAGGTCGTCGCGAAGGCGAGCCCGGAGACCGCCGCCGTCGCGAGGAACGCCACCTCGAACGACGCCGCGTCCGCCAGCAACCCGGCCACGAGCGGACCGAGGAAGGCACCGGCGTCCGAAGCCATCTGGAAGGCGGCGACCGGCGTACTCCCGCGACCGCCGATGACGTCGCCGACGACAGCCGCCGAGGACACGCTGAGAAACGCCGAGCCGGTGCCGTACAGCGCCATACCGATCATGAACAACGGCGCACTGCCGGCGAGCGCCATCACGACCCCCGCGGCCATCGAGAAAGCGGCCCCGGCTTGCAGGAACGGCCGGCGCCCCCGGCTGTCGACCAGCCGGCCGGTCGGGATGAGGACGAGCGCCTGCACCACCGCGGAGAGCACCAGCCCGGCACCCGTCCAGGACGGACCGAGGCGAAGCCCCTCGACGACGAACAGCGGGATGAGCGACGAACGGACCCCGAAGATCGCCCAGCCCACAGCGAAGTTGTTTGCCACGGCGGCCCGGTAGGCCGAGCTCCGGATCGCGGTCCCGAGTGGTGTGGGGGCAACATCGGCGGTGCCCGCGGCGACCTCGTGCTCGCGGAGCGCAGTGCGGGCGAGGAACACCATGGCGACGGCCCCGGCTACCAACAGCGTTGCCGCGTATACGAAGAAGGGCGCGCGCAGCGACCATGCCGTCAGCGGGCCGCCGAAAGCGGGACCGGCGATTGCCCCCAACAGGAACCCGGTCTGGTAGGTGCCGGCGGACCTCCCGCGCTGGTGGGGGGCGGCGACGCGCATGAGCAGCGCGAACGACGACACGGTGAAGAGTGCCGATCCGAAGCCGCCGATGCCGCGCAGCACGATCAGCTGGGCGTAGCTGCCGGAGAGCCCCGCCAGCAGGCTGGACACCCCGACGATGCCGATCCCGGAGGCCAGCACGACGCGCTCGCCGAGGCGGTTGACCAGTCGGCCGGCCACCGGCGCCGAGGCGAAGCGCACCAGCGCGAATACCGAGATGACCGCGCCTGCGGCGAAGTTGCTGACGCCAAAAGCCTTGGCGAACAACGGGATTGCCGGGGCGACGATGCCGAATCCCAACGCTACCGAGAACGCCACGGCGGTGAGCACCGCGACCTCGGGCGGCAGGGATCCAAAGGGATTGCGTAGGGCGCGCATACGACCGGATCAGTCGGACAACGTTGTCAGGAGCTCGTCAAACATCTGGTCGAGTGCACCCACCGTGATGGACATGTGGCCCTCGCCCTGCTGAAGCCGAGCCGTCGCGCCGGGGACGTGCGTGGCGAGCCATTGTCCGTGGGCGAACGGAACCATCAGATCTGCACTGCCTTGCCACACAAAGGTCGGCACCGAGATCTCGGCCAGTGAGAAGCCCCACGGGGCGGAGCAGGCGAGGTCGTCGTCGACCCAACCGTCCACCCCGGTTCGGAACGCCTCGGCGAAACTGGCGGCCATGTCTTCGCCGAGCTCAGCCGTGAGCACGGCGCGATCGACGTCCGGGAGCAGGGTGTCCATCCCCTCGATCAGGCCGTCTGCGTCGGTGTCGCGCAGCCCCACGGCCTCAGCCTCGAACGTGGGTCGCATGGCCTCCTCGCCCCTGAGCGCCAGGCCGAACTCGTCGATGTTCTGCTGGCCCATCCCGTCGAGAAAGTCCAGGCCCTCCGCGTCGTACGGCGCGACGCCGGCGATACAAAGGACGCCGGCGACCTGCTGGGGGAGACGGGCGCCGGTCGCGAGCGCATGTGGGCCGCCGCCGGACTTGCCTGCCACGAGGCAGCGTGCGGCACCGAGGTGCTCGAGCACGGCCGCGACGTCGGCCGCGGCGTCGGCGACCCTGCGCCCGGGCTCTCGAGTCGAGTCCCCGTAGCCGGGACGCGAGAACGTCACCAACCGCAGACCACGCTCATGGGCCGCACGTTGCATCCCGCGGAACTGCCGAACCGAGCCAGGAGTGCCATGGTGGAAGACGAGAGGTATGCCGTCCTCCGGCCCGGACACGTCCATGTCGAGGTATCGCCCGTCGGGCAGCTTGATGATCGTCATGACCGTGAGCGTGCCGCATCGACGCCACATCGTCCATGTCTGGCCGCACTGACAACGTCCGGGCAGTCCGACCGTTCTCCGACGAACTTCGGTCGAAAGGTGGATACGAGGCCGAGCACCCGCCCGTAGATTAACGACGGCGCGCCGACTCGCGACGCAGCTGTGCACCATGAATAGTGGCGTTTGGGGTGGTTTGACGGTGACGGGCGTGGTTGACGCAGGTCTGGGCCAACGGTTGCTGGATGGTCCGCTGCGCACGACCCCCGACTCGCTGCCCCCCGACTCGCTCCCCCCCGGCGAGCGCCACGTGCGGTTCTCGCCCAGTGGCGCCCTGGTGACCTACTTCTATGGCACGCCGCGGCAGTTCTCCGGATCGCTGTTCGACTCCATCGGTGGTGGTGGAGACCGTTCGGACATCGAGAACCAGATCACCCGCGAGGACGTGCTGGCTGTCGCTGCAGTCAACGCTCCTGTGCCCGCAGCCGTCGCGTCCCTGCTGCTGACTCAGCCGGCATCAGGTTTGCTCGCGACCTGGCTGCGACAGCTGCCCACCGACATCGACCTGTGGGACGCAGAGGATTACACGCTCGCGATTGCGACCAAGGCCTGGGACGAGATCCGGACCATTCACGAGGCCGGCACCACGTCCACCGCCGACGGGGGGTTCGCCGCCACCAAGCTGCTGGCCCGCAAGCGGCCCCGCCTTATCCCCCTGTACGACGAGAAGGTGCGGGGCGTGGTCTATCTCGCCGAGGGCGCGAGCTGGTGGTTCTCGCTACGGGACGCCATGCGTGTTGATGGCGAAGACAACGAGGTCCGATTCCGGGTGTGCGCGGCGATGCGTGAGGCCGATGTCGGCTACGTCTCGGTGTTGCGAGGCCTTGACGTCATCCTGTGGAGCTACGCCAACTTCGGAGACAGCACGCCGCAGTGGCGCAGCGCTGCAGCGGTCTGAAAGGGCGCAATCCACCGTGTCGAGCCACGCCAGGGCCGGCCCGAGGCCGGGTGCTGCCTTCGGCGACGTGGCGAGAGCGGTTGCTGCGTGAATGCCTGACAGCCAGCTGAGAGCATCGACCTGACAGCGTTGGCGAACAGCCGGTCGCGTTCTCCGGTGCTGACGGCAATGATGATGGTGTTCACGATCGGTGGCTCCCTCAGGCTGATGTCGTTCACATGGACGAGCGGGCGCGGACGAAGCGCTCCAGGCGTTGTCGGGCTTCGCGCATCGTGGGCTCGACCCCGCGATCGTGGGCTGCTTGCCTGCTCTCGTCGAGGACGGCCCGGACGAGGTCGGCGACAAGATCGGCGGGGACCCTCCCCTCCAGCTCGGCAGAAAGGGTCTCGCTCATGAGCGCCCACGACTGCTTGGTGTCGCCCTTCGTGGGGTGCTTCACACCGGAGTGCGGGTGTGGGTGCGGGTCACGAGCCGACGGCGACTGTCCCTTATCCAAGGTAGTTGCAGGGGTCGTTGTACGAATGGGGGTCGAAGCGCCACGACCGGTTCACTCGAGCAGGAGCAGCCGATCGGGGTGACCGTGGGTCTCTTGCCGGTGCGTCCTCGCTGGTCGAACCCGCCTGGACGGCCCTGTCATCTCGACCCGGTCGGCGCTCGATGGGGTGTGCGGTGAGGCGAGGGAGGGTGGCGGCGGTGAACTTGGCTGCGCCAGTGGGGTACATGGGCAACACCTCGGTTGCGATAGCAGGGACAGAAGGTCTCACGGGTGATCCGTGAGGCCCGTTGTTCCGCTGGCACCTGGCTTGGTGACCTCGCGCCCCCTGTGCACTGCTTGTCTGATGATAGGCACGGTTTCGACAAGCTGTCGAAACTTGGCGAAGTATTTACTGTGGAACCGGAGGTTTGTGGTATAGCGCAGGACCTTAGCCCCTCGCCGCCGGTGCTGGTCGGCGTGCAGGCTGAGAGCGCGCACCCGCACCGACCGGGTCAGGGCGACGGGGCGCGACAGCGACCAAGGAGAGGGACATGAACGCACGGCGGTGGAGCGACCTCAGCCAGCGGCAGCAGACCGCAATCCTGGTGACGGCGTCGGTGCAGCTCTCGCTGGCCGCGACGGCGTGGGTCGATCTCGCGACCCGCCCAGCGGAGCTCGTCAACGGGCGCAAGGCCGTATGGGCGGCGATCATCGGGGTGAACTTCTTCGGTCCCATCGCCTATTTCGCGCGGGGCCGTCGCCCGCGCCGGTAGTCACGCGCGCGGGCTGTCGGGCGCATCGCATGAGCGCACGCGCGGGAATGCCCCTCAGTGCTTGAGGCTTGCGGCCTTCACCGCTGCGCGGGCATCACCAGCGGCGCCGGAGTGCACCGGCAGACCCAAGGTGTCCAGCATCCGCACCATGCCGTCGCCCATGTGGTCGACCACCACAGCCTCCACGTCGTGCTCGCGCAGGAACGTGACCACGCGGGCATGGTGCGAACCGGGCGTGCCCTCGTCGTGCAGCCGGCTCCAGGAGACCTCGACCTCCTGCCAGCTCACGATCTCGCCGTCGACCACGTCGGCCAGGGCGACCCAGTCGGCACGGCCCCAACGGGGGTCGATCATGCCTTCACTTGTCACAGGAGCACAAAGAATCATGTCGGCAGAGTACCTTTCGTCGCTGCAGGTTTGTTCTTGGACATGATGCGCGGGTGAGATTGCCATGGACGACCGCACGCTCCCGGGCACTACGCTCAAACGCGTGAGCACCGACGTCTTCCTGGTCCCGCACACCCACTGGGACCGCGAGTGGTACGAACCGTTTCAGCGATTTCGCCTGAGGCTGGTCGACCTGATGGACGATGTGGTCGCCCGGGCTCAGCGAGACCCTGACTTCCGCTTCACCCTGGACGGTCAGATGGCCGTCGTCCAGGACTACCTCGAGGTCCGGCCCGATCAGCGGGCCGCGATCCGTGAGCTGGTGGAACGCGGCCAGCTCGCGATCGGCCCGTGGCGGGTGCTGCTTGATGAGTTCCTCTGCTCCGGGGAGAACATCGTCCGCAACCTGGAGATGGGCCTTTCCGCCTCGGCCGAGTTCGGCACCCCGATGGCGGTGGGATACCTGCCGGACATGTTCGGACACTGCGCACAGATGCCTCAGATCCTTGTGCTTGGAGGCATTCGGCACGCCTGCGTATGGCGAGGAGTTCCGCACTCGGTCGACCGGCACGCATTCCTGTGGCGTTCCCCGGACGGCAGTGGGCTTCGTACCGAGTACCTCGCCGCCGGATACGGGAGTGCGGCCGATCTGTTTGTCGTGAGCGGCGGTACAGGCGACGCTGATGATCGGGCCCGGCTGCTCCAGGATCGGTTGGCCGCGCGGGTGCGCGACTGGGCGCCCTGGTTCGGCGCTGACCCTTACCTCGCGATGTATGGCACCGACCATGCTGCGCCTCTGCCGACACTGATGCAGCAGGTGGCGACCTTGTCCAGCGGAGACGACACCAACGTTCAGGTGTGCACCCTGGCCGACTACGTTCTGGCCCGGGACCCCGACGAGGCCGGCCTGCCAGTGGTGGACGGCGAGCTGCGCAGCCATGCGCGGGCCAACATCCTGCCGGGGGTCATCTCCGTGCGCTGGCACCTCAAGGAGGCGATGGGCCGGGCCGAGCGGATGGTCGAACGGTATGCCGAACCGTGGGCCGCGCTCTGGTCGGCCCAGTGGCCGCAGGC
>DATCNE010000278.1:0-2280 GCA_036565395.1 Dermatophilaceae bacterium
CCTGTGGGCTCACAACCGAGACCTCAAGGCCCGCCCCAACGCCCGCTTCAACGCCCGCTTCAACGCCCGAGGGGTATAGCCCCGGTTGAATCCGGTCAGCTTGCACACCGCGTCCAAGATCTCCGACTTCACGCCCTCGTAGCCGACTGGTACCTCCGCGGCCCGCGCCCTGATGACGGCCCTTCGACTCGCCATCGACAACTCCATCAGCCAAGGCGAGCCCAGGACCACAACTCATCAGCGCAGACACGCCGCCAGCCGGACCTTCCTACATGAGGCAACGAACCGACCTACGCGGACCTTTCCGATGAGTCAACGCGCTTCGTTGACTCATGAGCGGATGCGCGCGTAGCGGTGGTCGCGATCGTGGGCTTGCACCTTGGCCGAGGCCTTGCTTGTGGTCAGGGTCAGCAGCTCGGCGGTGAGGGCTTGGATCTGGCGTTGGATCGCTGCCGGGTTCAGGCCTGTGAGGGTGTCTTTCATGATCGTCTTGTCCTGGGCGCTGACCTTTTTGTGTCGCTCGGCGCGACGATGTGGCGTCGTGGGGACGTCGTACTTCTTGGTGACCTTCGCGCCGTCGCGGACCTTGGAGATCAGTTTCTGCTGGGCCAAGAAGTAGTTCGTCATCTGCGACTGCAGCACCCAGATCTTGTTCAGCAGCACCAGTTCGGCGGGTGTGTCGTAGCGGTGGTAGTCGACCACGGTGCGCACCACCCAGTTCTTCTGCTCGACGTGGGCGCCGTCGTTGGAGTTGCCGGGACGGGACCGGGTGAAGGTGAGCTTGCGTTCCTCGCACCAGGCCAGCAGGTGGTGGTTGATGAACTCGCTGCCGTTGTCAGAGTTATGCCGACATCGGCATAACTCTGATCAGGGCTATTCATCTGACCGGACCTATGCAGGTCAGGAGGCTCTCCATGGTCGAGCCGCTCGTGGCCTGTCCATGGTCGGCGGGTGGCCCCGTCTTCCCGGCGGTGAGGGCGGGGTCTGCTTCGGCTGGGGGTCGGCGACCAGGTCGCGGTAGCGCACTGGAGTGTGGGCGACGGCCAGTTCGAGCACGCGGTAGAAGACCATGCCGCGGCTGCGAGATCGGCGTCGGTTGAAGCGGAAGACGAACTCATCGAGGTAGCTCTGCAGGTGCGCCTTGTCGACCGAACCCTGATGCGTGCCCAGCAGCCACCGCTTGACCAACGAGGCCACCCGATGGACGCCGGGGAGCAGCTCACCGGGGTCTTGCCCGCGTGCGCGGGCGGCCCGTTGGCTACGCGGCTCGTAGGTGTATCCGAGCTTGTCGATCCCGCGGTAGCCGGCCCAGCCGTCGGTGATCACCCGCGCGCCCGGCTCGACGTGCTCGGTGACGAAAGAGTGCAGCGAACTGGCCGACCCGTCCGCCAAGATCGCCATCCGCACCCGCCCGAACCCGCGCGGCTCCTGGACCTCAACTGCTATGCCTACCAGCACTTTCTTGCCCTTGGCTCGCCCGCCCCGCAGACCCGGCTCCTCGCCGCCGATGTACGTCTCGTCGACCTCAACGGTGCCGATCAACCGATCCCGCCCCGGGCGCACCAGCACTGAGCGCAGCCGATGCAGCATCGCCCACGCGGTCGGATACGAGCCGATCGCCAAGGACCGCTGCAGACTCAACGCGGACATGCCGTCCTTGCCGGAAGCGAACACCCAGCATGCTTCGAACCACACCGTCAGCGGAGTCCTGCGGCGGTCGAACATCGTCCCCGCCGTGACTGACGTCCGACCCCCACACGCTGCGCACTTGTAGCGGCCGTCGGCGACTTTCCAGCCGCCACCATGAGCACACCGAGGACAAACGAAGCCATCCGGCCAGCGCAACCAGTCCAGGTAATCCAGGCAGTCCTCATCGGAACCAAACCACGACCGGAACTCTCCAGCCGACCTCGGATAGTGCACACCGGCCCGGGGCTGTAGCGCACTCATGAACCCTGAGCGTAGTCCGGTCAGATGAATAGCCCTGACATCGCTTTTCAGACTCCCCCTCAGGGACCTGATGATGATCGATCGGGTCTGGTGGAGCCCTGGCTTCTGACAGATACGAGGACAGCACACTAGGGTCCCCTAACGGAGGAGACCCTAACTTTCGGGTCCCGTACACCCAGAACATGCCCGGCACCGCGGTGAGTGGCTCGTTGTAGTCATGTCGGCAGGGCGAGGGTTCGGGCACGATGTGGCTCAGGATCGAAACGCCTGACTGGTTGGGCGGTTCGGTGCAGGCCCCTGGTCGGTGTGCTTGACCCAGGCCCGGGCCGC
>DATCNE010000279.1:0-1564 GCA_036565395.1 Dermatophilaceae bacterium
CCTGGGGCCGCGAAGAGCCGGAGCGGGCAACGCTGCCCTTCATTGCCGCCAACATCGCGGCCACGACAGGACAAGACGCCGTCGTCCTCTGCACGATCGAAGCGGTGCGCCTGGGGTGCAAAGGCGGCAGCGAGGGCGTCGAGGCGACCGGATTGCCGAAGCTCCACGATCTCATGACTGAGTTCATCGCCAACCAGGGCAAGGTGTGGCTCTGCGGCGCCTGTGCCAAACCGCGGGGCATCACCCAAGACCAGCTGGCCGACGGCGTGAGCATCGTCGGGGCCGCCAAGATAGTGGAAGAGATCGTCGGCGGCGCCAAGACGGTCGCCTTCGCCTGAAATGACCTACATCAGAGACAGACTCCGGGAGGTGGCGGGCAATGGCTGAGGTGCGGCGCGTTCCAATGGCGGAGGCAGACCCTTACCTTCTCTTCGGGCTCCTGGGAAAGCAGGTGATCCATCCGGGCGGCCGCAAGGCAACCGAGGAACTGCTCGGACTCGCGGCATTGGCGCCTGGGCAGCAGGTGCTCGACATCGGCTGTGGCGTGGGGACCACGGCCATCGCGATGGCAAAGCGCTTCATGGTGGCAGTCACGGCTGCCGACGTCTCGGCCGACATGCTGGATCGGGCCATCGCGAACGTCGAAGCCGCCGGCGTCCGCGACCGAGTATCTGTGGAGGCGGCTGATATCTGCGCTCTGCCCTACGCCGATGGCCACTTCGATCGCGTGGTGGCCGAGGCCGTGACGATGTTCGTCGACCGCGACCGAGCGATCAGTGAACTGGTTCGCGTGTGCCGGCCTGGCGGCCTGGTGCTCGCGACCGAGTTCCAGTGGCGGCAGCCACCCACGCCGGAGGCTCGCCATGCCTTCCTCGGCGAGGTCTGCCCGGGCATGCTCTTCGAGACGGTCGATGATTGGCTCGCCCGCTACAGCTCTGCCGGTTTAGTTGACCTCCAGGTCAAAACCGGTCCGTTCGAGATGATGACTGCTCGCGGGTTCATCTCCGACGAGGGCATTGGCAACGCAATCCGCGTGATGGCGCGAGCAATAACCAGTGGCGCCGCCCGCCATCGGATTGCCTGGATGATGCCCCGGATCTCGAGGGCGGTCCCATTCCTTGGCTATGTCCTCATCTGCGGCCGTCGAGCAGGACATGACAGCTGACTGCATCTCGGTCGGCGAACTCCAGGAGCTGCTCGCTGCGGGCCGGCCGGTCACTGTTCTCGACGTCCGGTCGCCCTCGGATGTTGATTGGGAGATTCCCGGGAGCATCCACGTGGACGCGTACGGTGATCTTCAATCCGGTCGGCTGGGACCTTTGGGGGAGTTGAACCTGCCTCCGGGACCCGTCGTCACTGTCTGTGGAGTTGGCCGGACGGCAGCAATCGCTACCGACCTGCTCAGAGCGAAGGGCGTCGAAGCACTGACGCTCGACGGCGGCATGCGCTCTTGGTCGCTCGCCTGGAACACCGCCCAAACAACGATTTCTGGATGCGAGGTCGTCCAGGTCCGGAGGACTGGAAAGGGATGCCTCTCCTACATCGTCGAATCAGAGTCCGAAGC
>DATCNE010000280.1:0-17391 GCA_036565395.1 Dermatophilaceae bacterium
GAGACGACAGCCCGATCACCAACGACCTCCTCGACCACCTGGTGGAAGCGCTCGGCGGGCACGCTGTCACACCGGGCGAGCATCTTGCCCGGCAGCGGGTCGAGCAGCTCCTCGAGCAACGCAGCCGTCAGATCTTGCGCCGTCGTGCGCTCGTCGCCGAAGCCCCACTCCCTCCCAAAACCCAACCGGTTCTCCACGGCAAACGCAACGCCTGGCAGCGTCTCCCTGAGGTCTTCAGCAATCTGCCCGACGACTCCGGCCGGCATACAACGCTCGTGCAGGATCTTGCGGGCGCGCACGTCGTAGACGAACGCCCCGTTGCAGCAGAGGACGACCCCGTGCTCACCAACGACATCGACGAGCTCATGCAGCCACCGAGGCGGACGGGCGGTCACCAGCACCACCTGGATGCCCGCCATCTCAACCGCAGCCAGCGATGCCCGTGTCCGCTCCGAACACGTTCCGTCACTGCGCAGCAGCGTGCCATCGAGGTCTGTGGCCACGAGTCTCGGCATCACGTCTGGCGTCATTGCGCGGTGACGCCGCCCACAACCTGGAAGCGGACGGTGCGAGTGGCGACATCAGCCTCGACGAGCTCGACCATGGCCTCGGTGCCGGCCAAGGACAGCCCGTCTGCGTGAGCCAGGATCGCAGGATCGCTGAGCTGGACCAGGCCTCCGGTGCCAGAGACGTCGATGACCGAGGCGCGGAAGGTCTCACCCACGCGGTGCTGCATGGCTGCAGCCTCGACCGCGTCCGTGCACGCCCGCTCCATGGTGTTGGCCAAGTGTTCCGACGCGGCCATGATCTCCGGCAGGGCGGGCAACGCGTGGCGCACCCAGTCCGGGACCGGGGTGTCACGGCAGATCGACTCGCAGACGATCAGGCCGAAGCGGTCGACGAGCCGGCGCAAGGGTGCCGTCACGTGTGCATAGGGAGCGGCGAGCGCTGCGTGCACCGTCAGCTCCGGCACCCCGCCGTCGAACGGCGTGTAGCCGGCGCCACGGAACAGCGACGTCGCGCCGTGGATGAGGGCCAGATGCTTGGGGTCGCTTCGGTCCAGGGAACGCAACAGGTCGCCATACAGCATCTCGGCCGGCCAGGTGACTCCCAGCGCACGCGCCTGGCGGCGGAAGCGCAGGATCACGTTGTGGTCCGGGTCGGGCATGGTGCGCAGGATGCCGACCTCGGCGTGCAGCATCATCTCGGCAGCAGCCATACCGGTCAACAGCGAGATCTGAGAGTTCCAGTCCTCCGCCGGAACCGGGGGCCGCAGGGCCAGGACGTAGGTGCCGTCCGGGGCCATGCTGACCACCTGCTCGGGGATGGGAAGGCTCGCCCCGCCGCGGCCAAGCTCCAGGGCGATGCGTCGTTCGCCGACCTCCCGCAGCAGGCTGAGGCATTCGTCGGGAGACCCGTTGTCGACCGCTGCCTGGACCTCCGCGTAGTTGAGTCGTCTCTTGCTGCTCACCATGGCGCGATAGACGTCGACCGAGGTGCCCTCGCCATCGGAGTCGAGCTGCATGTCCCACACAAAGGCTGGCCGCACCCGGTCCGGGAGCAGGCTGGCAGCGTCCTCGCCGAGCAGATCGGGGTGCAGCGGGGTGCGACGGTCGGGGGCATAGAGGGTCTGTCCGCGCTTGCGCGCCTCGACGTCGATGGCACCGCCGGGCTTGACGAAGGCGGGGACGTCGGCAATCACATAACGCACTCGGTAGCCCTTGCCGGAACGCTCGATGAACATCGCCTGGTCAAGGTCCATGGACCCGGGCGGGTCAATGGTGAGGAAGGGGACGGCGGTCTCGTCGCGCTGCGGCAGCACAGCCGCGCCGGCAACCGCAGCTGCCTCCTCAAGAACCTCCGGCGGGAAGTCACCAGGCACGTTGAGCTCGGCACGCACGGCATCGAAGGCCTGCCTCAGCTGGGCATGCTCGGCCGCCGGGTCGCCTTGTGGCGCCTTGTCCTTGACAAGATTGATCCAACGCTTCGGCATGGGAGCAACCCTAGCCAGAACCCTTGCCGCACATCCCCGGTCATCCGGCCTACGCTCTGGGACGTGCTGATCCTGCTTCCTCCGTCGGAGACCAAGACCGGACGCAGCCGGGGCATGTCCGCCGACCCTGAGCGCCTTTCGTTCCCCGAGCTTGCCGCGACCCGTGCCGAGGTGGCTGCCACGTTGGCCCAGATCAGTGCGTTGCCCGACGCCCCGAGGCAGCTCGGGGTCAGCGCCAACCTCCACGCCGACATCGCCCAGAACACCCGTTTGGGCTCTGCGCCGGCGGTACCCGTCGCGGACCTCTACTCCGGCGTCCTCTACGACGCCCTCGACCTGACCTCGATGGACACCTCCGCCCGACGCCGCGCGAACCGCTGGATCGTCGTCGTCTCGGCCCTGTTCGGTGCCTTACGCCCGACCGACAAGGTGCCCCCGTACCGCCTCTCCATGAGCGTGAACCTGGGCGAGCTCGGTCCGCTGGCCGCCGTGTGGCGTGCCCCACTCGCCGCTGTCCTCCCGATCGCGGCGGGTCGTGGAGTTGTCGTCGACTGCCGTTCGAGCACGTATGCCGCAGCCTGGGTTCCCCAGGGCGATCTCGCTGCGCGCTGGGTGCAGATCCGTGTCCCCGGCGCGACGCACATGGCCAAGCACACCCGCGGCCTCGTGGCCCGGCACCTGTGCGAGTCCGGCGTTGACGCCCGGACGCCGAAGGCTCTGGAGCGCGTGCTGGCCCAGCGTTTCGACACCACGCTGGCCAGGCCCGACCGCCCCGGACAGCCGTGGATCCTCAACACGAGCTCTCAGTGAAGTCGCAGAGAGCGCTGCAACCGAGGTTGTTCCAGGACGTTCTGTGCCCTTTCACGGAGGTCAGCCGAGGGCGCGTTCGAAGTCCTCGACCAGGTCGCGGATGTCCTCCAGCCCAACAGATACGCGCAGCACGCCGTCCGTGATGCCGACAGCGAGCCGCGCCTCTGCCCCCAGCCGCCGATGCGTCGTCGTGGCCGGGTGCGTGATCAGTGACTTGGCGTCGCCCAGGTTGTTCGAGATGTCAACGACCTCAAGGGCGTTCATCACCTTGAACGCCTCAGTCTTGCCGCCGACCAGCTCGAAGGTCACGACCGTCCCACCGCCATACATCTGCTTCTTGGCAAGGTCGTGCTGCGGGTGGGACTCGAGCCACGGATAGATCACGCGCGCGACCTTCGGGTGAGCCTCCAGCACCCGCGCCAGCTCCAGCGCCGATGCGGCCATCCGCTCGACACGGAGAGAGAGCGTCTCCAGTCCCTTGAGCAGCACCCATGCGTTGAACGGCGACATCGACGGACCGGTGTGGCGCATCAGGTTCTTGACCGGGCCGTTGATGAACTCCGACGTGCCCAGGACGGCCCCGCCCATCGAGCGCCCCTGCCCGTCAATGTGTTTGGTCGCCGAGTAGACAATGACGTCGGCGCCCTGTTCCAGTGGTTTGGAGAACACGGGAGTGCCGAACACGTTGTCGACGACGACCTTGGCTCCCACAGCATGAGCGAGCTCGCATACGGCCTTCATGTCGACGAGCTCCTGCATCGGGTTGCTGGGCGACTCGAAGAACACGGCGGACGTCGGCTGCGACAACGCCTCGCGCCACTGGTCGAGATCGGTCCCGTCGACGAACACGCTCTCCACGCCCCAGCGCGGCAGGATCTCGTCCAGGACCACGAAGCAGGAGCCGAAAAGACTCCGCGAGCTGACTACCCGGTCGCCCTTGCCCAACAACGCGCCCAGCGCAACAAAGACCGCGGCCATGCCGGACGCTGTCGCGAAGCACGCCTCGGTGCCCTCGAGCAGACGCATCCGCTCCTGGAACATGTGCACCGTGGGATTGCCGTAGCGCGAGTAGACGAAGCGGTCGATCTCGTCCTTGAACGCGGCCTCCGCCTCCTCCGCCGAGGAATACACGTAGCCCGAGGTCAGGAACAGACCCTCTGAGGTCTCGTCGAAGTTGCTGCGGGCCAAGCCTCCGCGGACCGCCAGCGTGTCAGGACGCAACTCGTTCATCCCTGCCTCCAGGGCAGTCCGGCGGCCTTCCAGCCAGCCACCGTCCGGTGTCCGTCACGGTCCAGCGGCCCCTCGAAGCCGTCAGAGACGTTGTATGCCGGACCGAGGCCTGCTGCCGTGGCGGCCTTCGCGGCGGCCGCCGAGCGCACACCCGAGCGGCAGAGGAAGTAGATGGGCGCACCCTCGGCGACACCGGCGTGGCGTAGCTGCTCCAGAAAGCTGCCGTTCTGCGTACCGTCCGGAAACCGTTGCCATTCAATGGGAATCACGCGTTTGCCGATGTGCGAAAGATCGGGTAGCCCGACGTAGCTCCACTCGGCGGAGGTCCTCACGTCGACGAGCACCGCATCGGCGGAAGCCTGCAGCGCGGCGTATGAGTCGGCCGGGTCGACATCGCCGGCGTAGGTCTCATCCATGGGAGAAGGATTCCACAGCCGGGCGTATGCCGGACGGCTGGTTCAGGGGGTGGAACGCGCCGGCGAGGGCAGGCTGCGGGGCCGGTCAGCGCAGGTGGCTGGTGTCGTTCACGAACGCCACGGACGCGCTGCCATCGGCCCAGACCTCGACGCAGGTCAGGGACGCAGGGGCCGTGGCCAGCCGCCAGATCCGCTCGTAGCGGATGCCCAGCACGTGGGCCAGCACCGTCATGATCGGCTTGCGGTGACTGGCCACCACGACGGTGCCGCCAACTGCCCTCGCCCGCTCGAAGCCGGCCAGCACACGAGCCTCGAGATCGGCGTGTGCCTCGCCGCCGGGCCGTGAGTAGTGCGGGTCCTCGCGGAAACGCGCGAGCTCCTGAGGATGGTGGGCGCGGAGAAAGCCCATGCTCATGTCGTCCCAGTCACCGAAGTTCTGCTCATCCCAGTCCGCGTCGATCCGCGCGCGAACTCCGAGCTCTCCCGCAATCGCGGCACCCGTCTCGATCGCTCGTTTCAGGCTCGAGGTGATGATGTGCGCTGAGCTGTCTCCGATGAACGCGCGCACTCCGGCAGCGGCGGCGCGAGCCTGGCGACGACCCTCTGCGTTGAGCGAGGGGTCGGGTCCCCCGCGCCCGTCAAGCTTGCCTGCAGCGGTCAGGTCGGTGACGCCGTGGCGCACCAGCACAATCCTGGTCGGTGCCCCGAGGCCGGCCAGGGAGCCGACCGCATCGGTCGACGCTTCCTGCACCGCAATCGGCGACGGTTCCTGCACCGCAGGCTCAGAGGTGGTGGTCCAGCTCACCGGTTTGCCGTCCATGGCCGAGTTGGCGAGCGCATCGGCTGCTGAGTTTTCGGCACGCGGGACCCAGGTGTAGGTCACCGATCCCCCGGCTGCGACGAGGGATGCCGCGATGTCCCGGGCCTGCAGCGCCAGCCTGCGCATGTCCTGTTGCTTGATCTTCCACCGTCCGGACATCTGCTCCACGAGGAGCTTGGAGTCCAGCCGGACCGTGACCTCGGCAGCCGGATCGATGTCGAAGGCAGCTTTCAACCCGGCCACCAGCCCGGAGTACTCCGCCACGTTGTTGCTTGCGATGCCCACCGATTCGGCCCGCTCGGCGATCACCGTGCCCGAGACTGCATCGCGGACCAATGCGCCATAGCCGGCACGGCCGGGGTTGCCCCGCGACCCGCCATCAGCCTCGACGACGAGTCGACGTCCAGCCACGGGAGCGCCTCAGACGCCGGACTCGGACGTGCGGACCAGGATCCGGCGGCACTCCTCGCAGCGCAGCACCTCGTCCTGTGCCGCGGCCGTGAAGCGGTTCATGTCCACCTGGTTGAGCTCCAGGTTGCATCCCCCACAACGGCGCTGGCGCAGAACCGCCGCCCCGATGCCACCGCTGGAGTCACGGATCTTCTCGTAGAGGCTCACCAGGTCGTCGCCGACGCCGGCCACGACGTCGGCGCGCGAGCGGCCGATCTCTGCGACCTCGGCATCCAACTCGGCAAAAGCCTTGTCGCGCAACGCCTTCAGCTCATCAACGCGAGCAGCCAGCTGAGCGCGGGCGGCCTCCAGCCCGCTGACCTCGGCGGTCAATGCCTCTGCACGCTCCATCACCTCGAGCTCGATATCCTCGAGTGCGGACTGCCGGTTGGCGAGCGAATCGACCTCGTGCTGGAGTGCCTGCATGTCCTTGGCGGTCCCCTGACCGGCCTCCATGCGTGCCTGGTCGCGTGCGCTGCGTTCGCGGACAAGCTGTACGTCGGTGTCCGCCTTGACGATCTCGCGCTGAATGTCACCCAAGGCCGTCTGCGCGCGAACCAGGTCGTCGTCCAGGCTGGACGCCTGCGCGTCGAGCTCGCGCAGCTCGGCAAGCTCGGGCAGGGTTGCCTTGCGGTGTGCGATCTGGCTCAGGCGCGTGTCCAGCGCCTGGAGATCCAGCAAACGCCACTGACGGCTCGTGTCGGCTAACAGGTCGTACCTCCGGTGATCTCGCTGGTGGCGGCTCCGAGCACGAAGTCCCACGGGTCGGTGCGCAATGTGCAGATATGAGTCTCCAAACTAGTGCCTCGCGCGCCCAGCTCACGCACCAACTCGGACCGGACGCTCTCCAGCCACAGCCACTCGGTGGCCCAATGACCGGCATCAACCAGGTACGGCGTGCCCCCTCGGGCCTCTTCCCGAGCCTCCAGCGCGGGGTGATGACGCAGGTCCGCCGTGACATAGACGTCAGCCCCGCTGGCCCTGACCGCGTCGAACATGTGGTCGCCGGCTCCACCGACCACCGCCACCCGAGTCACCAGGGCATCGGCCGGACCCGCCACGCGGATCCCGCCGACAGCCGTCGGGAGAACTGCGCTCAGACGCTGCGCGAAATCGCGCAACGTCAGGGGATGCGTCAAGGAGCCCACCCGTCCATGGCCCATCCCGCTGACCTGGTCGACCTCCAGGGGCACCACCTCGACAAGGCCGCATGCGCTGGCCAAGGCGTCACACACGCCAGGTGAGGCGACGTCGGCATTGGTGTGCGCGACATACAGGGCGATGTCGTTGACGACCAGCGAGGTCACCGCGGCGCCCTTGGCGCTTGTCGTTGCCACGCTGTGCACGCCGCGCAACAGCAACGGGTGGTGGGTCAGCAGAAGGTCCGCGCCGGCGGCCCGGGCCTCGTCAACCACCGCGAGGGTGGGATCGACGGCGAAGTGCACCAGCGAAACCGGCTGATCCAGGTCACCGGTCACCAGCCCCACCCGGTCCCAGGACGAGGCAGTGCCAACCGGGTACAACCGCTCGAGCGCGGCCACAACCTCGCGCAGCGGAACGGTCGGGAACGCGGTCCTTGGCTTGACTGTCACGTCAGCACGATAACCGGTGGCCCTACCTCGAGCCGGTGGCCCTACCTCGCCATGTCCTACCTGTTGTACCTGCGAGCCTTCGGAAGGAGCAGACTGAAGCCATGACCTCCACAACCTGCCCGAGCTGGTGTCACTCCGATCATCCCGAGGGGGAACCCGAACCGATCAGGCACTTCGGGCCACACTGGCCACCGATGCGGGGCGAGGATCGTTTCTCGGCCGACGTCGCCACCATGAAGAACGAGTTTGGCGACGTGGGCGTGTGGCTGTCTGCCGAGCATGAGGAGTTCCTGACGCCGGTGCATGCACGATCGGTCGCGCGTGCGTTGCTCGCCGCCGCGGACTGGGTGGACGACAACCGCAACGCCTGACAGCACCCTGAGACAACACCCCAACAGCGCCCCGCCTCGAATGAGGAGGCGGGGCGCTGTTGGCGTTGTCTGGCGGTGAACTCTGATCCATCAGCTCAGGACTGCCCTGATGTGAGTGGGCCCGGCCGGGCTCGAACCGACGACAGCCGCGGTGTAAACGCGGTGCTCTACCAACTGAGCTACAGGCCCCCAAACGGCGTTACACGCCGCGTCAAGCTGGTCAGCCAACCGAACCGATCAGCTCCTTGAGAGCGGCGCGATAGCCGCTGAAGTCACGCTTCTCGGACCTGCCGTTGACCAACGCCCACCGCACGACTCCGTCACGGTCGATCAGGAACGTCCCACGGTTGGCGAACCCGCCAGACTCATCGAAGACCCCGTAAGCCTGCGCGGTCCCACCGTGCGGCCAGTAGTCGCTGAGCAACGGAAAGAAGTAGCCCTGATCGTCAGACCAGGCCCGCTGGGTGAACATGTGATCGCACGAGATGGTCAGGACCTGGACGTCGTCACTCTCGAAAGCGCCGAGGTTGTCGCGGATCTCACACAGCTCACCGGTGCAGATGCCAGAGAACGCAAACGGGTAGAAGACCACCACGACGCTCTTGACGCCCCGGTAGTCGGACAGTGACACCGGCTTGCCGTTCTGGTCCCTCAAGGTGAAGTCAGGAGCGACCTCTCCGACCGACAGCGCCTCGCGTGAGGTGATGGTTCCGTGGGTGCTCGTCATGGCCCCAGTCTGTCAGCAGTCACCAGCGCGGTAGGCCAGCAGTCACCAGCGCGGCCTGCCAAAGTCAGCGGCGGGCTGACTTGGGGGCGACCAGACGGGTGCCGTTCCAGTCTCTGGCGGCATTCGTGCTGCCGGAAGTATGGAGTCCTGTCGTCACGGCTGCCTCCTGGATGTCGCTGGGATCGACCTGCCCCACCCGCCCAGCCTTGGGAGTGAGCAGCACGATGAACCCACGCTCCGCAAGGTTGGTCAGCGCGTCCACCAGAGCGTCGATGAGGTCGCCGTCATCCTCGCGCCACCACAGGACCACCGCATCGACGACGTCGCCGTAGTTCTCGTCCTCGAGCTCGGAGCCACAGATCTCCTCGATCGCCAGACGGAAGTCCTCATCGACGTCCTGGTCATATCCGTACTCCTGGACTACCTGTCCAGCGGCAAAGCCAAGCTTTGCCACCGAACCGTTCGTCGCCGCGGCTTCCGCGGTCGCAACCACGAGTGTTCCCCTCTGACGTGGACCACGGCTCACACCGCGATCGTTGGATACTTCTGTGCGTAGTCCACTAGGTCTGGGTGAATCTTGCAAGCAGACACGACAAATACCATCACTCCGGGGCGGAACGACTGGTCATACCGGCCAGTAGCCCGTTCACGTTTGCCCTCCACGTTGTGACGTTTGCGCGATTTGGGAGAGAATGGCGTACGTCACTTGAGCGGACCCCGCGACAACATCGACCATCGCCGACGGCATGACACGCTCGTCAGTGACACGCCCGTCACGAGAAAGGACACCACTCGATGGCACGCGACGAAGCCGGACCCATCCTGAACGGCATCCCAAGTCGGATCCCGGACATCGACCCCGAAGAGACCCAGGAGTGGCTGGACTCCCTGGACGCCGTCATCGACGAGGTCGGCCGCACCCGAGCCCGCTATGTGATGCGCAAGCTGCTCGAACGAGCCCGCGAGCGTCAGGTGGGGGTCCCCTCGCTGACCGCGACGAACTACATCAACACCATCGACCCTGAGGCCGAGCCCTGGTTCCCCGGCGATGAGGACGTCGAGCGTCGCTATCGTGCGTTCATCCGCTGGAACGCCGCGATCATGGTCCACCGCGCACAGCGCCCCGGGATCGGTGTCGGTGGTCACATCTCCTCCTACGCATCGGCTGCGACGTTGTACGAGGTCGGTTTCAACCACTTCTTCCGTGGCCGTGACCACGAGGGCGGCGGCGACCAGATCTACGTCCAGGGCCACGCGTCCCCCGGCATCTACGCCCGGGCGTTCCTCGAGGGTCGGTTGTCCGAGGCCCAGCTCGACGGGTTCCGTCAGGAGCGCAGCCACGTGGTGGACGGCGAGCCAGTGGCCCTGTCGTCCTACCCCCACCCGCGCCTCATGCCGGACTTCTGGGAGTTCCCGACCGTCTCGATGGGCCTGGGCCCGATGAACGCGATCCACCAGGCGCAGTTCAACCGGTATCTGCACAACCGCGGCATCAAGGACACCTCCCAGCAGCACGTCTGGGCTTTCCTGGGTGACGGTGAGATGGACGAGCCCGAGTCACGAGGCCTGCTCCAGCTCGCGGCCAACGAGGAGCTCGACAACCTCACCTTCGTCATCAACTGCAACCTGCAACGCCTCGACGGACCGGTCCGCGGCAACGGCAAGATCGTCCAGGAGCTCGAGGCGACCTTCCGCGGAGCCGGCTGGAACGTCATCAAGGTCATCTGGGGCCGCGGGTGGGACCCGCTGCTGGCGCAGGATCGTGACGGCGCTCTGGTGAACCTGATGAACACCACACCCGATGGCGACTACCAGACGTTCCGCGCCAACGACGGCGCATACGTCCGCGAGCACTTCTTCGGCGGCGACCCGCGCACCCGCAAGATGGTCGAGAAGATGTCCGACGACGACATCTGGAGGCTCAAGCGCGGCGGTCACGACTACCACAAGGTCTATGCGGCCTACAAAGCGTCGATGGAACACACCGGTCAACCCACCGTCATCCTCGCCAAGACGATCAAGGGCTACAGCCTCGGCACGCAGTTCTCCGGACGCAATGCCACGCACCAGATGAAGAAGCTGACCCTGACCGACCTCAAGGGCCTGCGTGACACGCTGCGGATCCCGATCAGCGACGAGCAGCTTGATGCCGACCCATATCTCCCGCCGTACTACCACCCCGGCGCGGACGACCCTGCGATCCAGTACCTGAAGGAACGGCGCGCCAAGCTCGGCGGATCGCTGCCTCACCGCCGGGTGGAGTACGCGCCACTGAAGCTGCCTGACGACAGCGTGTACGAGGTCGTCAAACGTGGGTCGGGCAAGCAGCAGATCGCCACGACCATGGCCTTCGTACGACTGCTGCGGGACATGATGCGCGACAAGGAGTTCGGTCGCCGCGTCGTCCCGATCATCCCCGACGAGGCTCGCACCTTCGGCATGGACTCGTTCTTCCCGACGATCAAGATCTACAACCCCCACGGCCAGCACTACACCTCGGTCGATGCCGACCTGATGCTGGCCTACAAGGAGTCGGTCGAGGGGCAGATCCTGCACCTTGGCATCAACGAGGCCGGTTCGGTGGCAGCGTTCACAGCGGCCGGCACCTCCTACGCCACCCATGGCGAGCCGATGATCCCGATCTACATCTTCTACTCGATGTTCGGGTTCCAGCGCACCGGCGACTCCCTCTGGGCAGCCGCCGACCAGATGAGCCGCGGCTTCCTGATCGGTGCCACAGCCGGGCGAACGACCTTGACCGGCGAAGGTCTGCAGCACGCCGACGGTCACAGCCCGCTGCTCGCCTCCACCAACCCGGCGGTCGTCTCCTACGACCCGGCCTACGGCTACGAGCTCGCGCACATCATGCAGGACGGCCTACGTCGGATGTATGGCGAACAACCCGAGAACGTCATCTACTACATCACGGTCTACAACGAGCCGAACGTCCAGCCCGCCGAGCCGGAAAACGTTGACGCTGAAGGGATCCGGCGCGGCATGTACCTCCTCGCGCCGGGCTCCGGAGAAGGTCTGCCCGACGACGCACGCCGGGTCCAGCTGCTCGGTTCCGGCGTCGGCGTGCCGTGGATCCTGGAGGCGCAGGAGCTGCTGCGCAACGACTGGGGCGTCATCGCGGACGTCTGGTCGGTCACCTCGTGGGGCGAGCTGCGGCGCGACGGCCTGGCCGCGGACGAACAGGCGTTCCTGCATCCAGACGAGCCCGAGCGTGTGCCCTATGTGACCCAGCGGCTCAAGGACGCACCCGGTCCCATCGTCGCGGTGTCGGACTTCATGCGCGCGGTCCAGGAACAGATCGCACCGTGGGTCCCGGGTGACTTCGCTGCGCTGGGAGCCGACGGCTTTGGCTTCTCCGACACCCGCGCCGCAGCACGTCGCTACTTCCACATCGACGGCCCCTCGGTCGCCGTGCGCGCGCTTCAGATGCTGGCCAAGCGCGGCGAGATCGACGCGTCGGTGGCCCGCGAGGCAGCCGCGCGATACCGCCTGCTCGACATCACCGCCGGAGCTTCCGGAAACGCCGGCGGCGAATCCTAGGCGAGGCGGTCGACATACCGGGTCGACGCACGAACGGCCGGAGCTGACGGTCGGCGGACGGTCGGTGCGGACCTCGTGAAGTCGCAAAGATTGCTGCCCACCGGGCCTGCGAGGAACCATCTTTGCGACTTCACTGCGGCGAGGTCAGACGGCAGCCCTCATGGCGAGTAAGTCAGCCGACGTCTAGGTTCGTGGCTATGGCCATCAACGACCCGACCACAGTCCGCGAGCCATCGGCGGAGAGTGTGCAGCGACTGTCTCTACGACTGCTGCTCGTGGCGGCAGCCGGCCTGGTCGTCGGTGTTGGATGCCTTCTCTGGGCCAGCTGGGAGACAAGCGGGGGGACGCCGGGGTTCGACCCTGGCGCCACGGACGTTTCGCCGGCACCAACTTTGGCCGAACGCGCTCTGATCATGACCTTGTTCAGCGGGGTTGGCCCGCTGCTGCTGTTGCTCGCGACGATGCTGCTCTGCTCCGCCTTGGTGATAGTGCGCAGGCCGTGGGACACAATCGGGCTTCCGCCGAGTCGAGGTCTCGGGCTGCAACCCGAGATCGTCGGCCTCACGGCCGCGGCGAGCCTGCTCGCCGCGGTGCAGCTGATTGCCGCGGTGATGGCTCTGACTGTCAGGGGCCCGACGGCCGACGCAGCCGGTTCAGGCACTCTCGTTGCGAGTCTCGCTGCCGACGCCGCCACGCTCTGCCTGGCTGCAATCCTGACCGCGCACTGGTGGGCCTCCGACGCACTGCCTTCCAACACGGAACCCGCCTGAGTGCGCCTGGTTTCGAGGCCTTGGCCATGGCAAGGTGGATGCTCTGCCATGTGCCCGACCTGCACGCCGCGCTGCCCATGACCACCGGGCCGCGCGATGTGGCCGGCAGGTTCGATCCCGACGCGTTGGCTGGTTTGTCTCACCGTTGCTTCGCGATCTTGCGCGATGGATGAAAGAAACCAGCCAACGGTTGGATTTGGCGCCCGACGCCGATGAATCGATGGACGCGCGGAGGGGACATTGTGGCCGACATACAATTAGGCTGACCTTATGGCAGCCACTCGTCCGCGCGGCAGCGCGGCCACACAACGGCGCATCGAGCGCAGCACCGGCGCGCTCTCGACCACCGCGAACAAATACATGGAGTCCCGGCACGACTGGTACCGCGCCCTCTCGGCGGAGGACCGCTCATGGGTCGGACTCGTCGCTCAGGCCGGCATCGCGGGCTTCCTTGCGTGGTACCGCGACCCCAGCGAAAACCCCCAGATCTCGGTGGACGTGTTCGGGACCGCACCGCGCGAGCTGACCCGGTCCATCAGCCTGGCGCAGACCCTCGAGCTGGTCCGCGCGGTCGTGGACGTCATCGAGGACGACGTCGCGCAGCTCGCGGCTCCCGGCGAGGAACAGATCCTGCGCGAAGGCGTGTTGCGCTACTCACGCGAGATCGCCTTCGGCGCCGCTCAGGTCTACGCTCGCGCCGCCGAGGCACGAGGCGCCTGGGATGCGCGGCTGGAGTCGTTGGTGGTCGACGCCGTCCTGCGTGGTGAGGCCGACGACTCGATGCAGTCCCGAGCGTCCGCGCTGGGCTGGGGGTCGGTCAACCACGTCGCCGTGATCGCGGGTTCCACGCCTGACGGCGACACCGAGGGGGTCGTGGACACGCTCCGGCGAGCCGCGTCACACCATGGGATCGAGTCCCTGGCTGCAGTGCAGAGACGACGTCTGGTCGCCATCCTCGGGGGCCTGCAGGACCCCACGGCCACTGTCCACGCGTTGGCCGAGTGCTTCGGCGACGGCCCCATCGTCATCGGGCCCACAGTGCCGCACCTGTTCGCCGCGGGACGCTCAGCCCGGGCTGCGCTCTCTGGCCTGGATGCTGCCCGCGCCTGGCCCGACGCACCCCGTCCCGTCCTCGCCGACGATCTGCTGCCGGAGCGGGTGCTGGCCGGTGACGCCCAGGCCCGCCTTGCCCTCATCGAGCGTGTCTACCGTCCGCTTCTGTCGGCGGGGAGCGCCCTGTTCGAGACCGCCTCCACCTATCTGGACGGCGGCGGTGGCCTCGAGTCCACGGCCAGGATCCTGTTCGTGCACCCCAACACCGTCCGCTACCGGCTCGGACGTATCGCCACGGTGACGGGCTATGACCTGAGCCATCCCCGTGAGGCACACACCGTGCGGATGGCGCTCGCGGTCGGACGTCTGGCCGAGTCCACCCAACGACAGTGGCGACGTTCGCTGGAGGGTCATGAGCCCGAACTGCTCGCGACGCACGACACGTCGCTTCTTGGAGGAACCCTCTAAAAGAGTCTTTTGGAGGAACCCTCCAAATGGAGTCGCGATAGTTGGTGCCGATCGATCACAACATGATCACGGCTCAGGCGCGAGGCTGAAGAGGTGCTCGTCATCGTCTGCCCTGGACAGGGCTCCCAAACCCCCGGCTTCCTCGCGCCCTGGCTCGAGCTGTCGGGCTTCCGCGACCGTATGCAGTGGCTTTCTACTGTCGCCGGCATCGACCTGGTCAAGCACGGCACCGAGTCCGATGCCGAGACGATCAGGGACACCGCCGTCGCGCAGCCCCTGATCGTCGGCGCGGGTCTCATCTCGCTGCTGGCCCTGTTCGAGCACCCGGCCGACGGTTTCCGCCTGGTTGCCGGTGGCGCCGGGCACTCGGTCGGCGAGATCACCGCGGCAGCCGCAGCCGGCGTCATCAGCGCCGAGCAGGCCATGGTCCTGGTCCGCGAGCGCGGACAGCTCATGGCAGAGGCGAGCGCGGTCAGCGCCACGGGCATGAGCGCCATCCTGGGCGGCGACAAGGACGACGTGGAACAGACCCTGCTCAGGCACGGCCTCACCGCCGCGAACAACAACGGTGGGGGGCAGATCGTGGCCGCCGGCACCCTGGAGCAGCTCGCGGCACTGAGCGCCGACCCACCCGCCAAGGCACGTGTGATCCCGCTGCAGGTTGCCGGCGCCTTCCACACCGAGCACATGGCCTCCGCCGTCAAGGGGATGGGTGACATGGCTCGCGCGATCTCCACCCACGACAGCCGCTCTCGTCTGGTCTCCAACCGGGACGGGACGGTGGTGCACAGTGGCCGCGAGGTTCTCAACCGCCTGGTGACCCAGATCAGCAGCCCCGTCCGCTGGGACCTGTGCATGGAGACGTTCAAGGACCTCGGGGTCACCGGCCTGATCGAGATCCCGCCGGCCGGGGCATTGGCCAACCTGGCCAAGCGGGGACTTCCGGGCGTCGAGGTCCTGGCTCTCAAGTCCCCCGACCAGCTCTCCGAGGCCCACCGCATGGTGCGTGAGCACGGACAGCCCAACCAGATCGCCGACAGCCCCACCTGGCGGTTGGTCATCGCACCGGCCAAGGGCGTTGTCAGCTTCACCCGTTCCGAGCCTGGCGCCACTGTGGTTCCCGGCTCCGTGGTCGCTGCCGTGAACACCCTGCGGGAGACGTTTGACGTCACCGCACCCCACGGCGGCCAAGTCATCGAGTGGCTGGTCGAAGACGGTGACCCCGTCTCCCCCGGTCAGCCTCTCCTGCGGCTGCACCCCACCCATTCCTGAGTGGCGCGACAGAACAAGGTCGAGCAACTGAACAAGGTCGAGCAACTGAACACCATGGAGCCCACCACATGACAACGATTCCCCAGCAACGCCGGACCCTGAGCACCACGACCGGAGCCGCTTACTCCCGCATCTGGGGCGTCGGCGGATACCGGCCCGAGCGTGTGGTCACCAACGAGGAGATCTGCGAGCACATCGACTCCTCCGACCAGTGGATCCGTGAGCGCTCGGGCATCATCACGCGTCGTTTTGCGGCCCCTGACGAGACCGTGGTCGATATGGCGTCCGCCGCTGCGAACGAGGCGCTCCGGTCGGCAGGCCTCACGGCTTCGCAGATCAGCACCGTCATCGTCGCCACGGTCACCCACCCGTACCAGACACCGGGCGCCGCTCCGATCGTCGCTGAGCGCATCGGCGCCACCTCCGCTGCGGCGTTCGACATCTCAGCGGCCTGCGCGGGCTACTGCCACGGCATCGCGCTGGCCAACGACATGGTCCGAGGTGGCAGCGCCACGTTCGTCCTCGTGATCGGCGTCGAGAAGCTGTCCGACTTCACCGACAAGACCGACCGTGGCTCGGCGTTCATCTTCGGCGACGGCGCCGGCGCCTCGATCGTCGGTCCCTCGGACGTCCCCGGGATCGGCCCCACCGTGTGGGGTTCTGACGGCTCCAAGTGGAAGACGATCTCGCAGCGCAACTCCTGGATCGAGGTGCGCGACGGCGACATCGACTGGCCGGCGATCACGATGGAGGGGCCGGAAGTCTTCCGCTGGGCAGTCTGGGCCATGGCACCCATTGCGCAGGCGGCGCTCGACCAGGCAGGTATCAAGGCCGAAGACCTCGACGCCTTCATCCCCCACCAGGCCAACATGCGCATCATCGACGCGTTGGTCAAGAAGCTCAAGCTGCCTGACCACGTTGCCGTCGCCCGCGACATCGCCGAGACCGGCAACACCTCAGCGGCATCGATCCCCCTCGCCACCCAGCGGATGCTCGACTCTGGTGAGGCGCCGCACGGCGGCCTGGCCCTGCAGATCGGGTTCGGCGCCGGGCTCGTCTACGCCGCGCAAGTTATCGTCCTGCCCTGAAAGCTCCCGCCGTCCCGACGGGCCATTCGGGTCAGACAGTTCGACACGTAGATCCCCAAGAACCGCGACAACAAGGAGTTCACACCATGGCCGCCCTCACTGAGCAGACAATCCTCGAAGGTCTCGCCGAGATCGTCAACGAAGAGACTGGTCTCGACACCGCCTCGGTCCAGTTCGACAAGTCCTTCACCGACGACCTCGACATCGACTCGCTGTCGATGATGACCATCGTCGTCAATGCCGAGGAGAAGTTCGGCGTCCGTATCCCCGACGACGAGGTCAAGAACCTCAAGACGGTCCGCGACGCAGTGGGCTTCATCGCCGGCGCGCAGGTCTGACCCTGCCTGTCCGCTGTGGTGCGTGATGGCCCGATCGGTTGCCACGCACCACGGCAAGCCCCACCTGAATCGTGGGCAAAGCGGCTCCCCTCAAGCATCATGCCGACCGCCGTATGCCGCACTCAGCCGACCGCCGTATGCCCTACTCACCGGACCGCACCCGTGCCCCCGGATCCCCTGAACACAAGGAGCAGAACCGCCAATGACCCCTAACAACGAGCAACGCATCGTCGTGACCGGTCTGGGCGCTACCAGCCCCGTCGGAGGCACCGTCGCCGAGACCTGGGATGCGATCCTGGACGGCGTATCAGGCGTGCGCACCATGCCGTTCGAGTGGGTCGAGACCTATCAGCTTCCGGTGAAGTTCGCGGCCACGATCAAGCAGTCTCCCCTCGAGGTCCTCGGCCGGGTCGAGGCCCGGCGCCTCGACCCGGCGGG
>DATCNE010000281.1:0-32357 GCA_036565395.1 Dermatophilaceae bacterium
TCGAGCCGCAGATCGAAGCGCTCCAGCGCGGTGTCGAGATCGTCGTCGGCACGCCCGGAAGGCTCATCGACCTCGCCAAGCAGGGTCACCTCGACCTCTCCTACGTCAAGAGCGTCGTGCTCGACGAGGCCGACGAGATGCTCGACCTCGGCTTCCTGCCGGACATCGAGAAGCTGCTCGCGATGACGCCCGCCAGCCGGCAGACGATGCTCTTCTCGGCCACGATGCCGGGCGCCATCGTGGCGCTGGCCCGTCGCTACATGAGCCAGCCCACCCACATCCGGGCCATGGGCGAGGAACAGGACGGTCACACAGTGAAGGCGGTCGAGCAGTTCGTCTACCGCGCGCATGCCATGGACAAGGTCGAGATGCTGGCCCGGATGCTCCAGGCCAGGAACCGCGGTCTGACCCTCATCTTCAGCCGGACCAAGCGCACCGCCGCCAAGGTCGCCGACGACCTCATCGAGCGGGGCTTCGCCGCGGCGCCCATCCACGGAGACCTCGGCCAGGGGGCGCGCGAGCAGGCGCTGCGCGCGTTCCGCAACGGCAAGGTCGACATCCTGGTCGCCACCGACGTGGCAGCCCGCGGTATCGACGTGGACAATGTCACGCACGTGATCAACTACCAGTGCCCCGAAGACGACAAGACCTACCTGCACCGTATTGGCCGGACGGCCCGCGCGGGCAACACCGGTATCGCCGTCACGTTCGTCGACTGGGACGACCTGCACCGCTGGGGCATGATCAACAAGGCGCTGGACCTCGGCATCCCCAAGGCCGAGGAGACCTACTCCTCGTCCGAGCACTTCTACGCGGAGATGAACATCCCCGCGAACGCGACCGGCCGGCTGCCCAAAGCAAGCCGTACCCGTGAGGGCCTCGCTGCCGAAAAGGTCGAGGACCTCGGCGAGACGGGCAAGAACCACAGGGGTGGCCCGCCCGATCGTGGCCGTTCCTCCGCTGGTCACGGCGGTGGCGGTCGCTCGGGTGGCGCTTCCAGCCGCGGCTCACGTTCGTCGGAGGGCCGAGAGCGTCCGCCTGCCGATCGCTCGAAGGCAGATCGCTCCAACAGCAGCGATCGCCCCAAGAGTGCCGAGGACTCCAAGCCACGACGTAGCCGTAACCGCCGTCGCACCCACAACGGTCAGGGCGACTCCGCGGGAGCGGGCGCCGGCACCGTCTGACGGCTCAGAGGCGCGGCAGCAGGCTCGCGGCCACGTCGCGATACGCCTGAGCGCCCTTGGAGCTCCGTGACGTCGTGAGTATCGAGCGGCCCACCGCCGGCGCTTCGGCGAACCGCACCGTCTTCGGGATCGGCGGGCTGAGCACCGGCATGCCGTAGCGCTCCCCCACGTCGGCCAGCACGGCGCGCGTGTGGTTGCTGCGCCCGTCGTAGAGCGTGGGCAGTATGCCGTACACCTCGAGCTCGGGGTTGAGGATCGACTGCACGTCGGCGACCGTGTCGAGCAGCTGTCCGACGCCGCGGTGGCTGAGCATCTCGCAGATCATCGGGATGATCAGCCCCTGCGATGCCGTCAGCGCATTGAGGGTGAGCACCCCCAGCGATGGCGAGCAGTCCACCAGGATCACGTCGTAGTCGCCGCGCACCGGTTCCAACGCCGAACGCAGCACGTACTCGCGGCCGGGCCGGGGTAGCAGCTGGGCCTCGGCTCCTGCCAGCTCGATGGTGCTCGGGATCAGGTCGAACCCGTCCTCACACGTCACGATCACGTCCCGGGCCGAGACTCCACGCCCGACCAGCACCTCGTTGATGCTCACCTTGACCTCGTCGGGGTCAATGCCGAGGCTGAACGTCAGGCAGGCCTGCGCGTCCAGGTCGACGAGCAGCACTCGTTTGCCGAGCTCGGCGAAAGCGGCACCCAGTGAGGCCACTGACGTCGTCTTGGCCACCCCGCCTTTCTGGTTGGCCAATGCCACGATCGTTCCCAAGTGCGTCACCGGCCGCTCATCTTGCTCGTGTCCGCTTCCTGCTCGCGGTTTCGCGTTACCTGAGTTCGTTGCCTGAGTCACTGTTGACGCCTCTCCGACAGCCTTGGGTGGGCACAGTCTGTCAGCGTGGCGATGTTCCCGCGACAGCAAACCCCGTTCACGCCGGACGTGTCCCGACCTCGCCATCCGCCGTGCCGTTGCCCGCCGCGACGTCGACCTCCAGCCCCGCCCAGTCGGACTTCTCCGGACCGACCCGCTGACCCGCCGTGCAGTGCGCCCGGAAGTCACACCACGGGCAGATCGGCGACACGTGCGGATCGAACAGTGGCGACCCGGCCCCCTCCTCTGCATGGGCGCCGTCGGCCCTGCGAAGGTCCGAGGCGATCGACTCGGCCTCAGCGACCTTGCGCTGCAACGACTCCGGCGTGTGCTCGTGCGAGAGCACCTCTCCTGTCGGCAGGTGGTGCAGCTCGACGCGCACACAGGGGCGACGAAACATGCCAGCGGCCGCGACGGCATACAGCGCCAGGGGCAGTGAGGTGCGTGCATCGTCGTCGGTGAGCCGTGACCGCCCGGTCTTGTAGTCGACCACCACCAGCTCTCCGTCGCGGTCATCAAGGCGGTCGATGCGACCCGTCACGGCGAGCGTCTTGGTGCGCATGGAGACGGTGCGTTCGACGCCCAGCGGTTGTCGGTCGCGGTCGATCCCCCGCAGGTATGCCGTCACTCGCCCCGTCGCGCGAACCAACCAGTCCGCGCACTGGTCGGGATCGCGAAAGCCGACGTCGATCCACGACTTCCGCATCAGCCGCTCGACTGCTGTCGGGGTGCGCTCGGCTTGCGGCAGGTCCCAGAAGTCGCGCAGAGCGTTGTGCGTGGCCACACCTATCGACGTGTGTGCCCGTTGCGGCCGGGCAGCCGGCCTGGGTCGGTCGAGGTACTGCATGCGGTAGCGAAGAGGACAGTCAAGCCAGGCCAACAGCTTGCTGGGGCTCGCCGAGTAGAGACGCCTCGGCATGCCGTCGAAACTCTGCTGCACCGGCGCGACGGGCACCGCTTCGCCCGTCTCGGATGTCATTGCCGCAGCACCTCAACGCCGTGCGCGAGTGCCTCAATCTGTTGCAGCACAACGGGATCAGTGGTCCTCTCACCTAGCAGGTTCGGCTTTCCCTCGCCGTGGTAGTCCGAGGAGCCCGTGACGAACAGGTCGAGCGAGACAGCCAGATCGAGCCCGTGTTGCACCTCAGCGGCGCTGTGGTCCCGGTGATAGACCTCCAGGCCGGCCATCCCCTCGGCCGCCATGGCTTCGATGACCGCATCCTTCACGACGAACCCGCGTCCGCTCGCGAACGGGTGCGCCATCACCGCGACGCCACCGGCCTGCCTCACGAGGCGCACCGCCGTCACCGGATCGGGTGCATAGTGCGACTCATAGAAGGGGGAGCCGTCATAGAGATAGTCAGTGAAGGCAACCTCTCGCGAGGCGACGATCCTCTTCGCCACCATCGCATCTGCGATGTGTGGGCGACCGACGGTGGCCCCCGGCTTGACCTGCTTGAGGACGTCGCCCCAGGCCAACGGCACAACTCGCGCCAACCGCTCGACGATGCGTTGCGCCCGGGTCTCCCGACTCTCCCGCGAGCGCTCCAGCTCTTCTAGCAACCCAGGCGCCGTGGGGTCCTGGAGATAGCCGAGCAGGTGGATGCTGATGCCTTCGTAGCTGCAGGAGACCTCGATCCCACGGACCAGGGCGATCCCTTCCTGCGCCGCGGCCTCAGCGGCCCCGACCCACCCTGCGGTCGTGTCGTGGTCGGTGAGGGCCACGACATCCAGCCCTGACTCGGCCGCAGAGGACACGACCTCAGCCGGTGACTGTGTGCCGTCGCTCGCGTTCGAGTGGGTGTGGAGATCGATGCGCATCCCCAGAGGCTAGCCAAGCCCGGGTCGTATTGTTTGACCCGCGAGGCAACCTTTCGGCCCGCGCAGGCGTGCTTGTGGGTGTGATCATGAATTGGGGGCCTCGTGAGGGCTTCAAAGGCGGAGCGCGACGAGTCCTTCGCGGCCTTCATGGCCGGCGCCGCGCCCGCACTGTTGCGGACCGCATGGTTCCTCACCGGCGACACCGACCGCGCACAGGAGCTGACACAGGCGGCGTTCGTCAAGACCTACGTCGTCTGGCACAAGATCGACCACGCGACTGCGCTCGCCTATGCGCGGCGCTGCCTTGTCAACCACAAGATCGACGTATGGCGTGCCACTCGCCACGAGGTGGTGGCCGACCTCACCAGCTCCGGTCTCGAGCACCGGGCTGCGTCCCATTCGTGGTCGCAACCGTGGTCGCGGTCAGAGTCACAGTCGCCCGACGGTGCAGTGGCGACCAGTGATCATCGCGACGACCTCGTGCGCCGGTTGTCGCGGCTGCCTGAGCAACACCGCAAGGTCGTCGTCCTGCGGTACTGCGCCGACCAGTCCGAGGCATCCGTGGCCGAGTCGCTCGGCATCTCCGTCGGCACCGTGAAGAGCGCCGCGTCCCGGGGGCTGGCTGCCCTGCGCCAACACGCCGAGGCCGAGACGCATCCCCAGACCCATGACAACTCCGCAATCACCGAAGGGAGCCTGCAATGAGCACCGACCTCGAGGCTCACCTGCGTCGCGAGTTCGACGCCGTCGGCGCGCCCAGCGGCCTGACTTTCAGCACGGAATCTGTTCTGCGCCAAGGCAATCGGACCATCCGCCGAAACCGGATCCTGGCCGTTGGCTCCGCAGCAATGGCCGTTGCACTGGTGGCGGTGGGAGCAACCGTGATGACCCGCCCGCACACCTCGGCCGCGCCCCTGCCAGGAAGTCACACCGCAACCTCAGGCATCTTCCGGGGCCAGCTGGGATTCGACTTCGGGACGTTCGAGGCCCATTTCCAGCTCAAGGCCGGCGTCGCGACCAACGTGCACTACTTCGCCATCACCCCCGATGGACTGCGGCATGAAGTAGTCGGCTCGTCCACCGGCAAACCCGGCCAGAGTCCCGATGCCACCTGGGTGTCTGGCCTCGTCGCCGGACACCCGGTCACCATCGGTCTGGTTCCCGATACCGCCCGCGATGTGAGGATCACGTTCACTGACGGCGGTTCCTATGGCCTTGGGTCGCACCAGGTGTGGGGCACCGGCTACACCATGTTCGCCGTCCCGTGCCCGGCGACCGCTTCAGCAACAGACATCGCGAGCATCCGATGGTACGGACCCACCGGGATCGTTGACGGCATCGACGGCGATCATCGCCTGATCGGTCGAGTCGTTCCCATCAGCGATACGGAGTCGGCCGAGGTCGTGCTGCGAGCAGGCGCCGGCGGACCGACAACTGTCTTCGGACGACTCATCGACCAGAACACGGCACCCGATGTCGGAGGCAGCAACGCCACCGAGATCCCTGCCTATGACTTGGCCGCCGTGACCATCGACCCGTCCGGAGTGGCCGTGATGACCTCGCGTCTGACGATCACCGCCAAGACCGGCGACGTGATCTCGACGATGAGCTCTGGCGCACCGATTGCGGCTGGAATCCTCCCGGCCGGCGCGTCGGACATCGGCGTAGAGCTCACCGACGGCGGCGTCAGAACAGGGCTCGCCAAGACGGAACGCCTGCCAGACGGCAGGGTGATCTTCACGATGAGTGCCGGATTCGCCCACCCAGCCGATCCCGGCAAGGACGCGATCAAGGCCGTCACCTGGACCAACGCGGACGGGACGCGGAGCCGCAAGGACGTGACCCAGCAGCAACGCTGACCAGCTCTCCTCACCCCGCCACCCGCCATACAGGTGACGTGTTCAGCTCTTGGCGGGAGGCTCCACCAACGTCGGACGGCCGGGCTGCTCGCCACCGCGCGCTTCGAGATAGCTGTTCTTCGGCACCATCACCTTGCGCTTGAAGATGCAGACCAGCGTCCCATCCTGCTTGTAGCCCTTGGTCTCGACATGGACAACGCCCCGGTCGTCCTTCGACGTCGACTCCCACTTGTCGAGAACCGTGGTCTCGCCATAGATGGTGTCCCCGTGGAAGGTCGGCGCCACGTGACGCAGCGACTCGATCTCGAGATTGGCAATGGCCTTGCCGGACACGTCGGGGACGCTCATGCCCAGCAGCAGGGAGTAGATGTAGTTGCCGACGACGACGTTCTGCCCGAACTGCGTCGTCCCGGCGTAGTTCGCGTCCAGGTGCAGCGGGTGGTGGTTCATCGTCAGCAGGCAGAACAGATGGTCGTCATACTCAGTGACCGTCTTGCCCGGCCAGTGCTTGTAGACCGCGCCGACCTCGAACTCTTCGTAGCTGCGCCCAAATTGCATAGTCGACATCGTAGGACAGGAAGATCGCGAAGGAAAAAGGGTGCCATCACGCCCACAATCCTTCGCGATCTCGTGGATGTCCCCTACTCGCGGGCGTCACCCGCGGCGCGCCGCAGAGCCCGTCTCTGACCACGATCGAGCTCCGTGCGGATCGGCCGGGCCAGGAACGTACCCATGCTGACGCCTGCGGCGAGGCCCATCCCGATACCTCCTGCCCCCAGCAGCGTGGTCAGGCCGGTGCTCAACCCTTCGCCGGGCGCGCGCTGCACGATCTCGAACAGGCCGCGATACACCACCAGCCCCGGCAGCAACGGCACGATGGCGGCCATGCTCAGCGCAAGGGCCGGGACTCTCAGTCGGCTGGAGACCACCTGTGACAGGAACCCGGCGGCAAGCGCGGCCAACGAGCTGGCAGCCACCGGACCCAGGCTGAGGCCGGTCGCGCCCAGGTAGACCAGCCAACCAAGCCCTCCCATCACCGTGGAGTAGGCGACGGTATGCGTGCCGGCATAGGCCGACGCGGCGAACATTCCTGACACCACCATCGCGGCCAGAACCTGGACCACGGTGTTGGCGGCCAGGGGCGTATCAGCAGTGAGCTGCATCGAGACCCCGGACCTCCGAGCGATCGCCAGGACGGCAGCGATGCCGACGACGATGCCAAGAGTCAGCACCAGGACCTCGAAGACCCGAGCGCCCGCGGTGACGTAGTAGCCGTCAATGGCGTCCTGCGCGGCACCGACCACGGACAACCCGGCGAGCAGCACGACGATGCCTGAGGCAACGACCAGGGATGGCGAGATCCCCTGCAACCCGGGCACTCCAGCCGATGCGGCTGCGAGCAAAGCCACCGCCACGCCCGTCGGAATGGCCCCGCCCGCCGCCTGGGTGAAGAACGCGGCGATTCCCCGGTGGGCCAGCCAATGTTGCACCCGGTCAGCCACGGCGGTCGTCATGAAGCTCAGCGCCATGATCAGCCAGGAACCACCGAAGAGCGCTGCCGCGGCGGCCGCCAACCCGGCCAACGAAGCCGTCACCACCCATCGCCGATAGGGATGTGGAGCCCTGATCAGGTCATCGAAGCGCGCCCGGGCCACGTCTATCTCAACCGGTTCCTCGGCAATGTCCCGCACCAGCGTCTGGAGTCGCTCCAAGCGCGTCAGGTCCGTGGAGCGCACCTTGATACCGCGCATCACGGTCATCGGGTCGGCATCCGGGCCACGGTGATACGAGACCGAGATGGACGTGAAGGTCACGTCGACGTGAACCGAGCGAAGGCCATAGGCGTCGATGAGCCGAAGGGCCGTCGCCACCACGTCCGAAGCGGAGGCGCCGGTGGCAAGCAGGGTCTCGCCAACCCGCATCGCAAGGTCGATGACCGCCCGCGCGGTCCGCTGGTCCACCCCGTCGTCGCCCTGCCACAAGGCGACCAGGTCCCCGGGTGCGGCGCTGTCCCGCACGGCGCGCCCGGCCCTGTCACGCAACGACCTACCCGCGACGCGGGATCGCGGAGGGCGTGGGACGGGGCTGCTCTGGGTCACCGGGCAACTGTGACGTCACCCGACGCCCAGATCAACTCCGCCACGGGTGGGCGCGCCTCAGCGATCGGCGCAGGGCCACACGAAAGACGTCAGCCGAAGCCGTCCGCCAAGGGTCGTCGCGTCGACCGGCTGCGGTCGGCGAGCGTCTCACCGGAGTCGAAGCTGCCGAGCCCATCTCGTCACTGTGGCAGAACCAGTGCTCCTCGGAGCCGCGGCGTCAGACCGAATGACACCGTGGCACGATGTGAGGGTGAGCGAAGAACAGCACAAAGCAGAGAACCGTGGCCGACCCACCACCGACGAGTTCCGCGCCTTCGTGGCCGCCGACTGGGCGCCACGATCCACCGCCAGGCCCGCCCAAGCAGAGGCCGCGCCGTATGCCGCACAGCGCCGAGCCGCGGTTTCGGCCGCGTTCCCGGGTGAGCGGCTCGTCATACCTGCTGGTGGTCTGAAGGTCCGCAGCAACGACTGCGACTACATCTTCCGACCCCACAGTGCCTTTGCGCACCTGACCGGTTTGGGCAGCGATCGTGAGCCCGACGCAGTCCTGGTGCTCGAGCCGCTCGACGACGGCTCGCACGAGTCAATCCTGTACTTTCGACCGTTGGCCGGCCGCGACAGCGAAGAGTTCTTCGGTGACTCCCGCTACGGGGAGTTCTGGGTCGGCGCCCGGCCCGGTCTGGCCGATATCGAGGCCGAGCTGGCCCTGTCCGCGCGCCACATCGATGAGTTCACCGACGCGGTGGGCAAGGACGTCGGCGCAACCGGGATCCGGATCGTGCGCGATGCCGACCGCGAGCTGACGGCTTCGATTGATGCCATCCGCGCAGGGGTCGCCGAGACCGACGAGCCCAGCGAGTCACAGGCCCTGCGCGAGGCCGACGAAGAGCTCGCCCATTTCCTGTCCACCCTGCGGCTCGTCAAGGACGAGTGGGAAGTCCGGCAGATGCGTGACGCCATCCGCGCGACGGCCAACGGCTTCGACGCCGTCATTGCCGATCTGCCGGAGGCGCTCGAACGCGGTCGCGGCGAACGATGGGTCGAGGGCGTCTTCGGTCTCCACGCGCGCCACCAGGGCAACGGCGTCGGCTATGACTCCATCTGTGCCTCAGGAGACCACGCCAACACCCTGCACTGGATCAAGAACACCGGTGACATCACCGACGGCGACCTGCTGCTGCTCGATGCGGGCGTCGAGGTCGACTCGCTCTTCACTGCCGACGTCACGCGCACGCTGCCGGTCAACGGTCGGTTCAGTGACGCACAGCGCAGGGTCTACGACGCCGTCTATGCAGCGCAGGAGGCCGGGCTCGCCGCGGTGAAGCCGGGGGCGAAGTTCTCCGACGTCCACGACGCCGCGATCCGGGTCATTGCCGAGCATCTTCACGCCTGGGGTCTGCTGCCCGAAGGCGTCGACGTCGAGACCACGCTCGACAAGGAACACGGACAGCACCACCGCCGCTGGATGGTCCACGGCACCAGCCACCATCTGGGCCTGGACGTTCACGACTGTGCGCTGGCCCGTCGCGAGGAGTACCTGGGCGCCGAGCTGACCCCCGGCATGATTCTCACCGTTGAGCCCGGGCTCTATTTCAAGGCCGATGACCTGTTGGTGCCTCAGGAGCTCCGCGGCATCGGGGTGCGGATCGAGGACGACGTGCTGGTAACCCAGGATGGCTGCGAGAACCTTTCGGCAGCCCTGCCACGCACCTCGACCGACGTCGAGGCCTGGATCGCTCGCCTGGCTCCTAAGCCGTAAGGGACTGACCGGGGAGGTTCGCCAGCAAGGCACGAGCCTGCTCGGCGAACTTGTGCTCCACGAGCAGCTCGTAACGTGTCGCCACCACTTGGCTCACCGACGTGAAGTCACGCCGACCTTTGGTCGCGGCATAGCCGATGATGGCCCAGACGAGGCCGAACATCGCACCGAACGCCACCGTCAGCAGAACCGTCAGGGTGGTGCTGTTGCTGTCGAACATCGCGAAGATGAGCCCGACGAAAAGACCCATCCACATCCCTGACAATGCCCCGGCGCCGGCAACCCGCCCCCGGGTCAACCTCCCGGTCACTCGCTCGACCTGCCTGAGGTCAGTCCCGACGATCATGCAGTTCTCCACGGCGAACTCGTGGTCGGAGAGGAAGTCGACCGCCTTCTGGGCATCCGCGTACTTGTCGTACGTCCCGAGCGACAACGGGAAGTCCAAGATCAGCCCACCGACGGGGATCCGTGCGCGCCCTGACATGTTCGCTTGAGAGCTCATACCAGCATTCTCACCCCAATCAGCGCAGTTTGTAGTCCTCCAGCAGTCGCCGACCGATGATCATCTTCTGGATATCCGCCGTGCCTTCACCGATGAGCAGCATCGGCGCCTCGCGATAGAGCCGCTCGATCTCGTACTCCTTGGAGTACCCGTAGCCGCCGTGGATGCGGAACGAGTCAGTCACCACTTCGGCGCAGTACTCGGACGCCAGCAACTTGGCCATGCCGGACTCAAGGTCGTTGCGCTCGCCGGAGTCCTTGAGGCGCGCCGCCCGGACCATCATCTGGTGACTGGCCTCGATCTTCGTGGCCATCTCCGCCAAGCGGAACATCACCGCCTGGTGCTCGGCGATCTTCTTGCCGAACGTCTCACGTTGCTGGGCGTAGGCGATCGCAAGCTCGAACGCCCGCAGCGCCACACCACAGGCTCGGGAGGCGACGTTGACCCGACCGACCTCAACCCCGTCCATCATCTGGTAGAAGCCTTTGCCCGGCTCGCCACCCAGGATCTGATCCGTCGTCGTGCGATACCCATCAAGAATCAGCTCGGTCGTATCGACGCCCTTGTAGCCCATCTTCTCGATCTTGCCGGGCACGGTCAGGCCAGGTTCAACCTCGCCGAAGCCGGGCTCCTTGTCGATCAGGAAGGCTGTCATGTTCTTGTACACCGAGTCTGCGCCGGTGTCCGTCTTCACAAGCACCGCAACGAGATTCGAGGATGCGCCATTGGTCAGCCACATTTTCTGACCATTGAGCGTCCACGCGCCGTCCCCTGTCGTCACGGCCTTCGAGGTGATCGCTGCCACGTCGGATCCGCAACCCGGCTCGGACATCGAGAACGCGCCGCGAACCTCGCCGGTCGCCATCCGGGGCAGATACCTCTTCTTCTGCTCCTCCGTGCCGTGCTGGATCAGCATGTAGGCGACGATGAAGTGCGTGTTGATGATGCCGCTGACACTCATCCAGCCGCGGGCGATCTCCTCGACGCACAACGCGTACGTCAACAACGACTCGCCCAAGCCGCCGTACTCCTCCGGGATCATCAGGCCGAAGATCCCCATCTCCTTCATGCCCTCGACGATCTGCGTCGGGTACTCGTCCTTGCGCTCGAGATCCATGGCCACAGGGATGATCTGCTCGTCGACAAACTGCCGCACCAGCATGAGCAGCTCGGTCTGCTCATCGGAAAGACCTTCGGTGTGCTGCAGTCGTGCCATGGTCGTATGCCGCCCTCACGTGTAGGTTCCAGGAACTACCAGCGAGTATGACGAATCGTCGTCGCCACGGCACAGCGGCCGCCCATGTGAGCCCCAACACGGGCCTTCCCCTGGGCCGCCGATCTCCCACGATATTCACTCACACGACGATCACTCTCACCGAAATCTGGTTGCGGCCGGCAGCGCAAAGCGCGAACCTGTAGCCATAGACCGCGCGCCGACCGGGTGCGCCCCTATCCAAGGAGGGCCGTGAGATGTCATCGACTGCTCTGAGTGCCGCCCGCGCTCAATCCCTCCCCCTTCTTGGAGTTTCCCTTGTCACATCACAGTTTTGGCGAGTCATCAACCCGTCTGACGCACGAAGAACCCGCCGAGCTCACGGCTGAGCTCCGCGACGGCATGTTTGCCGTCGACACCGCCCCCGACGGACCACCCGAAGGCGATACGTGGTCAAGCTGGGATGGCGCGCAGCATGGTCCCAACCCGCGTCCCGACTGGGTTATCACCGACCTCGGGGCCGTTGACGAGGATCTGGGCATGATCAAGTCCGGCAAGGAGGCCGACGTCCACGTCGTGCGCCGGTGGATCCCTGGTGGCCGTGCCGCAGACACCGCCGATGCCGCCGGAAGTGGCTCATACATGGCCGCCAAGCGGTTCCGCGACTCCGACCACCGGATGTTCCACCGTGATGCGGGATACCTCGAGGGTCGCCGGGTCCGGCGAAGCCGGGAGATGCGGGCCATGGCACGGCGCACCGAGTTCGGCAAGCAGATGATCTCGAGCCAGTGGGCCTTTGCCGAGTTCAACGCCCTGGGTGAGCTGTGGAGCGCCGGCCTGCCGGTCCCCTACCCGGTGCAGATCAGCGGTACGGAGGTCCTGATGGAGTTCATCGGGGACGGGGGTCAGGCGGCGCCGCGACTGGCCCAGACCCGCCCGGAGCCGACGCTGCTCGCAGACCTCTTCGAACAGGTCCGCGCCGCGATGAGCGAGCTGGCCCTGCGCGGATGGACCCACGGTGACCTGTCGCCCTACAACGTCCTGCTCCACGAAGATCGACTCGTCATCATCGACTGGCCGCAGATCGTCGACGTCATCGGCAACCCCCGCGGGCCGGAGTTCCTGCAGCGCGACTGTCACAACATGTGCGCCTGGTTCGTCAGCCGCGGCCTGGCGGTTGACGAGGAGGATCTGTTCGGTGACCTCATGGCGGCGGCCGCGTCGCGCTGGTGAACCGGCTAGGGTCCCACCGTGAGCACCGACATCAGCCGCCGTGGGGTGCTGGCAGGCGTCGTGGCCATCCCGTGGCTGGTCGCTTGCAGCCCTGGCATCGACAAGCCGGCGGGGGTCGTCCTGGATGACGGCCTTTTCTCCTCCAGGTTCTGGCGTGGGAGAGACGTGCGCTGGCGGTTGGCCCGTCCCGAGCACCGGGCCACCAGCCCCGCGTCACAGCCGCTCGTGGTGGCGCTGCACGGCCATGGCGGTGACGCCGACTGGCCCTTCAACGGCGTCCACATCGAGCGCCACGTCGTGTCAACGGGACTTGCCGTGGCGAGCGTCGACGGTGGCGACTTCTACTGGCATGCAAGGAGATCAGGCATCGACACCAGCCGTATGGTGATCGAGGAGCTCTTGCCGTTGATGGGTATCAAGGGGCAGGCGACCGACCGCATCGGCTTGATCGGATGGTCGATGGGCGGATACGGCGCGCTCCTGATGGCCACCAAGCTCGGGCCGGCGCGGGTGGCCGGCGTAGTCGCCGCGAGCGCAGCCCTGTGGCAGTCCCCCGGCGACAGCGCGCCTGGCGCCTTCGACGACAGCGAGGACTTCATCCGCAACGACGTATTCGCGGCGCGAGGCAAGCTACGCGGCATACCGGTGCGTCTGGACTGCGGACGCGACGACCCGTTCATCGCGGCCAACCGGGCTTTCGCGCGCGAGCTGCCTGATGCCGCCGTCACATTCGATGAAGGCGCCCACACCGAGGACTACTGGACGGCTCACGCGGGAGCCCAGATGAGGTGGCTGCGCAACCGGTTCCAGTGACCTCCCGACCCACATTGCCAGCTACTCAGCAGGCTTTTCCCACTTCTTCTGGCGGGTCATGGCTGCAGCCCGGCCCTTGGCCGAGATCACCATGGCCATCTTGCGCGAGGCCTCGTCGATCATCTCGTCGCCGAGCATGACCGCACCCTTCTTGCCACCAGCCTCGGACGTGAAGTAGTCGTAGGCGTCCAGGATGTTCTCGGCGTGGTCGTAGTCGCTCTGGCGCGGGCTGTAGACCTCGTTGGCCGGGACGAGCTGACCGGGATGCAGGACCCACTTGCCGTCGAAACCAAGGGCCGCGGATCGGCCTGCCACCCGTCGGAAACCCTCGATGTCCTTGATCTGCAAGTACGGTCCGTCGATGGCCTGTTTGTCGTAGGCGCGTGCCGCCATCAGGATCGACATGAGGATGTGGTGGTAGGCATCGCCCACGTCGTAACCCGGCGGCTGTTCACCGACCACGAGGCTCTTCATGTTGATCGACGCCATGAAGTCAGCCGGCCCGAAGATGATCGTCTCGACCCGCTGGCTCGCGGCGGCGATGGCGTTGACGTTGGTGAGGCCGAGCGCGTTCTCGATCTGGGCCTCGATACCGATCATGCCGACCTCCAGGCCCATGGACTTCTCGATCTGGGTCAGCAGCATGTCGAGGGCGACGACCTGTTCGGGGGTCTGGACTTTGGGCAACATGATGGCGTCGAGGTTGGCACCGGCGCCCTCAACGACCTCCACGACGTCGGAGTAGGTCCATTGCGTCGTCCAGTCGTTGACCCGGACGGTGCGGATCGTGTCGCCCCAGCCACCCTCGTTGAGGGCCGACACGATGTTCTTGCGCGCCTCCGGCTTGGCCAACGGCGCGACGGCGTCCTCAATATCCAAGAACACCTGGTCAGCGCCAAGGCCCCTCGCCTTGTCGATCATCTTGATGCTGGAGCCGGGAACTGCGAGGTTCGAGCGGCGGGAGCGCAGAGGGCGCTGGGTCATGGAGGGCACGAAAGTCATGCTCCGGAGGCTACCCAGCCGTATGCCGGCCCGCCACTGCGCGGGGTGGGTGACGTTCGCCACCCACGCACGTCGCACTAGGCTCGATGGCATGACCGACCTGAGTGCCCTCCTCTCCGAGGCTGCCAAGAAGTCCGGGCTGCTCTGGATCGACGTTCCCGGCGACCGCGCCTGGCCAGCGTGGCACGTGTGGCTTGACGGCACGGCATACGTCGTCACAGGCCCCGGCGAGCAGACCCTTCCCGCGCTTCCGGCGGACGTCACGGTGACGTTCCGGAGCAAGGACACCGGCGGGCGACTGGTCACGGTGCCAGCGCGTGCGACCGTCGTGACCGCCGACGACCCGCGCTGGGATGACGTGTCCACGGCGCTGAAGGCGTCCCGACTGAACGCCCCCGCAGGCGACACCGTCGCACAGTGGGCCAGCGAAGCCACGGTCTATGCGCTGGCTCCCTACGGCGACGCCCTCGAAGGCCCGGGGGCCTACTCGCAGGAGGCACGCGTGGCGCAACCGGTACCAACACCGGCCACCACCCTCACGTGGCACCCTTGGCATATCAAGGGTCGACCGAAGTGGCGCCGCGGCACCCGGCGCTAATCCCGCTAGCCTTGCGCCGTGAGCCCCATGACGCGCGTCTTCGTCGCACGCCTCGCCGCGCTGAGCGTCTTCGACCCACTCGGTGACCCGGTGGGCCGCGTCCGTGACGTGGTCGTGCACTTCAGCTCTGGTCGCCCGGCCCCCCGCGTCCTCGGCCTCGTGGTCGAGGTGCCCGGTCGGCGCCGGGTCTTCGTGCCGATGACGCGCGTCACCAGTGTCGACGCGGGGCAGGTGATCACCACCGGACTGGTCAACATGCGCCGGTTCGAGCAGCGGACCAGCGAGACCCTGGTGCTTGCCGAGCTGTTCGAGCGCATGATCCGGGTCACCACCGCTGAAGAGACGTTCGAAGCAACGGTCGAGGACATTGCCATCGAGCAGGAGTCCAACCGTGACTGGTTCGTCGTCAAGGTGTTCGTCCGCAAAGGATCCGGCGGCACCCGCAGCATCTCGCGCCTCGGCCGACGCCGCGGTGAGACGGTGCTGGTCGACATCGACCAGGTGACCGGGCTGCACCTCGAGGCCGAGGGCCAGAGCGCCGCGAAGCTGCTCGAGAGCTATGAGGACCTCAAACCCGCTGACCTGGCCGAGATGATCCAGGACCTCAACCCCAAGCGCCGGGCTGAGGTTGCCGCCGCCCTCGACGACGAGACGCTGGCCGACGTCCTGGAGGAGCTGCCCGAGGACGACCAGGTCGAGATCCTGCGAGGCCTGGGGCGGGAGCGCGCCGCCGACATCCTCGAGACCATGCAGCCCGACGATGCGGCGGATCTGCTCTCCGAGCTGTCACCGGAGAACGCCGAGGAGCTGCTGCGGCTGATGGAGCCGGACGAGGCGGCAGATCTGCGACGCCTGCTGACCTACGACGAGGACACTGCCGGTGGCCTGATGACGACCGAGCCGGTGATCCTCGGCCCCGAAGCGACGATCGCCGAAGCGCTGGCCGTCGTCCGTCGGGTCGAGCTCTCGCCCGCACTCGCGGCAACGGTCTTCGTATGCCGTCCGCCCCTGGAGACGCCCACCGGCAAGTTCCTCGGGGTGGTTCATATCCAGCGCTTGCTGAGGGAGCCGCCGCACGCATTCATCGGCAGCATCCTCGACAAGGATCCGGAGCCGTTGACTCCTGCTGCCTCGATCGGCAAGGTCACCCGAATGCTCGCGACCTACAACCTCGTCGGTGTCCCGGTGGTCGACGAGGACGGCCGGCTTGTAGGGGCCGTCACCGTGGACGACGTGCTCGACCACATCCTCCCCGAGGACTGGCGCGAGGATCGGCACCAGGTGACCCATGGTGAGTGAGCGGGCAGGCCGCCTCGCCCGGCTGGACCAGCCGCGCGAGGCGAGCCGCAGCCTGTTCACCAGGCCGGCGATGGACCCCGACACCTTCGGACGGTTCGCCGAGAAGTTCGCGCGCTACATGGGGACGGCCAAGTTCCTCGTCTACATGACGGTGTTCGTGCTGCTCTGGGTCACGTTCAACGTCGTCGGGATCCAGCACTACAGGTGGGACATCTACCCGTTCATCTTTCTCACGCTCCTGCTCAGCCTGCAGGCGTCGTATGCCGCGCCGCTCATCTTGTTGGCCCAGAACCGTCAGACGGACCGGGACCGGGTCGCTCTTGAACAGGACCGGTCCAGCTACGAGCGCAACCTGGCCGACACCGAGTTCCTTACGCGCGAGGTGGCCTCGCTGCGAATTGCCTTGCGAGACATGGCTACGCGCGACTATCTGCGCTCAGAGCTGCGGTCACTGCTGGACGAGATGGAGCAGCGCGGCATACAGCTGTCTGCCGAGGGCTCAAGGCTCCCGCCGGATGACGACCCTCCCCCGGCGTTCGAGGGTCCGAAACCGACCTAACATTGGACACATGCACGCCCCATCGCAAGACGCCCTGATCGTTGCCCTCTCCAAGGTCAACGACCCCGAGATCCGCAAACCCATCACCGAGCTCGGCATGGTCGAGTCGGTCGAGGTTGACGAGTCCGGTCGAGCCGCCGTCACCATATTGCTGACGATCTCGGGCTGCCCGCTCAAGGACACCCTCACGCGCGACGCCACGGCGGCGCTGCTGACTGTCGAGGGCGTCACCAGCGTCGCCGTGACGCTCGGGGTCATGAGCGCCGAGCAGCGCGCCGAGCTGAAGACCATGCTGCGCGGCGGCAACCCCGAGCGGGAGATCCCCTTCGCCCAGCCGAACAGCCTGACGCGGGTCTACTGCGTTGCCTCGGGCAAGGGCGGCGTGGGCAAGTCGTCGGTGACCGTCAACCTCGCTGCGGCCATGGCCCAGGACGGCCTGAGGGTCGGTGTCGTTGACGCCGACGTCTATGGCTTCTCGGTGCCCCGCATGCTTGGCGTCGAGCATCGCCCGACCCAGGTCGACGACATGATCCTTCCGCCGCTAGCCCACGACGTGAAGGTCATCTCGATCGGCATGTTCGTCCCGGGCAACCAGCCGGTGGTCTGGCGCGGACCCATGCTGCACCGCGCACTGCAGCAGTTCCTGGGTGATGTGTTCTGGGGTGACCTGGACGTGTTGCTGCTCGACCTGCCGCCAGGCACTGGAGACATTGCGATCTCGGTCGCGCAGCTCATCCCGAACGCCGAGATCCTGGTCGTCACCACTCCGCAGAAGGCTGCCTCCGAGGTGGCCGAACGCGCCGGTTCCATTGCGCTGCAGACACATCAGCGAATCGTTGGAGTCATCGAGAACATGTCGTGGATGGAGATGCCGGACGGCACCCGGCACGAGATCTTCGGGGCCGGCGGCGGCCAGAGCGTCGCGGACTCGTTGACCCGCGACGTGGGCGCGCCAGTTCCGCTGCTGGGCCAGATCCCGCTGGATACCCGCCTCCGCGAAGGCGCCGACAACGGTATGCCGGTCGTGCTGGGTGAGCCCAACAGCCCCTCGGCGGTTGTCCTGCGCGCGATCGCCCGTGGCCTCTCGACCCGCTCCCGCGGCCTCGCAGGTCGCTCACTCGGGCTGACTCCCGCCGGCCGATAGCCCCGGGTCTGACTGTCGAGGAGGGTTGAGGGGTGGCTCGCAACCCCATCAAGGGAGCCTGCGAGCAGGGGCAAGAGCCACCCCTCAACCCGACGGGTTGAACTGCTACGTGGCGTCCTCGTCATACGGCGTCGCCCTCTTCGAGTCTCTTCGATTGACTGACGACTGCCCCTTGACCTCGCCGACCTCGCCCGGCTGACCATCAACGGGTCCGTCGTCCATGAGAGCCTCACGGACGATCCGGCGAGGGTCGTACTGGCGGGGGTCGTACTGCTTCCAGTCGACGTCGTCGAACTCAGACCCCAGCTGCTCGCGCAACTGCACCTTGGCTGCGTCTGCCAGACCCCTGACCTGCTTCACCATCCTGGCGAGCTTCGCGGAGTACTCCGGCATCCGCTCAGGACCGATCACGAGCAGGGCTGCGACGACGAGGATGATGAACTCCCAGCCGTTGATGTCGAACACCGTGTGGACCTCGCGTTTGTGAAGTGGCAGCTAGCTGGCCGCTTGCAGAGTCATCTTGACAGTACGCTCGCTGGTTCCGCGCCGAATCGTCAACTCGACCGCGTCTCCGACCGACTTGGCTCGGATCGCGACGACGAACTCGTCCGGGCCAACGACCGGCCGCCCGTCGAACTTGATGATCACGTCGCCCGGCCTCAGCCCCGCCTTGTCGGCCGGACCGCCTTTGGTGATCGGCGGGCTTCCGTTGCTGGAACCCGTCGCGATCTTGACACCCTCACCTTCGTAGGTGGTGTCAAGCATGACGCCAATGACCGGATGCGTGGCCTTGCCCGTGGCGATCAGCTGCTCGGCTGTCTTTCGTGCCTGGTCACTGGGGATCGCGAACCCGACACCAATGCTGCCGGACTGCCCGTCAACCGGGTCCTGCGAGCCTGCGACGCGCGCGATCGCGGAGTTCACTCCGATCACGCGACCCGCCATATCGAGCAATGGCCCACCCGAGTTGCCGGGGTTGATGGCGGCATCGGTCTGGATGGCGTTGATGAAGGCGGCGGTTGAGCTGCCCGACCCACCAGGTGTCACAGGGCGATTCAACGCGCTGATGATGCCGCTGGTGACCGTGCTGTCCAGACCGAGCGGAGCCCCTACCGCGATGACCGGATCACCCACGACCACCGTGGATGAGACGCCGAACGCAAGCACCGGCAGGTCACGGCGGTCCACCCGGATGACGGCCAGGTCATAGGACGCGTCACGACCGATGATCTTCGCATCTGACACCTTGCCATCGGTGAAGATCACGGTGATCTTGCCGGTCTTTGCCGCGCCCTCGACCACGTGGTTGTTGGTCAGGATGTAGCCGTCCTTGCGCAGCACGAAGCCCGACCCTGTTCCCGCGTTGTCAGCCCCCTTGACCCTGATGGTGACCACGCTGGGCAGGGCGCGCGCCGCGATGTCGGCGATGGAGCCTGCGGGTCGGGCGGTCGAGCCCGCGGGCGCAACGGGTAGCGACACCGTGGCGCTATCACGTCGGCTCACGATCAAGGCACCAACGACCCCCCCGAACAGGGCGGCCACCAGGACCATGACGACCGCCCCAGCCACGACGGCAGAGGTGACGCCGGTGCCCAAGCCACCCAGGCCGCCTCGGTCGGGGGGACGGGCGCTCGAGTCGAAGCCCACCGAGTCGTCCGGCACCGGTTGCGAAACGGACTGGTCCCAGCTGGAGACCTCAGCAAACGCGGGCTCGACGGTTGGCGGAGGCTGATGCATGAAAGGGCTGCCGGTCGGCGGTGGGTAGCTGACCGACGGGGCACCAAGGGGCAGCTGCTCGGTGAGCTCCGCTTCCTGCGGCTGCTCCGGGACACCGAGTGGCAGCTGCTCCGTGGGCTCCGCTTCCTGCGGCTGCTCCGAGAGCTGCTCCGAGGGCTGTTTCGGACCGCGCTCGACGGCCGGCTCGCGGGCTGGCTCGTCGTGGCCCCCAGGAGGGCGCTGCTCCTCATTCATGGGTCGATTGTGCCTAACGTCGACTCAGGTCGGGAACACCGGTCCATGGCGGGGCCACCACGACAGGGACGGTCTGGGTGGAGGCGTCGATGGACGTCGCAGTCAACCCGGCCGACCCGGCGACCTGGTTCGTGGCCAGGAACGTCGCCGCCAGGCTGCTGGACCCGTCACCGGTCGTCGCGCCGGCTGTGGCGGCCGAAGCCGGCAAACGGAGCGCCGGCGAGGACTTCCCTGGGAGACCAACGCCGTTCACGCTCAGGCTCCACGCTGCGGCAACCGAGGCGCCCGCGACAAGACCGGCCAGCATTGCCGCACGCAAGGGAGAGCGGTAGACGGCTGGCGCCGAACGGCCCATGACCGCCAGTGGAGCAGCCCCGATCGTCGAGATCGGTCGTACCGACTGCCCGGCCAGGTCGAGCAACGCGGACTGGAGCCCGCTCGAAAGCCCTGGAGTTGCCGCAGAACGCAGAGATCTCAACAACCGACGCTCGGCATCCGCCGCGGCCCGACAGCCGGGGCAGATCGAGACGTGCTGATCACAGGCCAGGAGCGCTGCGGCGGAAAGGCTGCGGTCGGCATACGGACTGAGCGCCTCGTCCAAGTGGCGCAAGGCGGCAACGTGGCGGGGGCGAAGGACTGGACTCACCGGGTTCCGGGGGCTACCCGCCCCAACGCGAAGCCCCGTCGGACCCGGGTCGGCGAGATAGTCCTGCTCGGATCGGGGGCGCGATGCGCGAGAGCCTCACGCAGCTGGGCACGGCCGCGGTGGATGCGCGAGCGGACGGTGCCGAGCTTGATGCCCAGCGTGGTCGCGATCTCCTCATAGGACAGACCCTCGATGTCGCACAGGACAACTGCCGCGCGAAAGTCCGGCGTCAGCGCGTCAAGGGCGCTCTGGACGTCGTCATCGAAGTGGGTCTCGGTGTAATGCTGCTCAGGGCCGATCTCACGGCTGGGCAGCCGCGCCGCCGCGTCGTCCGAGAGCAGGTCGAACCGGATCCGCTGCTTGCGGCGCATCTTGTCCAGGAAGAGGTTGGTGGTGATGCGGTGCAACCAGCCCTCGAACGTCCCGGGCTGGTAGGAGTGGAGAGAACGGAAAACTCGGATGAAGACGTCGTGGGTCAGGTCCTCCGCGTCATGCACGTTGCCAGTCAGGCGGTAGGACAGACGGTAGACCCTGGCCGAGTGCTGCTCGACGATCTCTTCCCAGGTCGGCGGGACCCAGGCATGAGCTGTGGCAATGGTCGGCGCGAGTGCATCCTGCGCATCGGCGCGGTCACTCGTGGTGGTGGGCATAACCAGAATGCTTCCGGACCAACCTGAGAGTTTGCTGGGTATGCCGGCAGGCGGCTCCCAGGCTGACGCCGCACCTCGTCCGACATCGGCTGACGGACCCGCGCGGAGCAGTAGGGTAACGCCCATGAGCGCACAGAAGCCGGCCAGCTGGGCCTACTCGGAGGAGTTCGTCCCAGAGACCGAGGTCATCGAAGCCGCCCGACGGCGCGGCGAGGAGCTGGGCTGTACGCCCGTCATGCCGGGCGCCGGCGCCGCCCTGCGTCTGCTCGCCGCAGCAGCCAACGCCAAGGCAGTCGTCGAGGTCGGCACCGGCGCGGGCGTCTCGGGCCTGTGGCTCCTGTCGGGTATGCCGCCTGATGGCATCCTGACAACCATCGACGTCGAGGCCGAGCACCAGCGGGCGGCCAAACAGGCGTATGCCGCGGCAGGTGTCCCACCGCAGCGCACCCGCGTCATCACCGGGCGCGCACTGGACGTGCTCCCCCGCCTGACCGACGCGGCATACGACATGGTCGTGATCGACGGCGACAAGACGGAGTACCCGCAGTATGTCGAGCAGGCTCTGCGTCTACTGCGCCCCGGCGGAGTCCTGGCCATGGACAACATGCTGTGGCACGACACGGTCGCCGATCCCGCCGTTCGGGACGAGACCACGACCATTCTGCGCGACCTCGGCAAGGCGCTGCGCGACAACGAGTCGCTGCTTTCCGCCCTCTTGCCCGTGGGCGACGGCCTCCTGGCAGTGGTCAAGCGCTAGAGGTCACACTTCAGTGGTCAAGCGATAGTGGTCGGACCGAACCGCGACTGAGCTACTCGCCGGTCCCCGCGCCCTCGCGGAAGCCTTCGGGACCCTCGACGATGGCGACGACTTCGAAGGGCTCGATCCACAGCGGCGACGACCCGATCAACCGGCTGACGGGCGACCCTGCAGCCTCAACCGCGAACGACTCGGCGAACAGATCGCGCGCCACCTGCGTGTCCCACACGTACGTCCCCTCGAACCACTGCCCCGAGCGCATCCGCCAGGTCTTGAACGCCAACCCCTCGCGCAACGCGAACCGCGCCATCGAGGTCCCGACGACGTACTCACGCAACGCCCCCTCGACGCCCTCAGCAGCCTCTTCGAGAGACCAACGAACACTCAGCCCATAACCAGCGCTCATATGCGTTCTCCATCAGGCAGCTGTTCAGGATCCACCGAGCCTCGTTGGCGGGTGTGCGACCAAGACCGCGTCAGAGGCGCGGGTCGTCACCGCGAGGCGGCTGCGGGGAGTCCTCACGCACCGTGTGCGTCACCACGTCCGTGCGCCGCGCGGTGTTGGCCAGAACGAGCGAGATGACCAGCCCGGCGACCCCGACCACCATGAGGATGACGCCCACGTTGGACAGGTTTATCCCGCTGGTCGACCAGGTAATGGCCCATTTCAGGATCGCGCCGATCGCGATCAATACCAAGCTGGAACCGATTCTCATCAGCCGGACTCCTTCACTGAGTGTGTGTACAGCCCTAGGTTACCCGCGCCGCGAGCCAAACCACCTCATGAGCCCTTGACCAGCCGAGGAAGCCTGCGGCCGCACGGACAATCCTTTGGCTGGGTCTGTCTGTTATCTTGCTTGTCCACTGCCCTTACTGTCAGCTCACGCAAACACGAAAGGAAACTCGATGATCACCCTTGGAATAGTGCTTTGGGTCATCGGACTGGTCGCGAGCATCCCCATTTTGCAGACCATCGGAATCATTTTGTTGGTCGTTGGTGTGATCCTCTTCGCCCTTGGCTCCACGGGCCGCGCCGTCGGCGGACGCAAGCACTACTACTGAACAGCAGTGAGCCCCGACCGGCATCCGGTCGGGGCTCATCTGCACGTGGGGCCATGACATCCAGAGACGTCTCAGCCGGCGAGTGTCTCAGACGACGACGCCGGGACAGCTCCTGATGGCCTCGCCCAACGCGGCTGCCTCGTCCGGCGTCATCTCGACAACCAGGCGGCCGCCACCCTCGATCGGCATGCGGAGAACAATCCCGCGGCCTTCCTTGGTGACCTCGAGCGGCCCGTCTCCGGTCCTCGGCTTCATCGCCGCCATGGGGTATCTCTCTTCCGTTTGCTTGCTCGTGAGACCTTGCGTGCGCACCGCCCACGCTGGGCCCTAGCCATCCGGTACACATCTTTTGCTGATCATTATCGCGCCAACGTCCCCCAGTACGAAATCCTGATCAGACAGACTGTGCCCCCCTCGCACAGAACGAGGACGTCAGAACAAGGAGCCGACAGAACATGACCAAGCCCGATGCCGCACCCGCAGCCACCTCGAGCGCACTGTCCGGATCGGTGCTCCTGGACCTCGCCGACGGCGTCGCCACCATCACGTTGAACCGTCCCGAGGCAATGAACGCGCTGGACATCGCCACCAAGGACGTCCTGCTCGCGACCCTGCGACGGGTGGCCGAGGACCCCACCGTCCGCTGCGTGGTGCTGACGGGCACCGGGCGGGCCTTCTGCGTGGGCCAGGACCTGCGCGAGCACATCGGACTGCTCACGCGCCGCGACGACTCCCTGTGGTCGACGGTGCCGGAGCACTACAACCCCATCGTCGAGCTGCTCTCGACCATGAACAAGCCCGTGATCGCAGCGATCAACGGTGTCGCCGCAGGTGCAGGCGCGTCCTTCGCGTTCGCCGCCGACCTGCGCATCATGGTGGACACCGGCGGCTTCAACCTGGCGTTCGCCGGCATCGCCTTGTCCTGCGACTCAGGTGCCAGCTGGACCCTGCCGCGCCTCATCGGCATTGCGAAGGCCAAGGAGCTGCTGATGTTCCCGCGCACCGTCCCGGCGGCCGAAGCCCTCGAGCTCGGCATGGTCAACCGTGTGGTGAGCGCCGAGGAGCTTCCCGCCGTGGTCGACGAGCTTGCCCGGACCCTCGCTGCGGGGCCCACGATGGCCTACGGCTCCATCAGACGCTCGGTGGCCTTCTCCGCAGGGCACCCGCTGACCGACTCCCTTGCGCACGAAGCCGACGAGATGGCCCTCACCGGGGCAAGCCAGGACCACGCGGCGGCGGTGGCGGCATTCATGGCCAAGCAGAAGCCGACCTTCCAGGGCCGCTGAAGCACCGTCCGCCGGTTCAGGGGACGCGGCGCACCAGGCTGAAGCCGTCCTCGGCATGCACCAACGCGTACGTCGTCCCGGGGTGCAAGGCCTCGGCGTACTTCGCTGGATCACGGGCCAGGCTCTCGTCCGTCTGGGAGATCAGGACGAACTGCGGCACCACCGGTGCGGCCATGCCGACAAAGAACACCCGGGTTCGGTGCGTGAGCTGGGCAAGCAGGCCGAGATCGGTCTCGACGGTCGCGCCGTCGGGAATCCTCGACAGGATCCGCTCGGCCGCCTGGGCGCGAGAGCTTGGCTGGTAGGTGGCGGGATTGACCAGGTCACGGAACGGGTAGCGCGTGCAGAGAACCAAGCCCACGAGCAGAGCCAGGGTCGGGGCCGCACGGGCGTACCAGCGCACCAGCCGCCAGCCGTCACGTCGGGCGCGCACCGCACCATCGATCAGGGCAGCGAACACGATAGGCATCAGCACCAGGTCGTAGTGGAACGACTGTCCCCAGAAGAACTCGTTGGTCGAGAGAAAGCGCCAGCCCAGCGTCGGCAGGACCATGATCAGCAAGGGCGATCGCATGGCCAGGGACGCCGTGACGCCCAACAACAACAAAACCGTGGTTGCTTTGGGCTCTGACTGCAGCACGTTGAGCGGCAGACCGAGAATGCGGTGCAGCAGAGAGTCACCTGCTCCCGACTGCGCCGACAGCTCGGACAAGCGGGAGCTAGCGCCCTCCGCGGCGAAATGGGGGATCAGGACCCTCATCGTGATCGCGACCGAGGCGAGTCCGAAGGCCATCAGGCCGAAGCCCCACCGCCGGGCACCGATCAGCACAAGCACCAGCCCGAGGGCTGCGACGGTCAGTCCGAGGTCCTCCTTCACCAGGACGAGAGGGGCCGCCCAGGCCGCCACTGCTGTCCAACGACGCGCGAGCAGTGCCTCGAGCGCAAACGCCAGCAACGGCACCGCCAGGCACACCTCATGGACGTCGAAGTCCACCGCGGCCTGGATGCCGTAGGACATGCCGAACGCCAGACCGATCGCGACCCCGGACCATCGGCCCAGGTGACGCATCCCCGCCCTGGTCACGGGGACGACGGCCAAAGCGATGACCACGGCCTGGCCGACCAGCAACGTGACAGGGGTCGGGAACAGCCGATAGAACGGCGCGAAGACCGCGATGGCGGGGTTCCAGTGGTCGCCCAGGAAGTTGTGCCCGGCACCCTCCAGATCGACGATCGGAGCCTGCAGGTTGGCATAGTGGCGGATCGCCTGCTCGAAGATCCCCAGGTCGAACGACCGTGCCCGCAAGCGCTCGAACCCGGCCACCGAGATCGTCGCGTAAAGGCCCGCGTACACCAGCGCCATCACCCACGGCAGCACGCGTTCCCAGGCCGGATGAAGGGGAACCACCGTTCCTGCGTCTTCGTCCTCGTCGGGCAGCCTGCTCATCGACGAAGGCGCCCTCATCCGCTGGCCCTGTAACAGCCCACCAGATGATCGTCCACCAGCCCGCAAGCCTGCATTGCCGCATACAGGGTGGTGGGTCCGACAAAGACAAAACCGTTGTGCTTCAACGCTTTTGCCAATGCGACGGACTCAGCGGAGGTCGCGGGGATATCGGCAGGAACGCGCGGTCGGCGGTGGAGAGCCGGTGCAAAGGACCAGAACAGCTCTTCGAGCCCACCGCCGGCACGCAGGCGAACAACGGCCTGGGCGTTGGTGATGGCAGCCCTGATCTTGAGGCTGTTGCGAACGATGGACGTGTCTGCCATGAGACGTTCGAAGTCGGGCTCGCCGAAGGCTGCGACCGTATCGGCATCGAACCCGGCGAAGGCCGAGCGAAAGCCCTCACGTTTGCGCAGGATCGTGAGCCAGGACAAACCCGACTGGAATGCTTCGAGAGTTATTCGCTCATAGAGCAGGGACTCACCGTGAACCACGATCCCCCATTCGTCGTCGTGGTAGGCCATGTAGTCGTCAGTGCTCGCGGCCCACCCACAACGGGCGACGCCGCGCTGGTCGTCGACCACCAGGCCTTCGGCGCTCAACGTCGACCCGGGTCAGGTTGGCCAGGGGCATCCTGGGCGGAGGCATCCTGCGCGGATGCGCGCACGGCCTCGGCCGCCATGGCGTCAACCACCCTGGCGAACAACGCCCGGTTGATGCGGTCGGTGAGCGGGACCAACAGCCGGCCGACACTGGTAAGCCCGGCGAACGACCAGCCGACCCTTGTTGGACCCGGGTCGAGGCGCATGGTGGTCAGCGGCATCCAGCGCGCGTAGCCGGCCCAGTCGGTGATGATCTCCCAGACCTTCGCTGGCGGCGCTGCAACGACACGCTCGATCGTGAACGTTGCCATCGGTTGGTCACTGCTCCTGGGTGTCGCCGCTGTCGCCGGGTGAGACATCGGGTGACAAACCGTGTGAGAACCCCCGTGAGATGCCGTCGGCACCCGCCGAGGCGGACCCTGCCTCGAGCTCGCGAACCCGGGCGACCAGCGCGTCAACCACCTCGTCGACCTGGTCCATGCGGTATCCGCGCAACGCCTGGTCGAACCGCAGCTGCCCGACGTCGGCCGCCGACAGCGACCCCACCGGATCGCCCAACACACCCAACACACCTGACACGCCCGGGAACGACTGGCTGGACGTGGGCTCGGCCATAAATCCACCGATCCTGCCCATGACGGCAGCGGCGGTCAGCCCGATGAGCAGAACCACGATGAGCAGGAAGAAGACGATCACGACATGATCGTGTCATGCCCCACAACGTTCCCCCCGGTCGCGACCTCCGCCTGCGCGGCCGCACCTTCGTGCCGGGCGAGACCGGCCTGCTGGCGATCATCAACCGCACTCCCGACTCCTTCTACGACGAGGGACGCTATCTCGACGACGAAACCGCAATCATGGCCGTCGAAGGCGCCGTGACAGATGGCGCCGATGCGGTGGACGTCGGCGGGGTCAAAGCCGGCCCGGGGCCGGAGGTCAGCGCTGCTGAGGAGCTGCACCGAGTGGTGCCGTTCGTCGCAGCGATCCGCGAGGCCTTCCCCGACCTGGTGATCAGCGTCGACACCTGGCGCGCCAGTGTTGCCGACGCGGCCTGTGCGGCTGGCGCAGATCTGATCAACGATGCCTGGGCAGGTCACGACCCCGAGCTGTCGGCCGTCGCCGGAGCATACGGCGTGGGCTACCTGTGCGCTCACACCGGTGGCCATCCGCCGCGTACCGACCCGCATCGGGTCCGCTACGACGACGTGGTCGCCGAGACCGTCGCGGACCTGACCCGCCAGGCAGATGCGGCGCTGGCAGCCGGCGTGCGCGAGGACGGGCTGTTGATCGATGCCGCCCAGGACTTCGGCAAGAACACCTACCACTCCCTGCAGGTCACCGGTCAGGTCAGCGCCCTGGTCGAGACCGGATGGCCGGTGCTGCTCGCCGTCTCCAACAAGAAGTTCATCGCCGAGACCCTCGGGCTGGATGGCCGCAAGTCAGACCGGATCATCGGCACCCTTGCCATCACCGCCGTCGCAGCCTGGGAGGGTGTGCGGATGGTGCGTGCGCACGATGTCGCCCAGACCCGCCAGGTGCTGGACATGGTCGCCGGGCTGCGCACCGGCATGCCGGCCCTGGCTCGGCGGGCGCTGGCCTGACTAGCCGACGTCTGACTCCTCGGCGGAGGGCTGGATCAGCGAGGAGCTCAGCATCTTGACCAGCTCGGGGACGTCATCCTCGGCCAGGCGCAACGTGGCCCGGCAGACGTCGTCCTGCCAGATCGAGAGCACTACCCGGCCGGCATCGGGATGCGATGACACCCGAAGCCGTCGGCCCGCCTTGTCACGTCCGAGCAACGTGCTCCCCCGACGCGGCAACGGGGAGATGGTCATGGCGTCAGTATGCGACGCGAACTCACCTACAGGCCAGAGACTGCCGAAAGATCGTCTGACAAAGGGTGGCTATTCAGGACGTTTGGGCACGTAGCCCTCGTCCCCCCTGACGATGATCCTCACGGCTTCCTCCACATCATCGGTGACGTGCAGGAGGTCGATGTCGGCGGGGCTGATGGTTCCCGTGGTCTCGGCGGTCTGACGCAGCCAGTCGAGCAGGCCACCCCAGTACGCCGTGCCCATGAGCACCAGCGGGAAGGACGTGACCTTGCGGGTCTGCACGAGCGTCACCGCCTCGAAGAGCTCGTCCAGGGTGCCGAAGCCCCCGGGCAGGACGACGAACCCCTGCGCGTACTTCACGAACATGGTCTTGCGGGCGAAGAAGTACCGGAAGTTGACTCCGAGGTCGACAAAGCGGTTCATGCCCTGCTCGAACGGCAGCTCGATGCCGAGACCCACAGAGGTGCCGCCCGCCTCGAGGGCACCCTTGTTGGCGGCCTCCATGGAGCCCGGCCCACCCCCGGTGATGACCGCGTAGCCGGCGCCGGCCAGCGCCTTGCCGACCGCGACGCCGAGGGCGTAGTTGGGGTGCTCCGGCTTGGTGCGCGCGGAGCCAAACACGCTGACGGCAGGGCCGACCTCGGCCAGGGCGCCAAAACCTTCGACGAACTCGCTCTGGATCCGCAGCACCCGCCAGGGGTCGGCATGCAGCCAGTCGGCCGGCCCGACGTTGTCCAGCAGCCGTTGGTCCGTCGTGGTCGGCGGCACCTTGCTGCGTCGCAGCGTGACTGGGCCGGTGTGGTATTCGAAGCTCTTCTCGGTCACGGCACCAATCTAGGGGGCGTCAGGCCAGCCAGCGCAACAACGCCGCCTCGGCGTCGACCAGCTGCTGCACCGGGCAGCGCTCGGAGTCGTGGTGGGCCCAGTTCGGGTCTCCGGGACCGAAGTTCACCGCCGGGATCGACAGCTGGGAGAACAGGGCGACGTCGGTCCACCCCTCCTTTGCCCGCACCGGCACGGCCAGCGCATCGACGAAGGCCTTGGCCGCCGGCAGGTGAAGCCCGGGCCGAGCACCATCCGCAGTGTCGGTGAGCTCCACGGCATACCCGTCGAAGAGCTCGGACACGTGGGCGAGGGCCTGCGCTCCCGACTTGTTGGGAGCGAAGCGGTAGTTGACCGTGACCACGCACTCGTCGGGGATGACGTTGCCCGCGATCCCACCCCGGATGCCCACTGCGCTCAGCGCCTCAGGGTAGTCGAGCCCGTCCACCTCGATGGTCTGCGGCTCGTAGGCCACCAACCGTCCCAGGATCGTCGCTGCCTCGTGGATCGCGTTGAGACCGTTCCACGGCCGCGCCGAGTGTGCCGCCTTGCCCCTGGCCGTGACGTCGACCCGGAGGGTGCCGTTGCAGCCACCCTCGACGGCACCGTCGGTCGGCTCGAGCAACACCGCAAAGTCGGCCTGCAGCAGCTCCGGGCTGTTGCGCCCCACACGAGCCAACCCGTTGCGCGAAGCCTCGACCTCTTCGCAGTCGTAGAACACGTAGGTGATGTCTCGGGTCGGTTCTGACAACTCGGCGGCCAGCCGCATCTGGACCGCCACCCCGCCCTTCATGTCGCACGTGCCACGACCGACCAGGTTCTCGCCGTCACGGTGGGTCGGAAGGTTCGGCGGATCGGACAGCGGGACCGTGTCGAGGTGACCGGCCAGCACGACGCGCTCGGTGCGCCCCAGGTTGGTGCGCGCGACGATCGTGTGCCCGTCACGGGTCACCTCGAGGTGGCTCAGCGGACGCAGGACGGCCTCCACGGCATCGGCGATCTGCTGCTCGCTGCCGCTCACCGACTCGATGTCGCACAGGGCGGCGGTCAAGGTGACGACGTCGGTGGCCAGATCGAGACGTGGTGTGGAAGGCATACGAGGCAGCGTATCCGGCGGATGCTCGCCGCATCCGCTCCCTCACCTAGGCTTGTGCCCATGACGAGCGAGCGCAGCGCATGGGGATACGGGCTGGCGACGGTGACGCTGGACGGGCAGGTGCTCGACACGTGGTTTCCCGCGCCTGCGATGGGACCCGCTGACGCCGAGGATCCCTACGGTGCCCCGGCCGAGCTCGCCGCAGCCGCCAAGGAAGACCCTCGGCGCGGCGTCCGTGCGCAAGTGGTCCATGTCGTTATCGATCTTGACGCAGCCCCCGCCAATGTCCCTGATGCCTACCTGCGTCTGCACCTGCTCTCGCACCGCCTCGTGAAGCCGAACACCATCAACCTCGACGGGCTCTTCGGAGTTCTCAACAACGTCGTGTGGACGAGCGAGGGCCCCTGCCCCGTCGAGGACTTCGAGCGCACCCGTCTGCGGCTGCGTGACTCCGGGCCTGTCCAGGTCTTCAGCGTCGACAAGTTCCCGCGCATGACCGACTACGTGGTGCCCAGCGGGGTCCGCATCGCCGACGCCGACCGCGTGCGCCTCGGCGCCTACCTGGCCGAAGGCACAACGGTGATGCACGAGGGGTTCGTCAACTTCAACGCCGGAACCCTCGGCACCTCGATGGTCGAGGGCAGGATCGTGCAAGGCGTCGTGGTTGGCGACGGCTCGGACATCGGTGGCGGGGCATCGATCATGGGCACACTCTCCGGTGGTGGAACCGAGCACATCAGTATCGGCAAACGCTGTCTGCTGGGCGCCGAGTCGGGGATCGGCATCTCGCTGGGTGACGACTGCGTCGTGGAGGCTGGGCTGTACGTCACGGCCGGCACCAAGGTGACGTTGGAGGACGGCCGGGTGGTCAAGGCCAGGGAGCTCTCAGGCAGCTCGGGGATGCTGTTCATCCGCAACTCGGTCACCGGCACCGTCGAGGCGCGTTCGCGCGCGGGTCAGGGCATTGCCTTGAACTCCGCCCTCCATGCCAACAGCTGAGCGTCAGATCCCCCCTATGGCGATCGGACACGGTCGGCGGAGACGTCGCTGGGTGGGCCGGCTTGTGCTGCTGGTCATCGTCGCGATCGTCGGCGGCGCCGGCTACTTCGGCTACACCACGTTGATGACGAACTCAGGTCAGCCGTCGTGTCGTGCGGTGGCACTCGGACACGACGTCTCGTTCTCTCCCGAGCAGACCGCCAACGCGGCAACGATCACAGCGATCGCCCTCAAGCGTGGCCTGCCGGCGCGAGCCGCCACGATCGCCAACGCCACCGCGATACAGGAGTCGAAGCTGCGAAACATCAGGTTCGGCGACCGCGACTCTCTCGGGTTGTTCCAGCAGCGTCCGAGTCAGGGTTGGGGGACCGCAGAACAGATCCTGGACCCCGTCTATGCGACCAACCAGTTTTACGACGCCCTGATCAAGATCAACGGGTATCAAGCCATGGAGATCACCAAAGTGGCCCAGCTGGTCCAACGCAGCGCCACGCCCCAGGCTTACGCCAGCCATGAACAGGAGGGGCGCATCCTCGCCTCGACCCTGGCCGGCCACTCCCCCGGCGGTATCGGCTGCCGGCTGGATGCCGCGACGGTCAGCACCCCGGCTGCCACGATCGCCGAACATCTCACGGCCGAGATGGGCGTGCCTGCCACTGTGCAGCGAAGAGAGGTTCATGCGACGGGCCGCAACTCGCAACTGGCCTGGGCCGCGGGCTCCTGGGCGGTCGCGCATGCCGAAACAGACGGCATCATTTCCGTGACGGTCGGCGACCGTTCATGGACCCGGGCGCGAGGGGCCGACGCTCTGTCATGGGGGGCGGCCGACAAGGCCATCGCCCCCACCTCGGTGACGATCACCCGACGTTGAGTGCTCAGTTCAGGCTGGTTTGCTCAGTTCAGGCCGGTTCCTGGCCCAAGAGACGGGCTCCGGAGCGGCCTGAACTGAGCAAAGGTCGTGTGACCTGACGCGTCAGCGCCGGCTCAACGGCACGTACTTGCGCTCGGTGGGTCCGACATAGACCTGGCGTGGCCGGCCGATCTTGAGCTCGGGATCGGCGATCATCTCGCGCCACTGCGCGATCCAGCCCGGCAACCGCCCCAACGCGAACAGCACGGTGAACATCTTGGGCGGGAACCCCATCGCCCGGTAGATCAGCCCGGTATAGAAGTCGACGTTCGGATACAGCTTGCGCTCGATGAAGTACTCATCCGAGAGCGCGACCTGCTCCAGCTT
>DATCNE010000282.1:0-1638 GCA_036565395.1 Dermatophilaceae bacterium
AAGGACAAGCCCTTCACCTTCGTGGAGAAGATCCCCGTCCACTACAACATCGGCCACCTCGCCATCCCGGGCGGCGACACCGTCAAGCCGACCGGCAAGTACCTCGTGGCCCTCAACAAGTGGTCGCTGGACCAGGTGCAGAAGCTGGGACCCACACACCCGGTGAACCTGGAGCTGATCGATCTCGACTCGCGGCCGCTACGGACACTGAGCAGCATGCCCCTCGGCAACTCCGAGCCGCACTACGCCCAGATCATCAAGACCGACAAGCTGAAGCCACTCAAGGTCTACGCACCCGGGACCGATCCGGCGACCATGGCGAGATCCCAGTTTGCGATCGCGGCCGGCCAGGAGCGGACCAAGCGCACAGGCCACGTCGTCGAGATCTATGCGACATTGATGCGCAGCCACTTCACGCCCGGGGAGATCTCGGTCAACGAGGGCGACACGGTCCGGATCCACCTGACCAACATCGAGACCACCGAGAACGCCACCCACACCTTCACCGTGCCTGCCTACAACATCCAGGCGACCCTCGACCCGGGCGAGGTTGTCAGCGTCGAGTTCAAGGCCGACCGCGTGGGCTCGTTCGCGTTCTACTGCGCCCAGTTCTGCTCGGCCCTCCACATGGAGATGTACGGCTGGCTCCTGGTGAAGCCGACGGGGGCCTGATGACGCGCACATCGCATCTCCGTCACATGCTTCGACGTGCAGGTATGCCGGCCGCGGTCGCCGCGGCGCTGCTGCTCACCAGCGGCTGTGGCGGCGGTGAGCCCGCTGATCCATCCGCCGGGCCGGCGACGAGCTCGGGATCCCCGGCAGCCGCTGGTGTAGTCCTCACCGTCACGGGCGCGGAATACATGTTCGCGCCAACGACACTCACCGCGGCTCCTGGCCGGACGACGATCCGATTCACCAACAAGGGAGCGATGGAGCACGATTTCAGCATCAAGGGTCTTGGCGTCAGACTGACCGCGCAGCCGGGAAAGGCAGCCGAGGCCACCGTCACCCTCACGTCGGGCACCTACAAGACCTACTGCTCCGTCGCCGGTCATAGCCAGAGCGGGATGCACGGAACGCTCGTCGTCTCATGAGCCAGCCGGTGAGCTCTGGGCACGCAGCCGAGGGGGCGGTAGCGGAGAAGGCGGACGCCGTCCCCGGCTCCGCGAACAGGCGGGATGTCCGCCCCATCCTGGTTCGCGGCGCCTCGGGTCTGGCAGCCATCGGTCTGCTGCTCGTCGCGGCGCGGCTGCCGATCTGGTGGGCACAGTTCTCGGCTCCGCAGTACCCCAACGGTCTCGACATATCCGCGTACGGCAACAGGGTCGACGGCGACCTGGGCGAGATCAACGAGCTTTCCCACTACATCGGCATGCCCCCGTTCAACTTCGTCGGCATGCCCGAGATGAGGCTCTGGCCGCTGGTCATCGTCGTCGCGATCGCGGCAGCCGTGCTGGGCGTCGTGACTCGCCGACGCTGGCTGCGACGGCTCGCCTGCCTTGCGGTCTGGCTGATCCCGATCGGGGCCCTGGCCGACGTACAGTTCCGCCTCTGGCAGGTGGGCCACAGCCTCGACCCCACCTCACCGATCCGCGTGACCCCCTTCACCCCTCATGTCGTGGGGCCAACGACACTGAT
>DATCNE010000283.1:0-3503 GCA_036565395.1 Dermatophilaceae bacterium
CGCGGCCCGTTCTCGTCAGGGCGCCACCCTCCTGCTGGTCGGCATCACCGCCGTCTGGGGTTCGACCTTCTTCCTGATCCATGACGTCGTTCGGGTGCTGCCACCGACCGACTTCCTCGCGGTCCGCTTCACGATCGCAGCAGCCGCGATGGTGGTCGTGTTCTGGCGGCCCCTGTTGGCCCTCAGCCCGCGCGAGGTGAGGATCGGCGTCGGGTTGGGGATCCTCTACGCCGTCGCCCAGATCCTGCAGACCGTCGGTCTGGCGCACACCGACGCCTCCCGGTCCGGCTTCATCACCGGCACGTACGTCGTGTTGACGCCCATCTTCACCGCCGTCCTGCTCCGCGACCGCATACCGCGTTCGACCTGGCTCGCGGTCCTCATGGCCACTGCGGGACTCGCGACGTTGTCCTTGGGCGGCTTCGGTTCCGTTTTCGGCCTTGGTGAGACGGTGACCCTGCTCTCGGCCGCCGTCTACGCGCTGCACATCATCGGCCTGGGGCGCTACTCATCGCCGGCAGCAGCCGCGGGGCTCTCCGCAGTCCAGATGATCTCGATCGCCGGAGTGTCGCTGATCGCTGCCGCTCCGGGTGGGATCGAGCTTCCAACGGGACGAGGCGCGTGGATGTCGGTGCTTTACATGGCACTGATTGCCGGCGCTGTGGCGATCTGGGCACAGACCTGGGCGCAGTCCCATCTGAGCGCCACCCGCGCTGCCATCGTGATGACCCTCGAACCGGTCTGTGCTGCCGGGTTCGCCGTGGCGTTGGGCGGTGAGTCGCTGACCCTGCGGATGCTGCTCGGCGGAGCCATGGTCCTCGCCGCGATGTACACCGTGGAGCTCATCGGCCGCCGGGATGACGGGACCGCTGAGCAGAACCCGCCGTCCGAGCTTCTCCATCACGAGGTCTGACGCTCCCTTTTCTGACGGTCCGGCGACGTCACACCCGAGCGACAAGACTGCCCACAGGCATGGTGAGAGGCGGATCAAAACCCCGTTACGGCGTGGCCTTGAAGCCGGAAACGTTCGCGCCGAGCCAGGTCAGGCTGTTCGGCAGAACACCCTGCCAAAGGCTGACCCGGTGTCCGGCATTTTGCAGGACGATCGCATCCACAGCTAGTGGCGGCCTGGCAGCCTTGATGAGTGCAGCGCTCGACCTGTAGGAGACAGCGTCGACGTGGGAGGTCAACAGCCAGACGGCCACTGGAGGGGGGTTACGCCTGGTCAGGGCAACCAAGTCGTAGCGGGCGGTGAGGCTGCTACGTGGCGGATAGGGCTCGTAGAAAGGGCCGAACTCCGGGCGGAAGTAGCCGCTCATCACGATTGCGGCCGCGTACTGGGCCGGGTGCAACATCGCCACCATCGCCGCGCACCAGCCACCGGCCGACAGTCCTATCGCGGCCCAAGAGGATCGGTCGGTCTGGACACGGAACGTGTGCGCAACCCAGTTCGGGACGTCCTGCGCGAGCCATGTCTCCACCGGCGGCTTACCGGTGCTGCCATTGACGCACTCGGTGTCCACGCCAGAGGGGAACTCCACCTGTGGGGAGACGACCAGAACCGGGCTCAGTCGCTTCGCCGCAGCCTCCTCCGCCGCAACGCCACCGAGGTTCATCACGCTTATCCAGGACTCGGCGCTGCCGGGGTAACCCTGGAAGGCCTCAATAACGGGATAAAGCACCGAGGCATTGGCGGCTTCGGTGTAGCCGGGCGGCAGCTGAACGACCACCGTGCCAACGATCCTGCTCAGTGGTCCCTTGACCGTGTATGAGATCACCCCCGACGAGCTCACCCGACCAGCGGGTAACGGCGGCAGCACCCCCCCAGCGGTTGCGGCGGTGCCCCGAACCGTCGTGCTCGTCGCGTGTGAAGCAGTGGTGCCTCGACTCAGCGCTGTCACGGTGGTGACGTTGCTCAAGGCGCCTCTCAGGTCCGTCCAGTCGGCGAAGAACAGAAACTGAGCATTGAGCTGAGTGACAGCCGTCAGGAGTACCAAAGCGTTGACCGTGAGCAGCATCCCAGCTCTGATGGCGATCTTGCCGGGTCTGCGCCCGGCAAGGGAAGGCCACAGCAACACCAGGACAACAAACGCCACGACAGTGACCAGCGCTACCAAACCGAGGAACACCGGACCGGTCAATGACATTCGCCGCGCCTTTCTCGAGGACTCGGATGACACCACACGATGGGGGGCGTGGCAGCGGGCGAGCGGCCCGGAACGCTGATGCTTCAGCGCCGCGAGACGCAAGCGTAGACCTCGCCGGACTCGTGTCCAGCCCGACGGACAGTGCCGCCTTGGACCGATTCTCGACGAATGAGTCCGCCCCGTATCGTTGACCGATGGACTCCCGGCGCGAGCGGCTCGTGCGGCTAGGACGCGTGGGGCTCGCGGCGGCTGTCCTCCTCGCGGTTGTCGCCACCTGGGCCATCCTGATCGCAGGCCCCCCGACTTCGGCCGGCGGGTTGCCCCACGGCCCGACCTTGAAGGCCGTGGCGAGCACCACGGCGACGATGACCCCAGCCTCCCGGCCACACCGGACTGTCACCGTCGTGGGCATCGGCGATTCGGTCACCTCCGCAGCAGCATGCGGATGCACTGGCTTCGTGGAGCTGGTAGCCGCCCACCTTCCGGCAGCGGCTGGGGGCCCCGCACATGTGGTGAACCTCGGCACCAGCGGTCTTACCGCTGCAGGGCTCGATACTTCAATCACCAGGCCCGGCCCAACCACCTCAGCGGTGGCTCAGGGGGACATCCTGCTGATCACCATCGGTGCAAACGACCTCACGCCCCTGCTCTCCCAGTGGGCGACCTCGGGCTGTCCGGCAGCTTGTTACGGGCCAGCGGTGGACGCGGTCGGCTCCCATCTGGGGGCAATCCTGGACGCAGCCAAGAAGCTGCGCGGCCATCTGCCCACACAGATGCTGGTGACGGACTACTGGAACGTCTTTGCCGACGGCGACGTCGCCCGGAAGACGAACGGCACGGCATACCTGCGTTGGAGCGATGAGCTCACCCGAGCGCTGAACAACAGGATCTGCATGGCCGCCCAGCACGCCGGGGCCACCTGCGTTGACCTGTATGCGCCATTCAAAGCAGACGGGAGCCGCAACCCGACCGCGTTCCTGGCAGGCGACGGGGATCACCCCAACGCCGCGGGCCACCAGCTGATCGCCTCGACCGTCCTCGCCCTGACGGTGCCGAGAGGTTGAACATCACTTCCCTGACCCCGGAAAGTCACGATTCCGGGTCGCCGACCGTGTCGAAAACCGCGTAGGCGTTACGTCCGGTGCGCTTGACCCGGTACATGGCGGAGTCCGCCTGACGCACGAGGCCGTCGGCATCGACCTCGTCGGCCGCACGGCAGAAGGCCAGGCCCACACTGGCCGTCACGTTGCACTCGTGACCGTGGAGTTGGATGGGCTCTGCGACCACCGCAACGATCCGCTGGGCTACTTCCAGGGCAGCAGTCTCATGATCGAGCTGCTCAAGCAGGACCAGGAA
>DATCNE010000284.1:0-1879 GCA_036565395.1 Dermatophilaceae bacterium
GCTGAGGGTTCGTCCAGGGTTGGCCTGCATCAGCGACCACTGGGTCTGGCGGCCCTGCGATCAGTCCTTGTCGCCGTACTACCCGTTCAATATGGTGAGCTACGGCGGAAACCGGCTGTACGTTCGCAGCGACGGCCAAGTCTTCACTTCACTTACCACCACCGGTCGCGGAATCTAGCCGTACGGTTGAGTCCGTGAAGAGCGCGGACATCACCGCCGCCATCGCGCTGGCGAGAGCCACCGTCGGTGCTGCTGACGACGTGCCAGCCGTATTCTTCCCGGTGCGAAGGCTCGACCGGGACGCCGAGTATGTGCTGGTGCAGCTCGGTCATCCGGGAAAGCCGGGGTGGCTCGCCGCCATTGATCCCGCTCAGGATGAGGTCATGACCTGGGCGGCGAATCCATCCGGCGAGTCGACGGCGCCTACCCGCTCGGATTCGCACCGCCCCGGCGGTGAGGTCGAGTGGGTATGGCGTCCGTCGGCCCACAGCAGGTCCCCGCTGTATCCGATACTCCGCATCACCACCGAAACGGGAGAGCTGTTCGTCGACCTCGCTGGAGCGGTCTACGACACCCTGCCCGATGCCCACGCCTGAGGGCACGCAGGCCGCAAACGATCAGATCGCTCAGTGGTCGGTGCACGCCCCCAGAAGACCACGCTGGGCGATCCGTTCAGCGCGGAGGAGGTGCTCCATCGCAGGGCTCCCCCACGTGTTGGTCCCGGCGCTCGGCGTCGAACAGCTCGCGGCAGCCGCGAGCCGAAGGCTGGTCAGGATCATCCGTACCGCCAGGGCGTCACGGCGCAGCCGTCCCGGGCCGTCGGCCAGCGCGTAGGCGTGCAGAACTGCGGTGGCATAGGGCAACGGAGGCAGCCCGGAGCACAGGATGCAGTCGTATGCCGTGGCCAGGTCCCAGTCCGGGTCCCCCAGGCCGCCGAGTCCCATGGACATCAGCTCGACCCGGGCGCTGCAACGCCGCTCCGGAGGACTCAACAGCGCGTGCGTCCTCGTGGCCTCGCCGTGGATCCACACGTTGGCCGACCACGCGGCGGCTGTGGACTCCAGGGCCCAGATCAGCGGGTCGCTCAAGGACACCCATGCGACCACATCGGTCACGCCGGTGCGGGCGGACCCGTTGCCCGGTTCGACCGGCAACAACGCGATCAGAGCAGCGTCTGCACGCAGAGCAGCGTCTGCACGCAGAGCAGCGTCTGCGCGCCCGGTTGCTCGCGGAACCCGCGGCAGAACCCACGGCAGAGGAGCCGCCATGGCTCCTGCGGCGGGGCGGTTGTGTAGAGCCGCCAGCGCGCGGCCCCACGCGGCATACGCCTGCGGGTCGTTGGTCTGGTCCAGATGAATGGGTCCGGTCGTCATCCGGCGGTCACACACGCTTGCTGCACTGCTCATGGCAGCCCCCAGCTCCTCGACATCGGGTGATCTCACCTGTACAAGGAGGCAGGCGAGCGCGGTTCCGATACATCGGATGCAAGGTCAATGGGGGACAGGAGAATTCTTGGCACGGCATGTATCAGGGCGGGCGCGGCTGCCTCTTTGTCACCGAGGGCAGGAGGAAGCGTCCGGGTGGAAGGCGGGAGTCATCCGGATGCTTCGCCCTGCGTGAGTCGGCGAAAACCCAGGTCTGACACGGCGAAAACCGGGATGAATGGGGCGGATTCAGCGGATGGGGCTGACCAACCGCCGATCGGCGCAATACGCTCAAACCAGAGCAGCTGATCGGTACATCAGGTCGAAGGAGAGTCGTGGAGCAACAGTCCAAGGCAACGGGTTCCGGCAAGCCGGGACGGCCGGTCAAGCCAGGCAGGCTCAGGAACGAACCAACGCTGGCGCTCGCGCCGGAGCCCTGGGACAAACACCGCGCC
>DATCNE010000285.1:0-2429 GCA_036565395.1 Dermatophilaceae bacterium
TCCACGCGGCGACGAAGTCGCGCACGAACTTCTGCTGCGCGTCCTCGCTCGCGTAGACCTCCGCAAGTGCACGGAGCTGGGAGTTCGACCCGAAGACGAGGTCGACGCGGCTGCCGGTCCACTTGAGTTCGCCCGTGGCGAGGTCGCGGGCCTCGAAGGTCTCCTCGGCCTCGGACGTCGCCTGCCATGTCGTGCCCAGGTCGAGCAGGTTTACGAAGAAGTCGTTGGTCAACGACTCGGGCCGTGTGGTGAACACGCCGAGTTCGGACTGCTGGACGTTTGCGTTCAGAACCCGGAGGCCACCGACGAGGACCGTCATCTCGGGGGCGGTCAGCGTCAGCAGGTTTGCCCGGTCGATCAGCAGGTGTTCCGCCGGGAGTTGGTGTCCCTTGGCGAGATAGTTGCGGAACCCGTCCGCGGTCGGCTTGAGCACCGCGAAGGACTCCACGTCGGTCTGCTCCTGAGACGCGTCCGTACGTCCAGGAGTGAAGGGAACCTGAACGTCGTACCCGGCGCTCTTCGCGGCCCGCTCGATGGCTGCGCACCCTCCCAGCACGATCAGGTCGGCAAGCGAGACCTGCTTCCCGCCGGCCTGTGAGCCGTTGAACTCCTTCTGGATCTCCTCCAGGGGCGACAGCACCTTCGCCAGCTCGGTCGGGTTGTTGACCTCCCACGCGCTCTGCGGCTCGAGACGTATGCGCGCACCGTTGGCGCCACCGCGTTTGTCGGAACCGCGGAATGTCGACGCCGAAGCCCACGCGGTCGAGACCAGGGCGGAGACGGACAGCCCCGAGGCGAGGATCTTCTCCTTCAGCGCCGCGATGTCCTGCGCCCCGACCAGCTCGTGCGAGACCGCAGGCACGGGGTCCTGCCACAACAGCTGCTCCTGGGGAACCTCCGGTCCGAGGTACCGCGAGATCGGTCCCATGTCGCGGTGGGTCAGCTTGAACCACGCCCGGGCGAAGGCGTCCGCGAGCTCATCCGGGTTCTCGAAGAAGCGCCGCGAGATCGGCTCATAGATCGGGTCCAACCTCAGGGCGAGGTCCGTCGTGAGCATCACCGGGGCTTGCGTCTTGGACGGATCGTGCGGATCCGGCACGGCGTTCTTCGCGGCTGGATCCGTCGGGACCCACTGCCACGCACCGGCCGGGCTCTTCGTCAGATCCCACTCGTAGCCGAAGAGGGTCTCGAAATAGCTGTTGTCCCATGCGGTAGGGGTGGGGGTCCAGGCGCCCTCCAGCCCGCTGGTGATGGTGTCGTTACCGCTGCCGGTGCCGAAGCTGTTCTTCCAGCCCAGGCCCATGTCCTGTAGGGGGGCAGCCTCGGGCTCGGGGCCGACGTACTCGTTGGGATCGGCCGCGCCGTGGGTCTTGCCGAACGTGTGGCCGCCGGCGATCAGTGCCACGGTCTCCTCATCGTTCATCGCCATCCGGGCGAACGTCTCGCGGATGTCCCTGGCTGCGCCAATCGCACTCGGGGTGCCATTCGGCCCTTCCGGGTTCACGTAGATGAGGCCCATCTGAACGGCACCAAGGGGGTTCGCGAGCTCCCGGTCACCGCTGTAGCGCTCGTCTCCGAGCCACTCGGCCTCTTGACCCCAGTTGACGTCCTCGGGCTCCCAGACATCAGCACGCCCCCCGCCGAAGCCGAACGTCGTGAAGCCCATCGACTCCAACGCACAGTTGCCGGCGAGGATCATCAGGTCGGCCCAGGAGATCTTCTGACCGTACTTCGCCTTGACCGGCCAGAGCAGCCTGCGGGCCTTGTCCAGGTTCACGTTGTCGGGCCAGCTGTTCAGCGGCGCGAACCGCTGCATGCCGGTCCCGGCGCCACCACGACCGTCACTGATGCGGTAGGTGCCGGCGCTGTGCCACGCCATCCGGATGAAGAGCGGTCCGTAGTGGCCGTAGTCGGCCGGCCACCAGTCCTGCGACGACGTCATCAGCTCGACGAGGTCCTTCTTCACGGCCCCGAGGTCGAGGGTCTTGAACTCCTGCGCGTAGTCGAACTCCTCGCCCATGGGATTGGACTTGGCGGAGTTCTGGGCCAGAACGTTGACGTTCAGCTGGTTCGGCCACCAGTCACGGATCGACGCGCCCTGGGGGTCCTTGCGGGTCGCTCCCACGACCGGGCAGGTGGCGTCTCGGTCCTCGTTCATCTCGCCGACGACTGCATTAGGACTGTCAGACATGGGTGATCCTTCCGGTTTTCAAGGTGGTGACTCAGGAACTTAGTGCGGTGGAGCAGCCGAGGCACAGGCCCCAGTAGGTGACTTCCGCCTCGTCGATCGCGAAGCCGTGGTCGTCGGACGCGGTCAGGCAGGGGGTGATACCGACGGCGCAGTCCACGTCGGCGACGAAACCGCACGACCGGCATACGACGTGGTGGTGGTTGTCCCCAACCCGCGATTCGTAGCGCGCCACGGAGCC
>DATCNE010000286.1:0-6490 GCA_036565395.1 Dermatophilaceae bacterium
GAGCGGCTGCGCACTACGCGGACGTTGTCGGGGGCCGCGACCAGCTGGGACTGCCGATAGATGGGCTCGACGCGCAGATCGCCTCCATCTGTCTCGCGCACGGCGCCGCACTGGCCACCCGCAACGTGAAGGACTTCCGGCACACGGATGTCCGCCTGATCGACCCGTGGCTACACCCATAGACGGGCGGGCTGAGTGGACGCGCCTACGGCCGACACGTGTCGGAAGACGTCCCGGCCCCAGCGCGAGAAGTGGGACGTATGCCGGCACGTGTCGGAAGACGTCCCGGTCCAGCGCGGTTCGGGCGCGCGGTACTAGCGGCTCAGGAAGGCGCGCGTTCTTCTTGCGACCAGTTCAAGGGCGGCGGTGTCAACATCTACTCGGCCGTCGCCCAGCGCTTGGTGAACTCGTTCGGCGGTGGCTTTGGCGCGTGCGCCGACTGCTGTGGGGTTCATCGGCCAGCTCCCGGCTTCGGCGACGATGTCGGCCAGCGTGATCGCGGCAAGGGAGTATGTGTCGTTGATGCTCATCGCGGCTCGGGTGCGCAACGTTGGCCAGAGTGCTGTTGGCACCGTGTCGTAGAGGGGTGCAAGGCGGATTTCGCCTGGGGCGGGGTGCAGGAGGGCCAGGTTCTTGCCGTGGGCGTCCGCGTTCCCGATGAGGACGGTGAAGGTGATGGCGTCAACGAGCCTGAAAAGTTCCTCGTCGGGTTGGGCGGCCCAAGTTTCGAGTAGTCGGGCGATGCCGGCCAGCCTGGGGCCGCCGAACTCCTGATACTTGCCTTGGCGGTTGTTGATCTCGGGGTCAACACCGGCCGCCTGGCAGGCATCCTCCTGGTGAGTTCGTTGGACGCTGCCGTCCGGGTTTTGGGTTCGGTCGAAGCGTTCTACGAGGATGCATTCGGTGTCCCCGATGGGGAACAGCTCGCTGTTTGCGGCGCTGAGTCCGACCGCCCGAGCGAGTTGGAGGCAGGCGTGTTCTGCGCGAACCAAACCCTTCCGGACTTGGTCGTCAACCTTGAGAATGTGAGTGTCTGCCGCTCACCCCGGACCGGCCGCGGCGGCAGCTGGGGCCAAAACGACCTTGTCCTTGGCTGACGGGCTGATCCTGGCGATCGTCGAGCGACTCGACGTCCCGGTGGTGACGCGAGATCGCTACTGGAGCGACTTCGCCGACGAGGGACACACCCGTGCACGGGTGGTCACGTTCTGAGGGCGGCCCGCTCGGTCAGCAGAGGGCGGCCCGCTCGGTCAGCAGATCCCTCAGGAAACGGTCCACGTGGCCAGGTCGTCGGTGGACCGCATCGTCGTCTCGCCGATGGCCAGCCAACCGCCACCGCTGACCAGGGAGATGGCGATCTGACCGGGGTCGGTTGGCACTGCGGTCTGGATGCAGGAGGCGACCGCACTCTGGTCGAGCCGCTGCACCTGTATGCCGGGGCAGCCCGTCGCGCCCAGCCGCGCGAGACCCACGGTCGCGACCCGCGAGGAAAAACTCAGCAAGCCCACGTCAGCCGACCAAAACGGGGACGACACAAGCGGGGAGGACCAGGGCACGGAGGATCAAGATCGCGTCAGCCCACACGCTGGAGCTGGGCCGAGACGTGACTCTGCAGGCTCTGGCCGACGGCGGCCATGTCCATCACCCAGAGAAGCCGTGAGTCCTTCAGCCCGTACATCCGGGTGCCGGCGTTGTATTCCTTGGCCGCCGGGCTGCGCAGCACCCCATCGGTGCGCAGCTGGACGGACGGCTTGGTGGGGTCTCGGCGGCCGGCATACATCTCGATGACCCCGAACGGGTGGGTCAGCAGCAGCTCGATCTCGCCGTCCTCGAGGACCCGCCAGAACCCCAGCTCGCTGGCCAAGGGGCGGACCTTTTCGCCGGCGTCGTTGAGCAGCCAGGTGTGACTGCGCCACTCGAGGAAGGGCCGACCGTCGTGGGAGCAGATGATCTCCTGGCCGAAATGGGCCGACTCGATGGTCGGATAGCCCACCACCCCGGAGCCCTCCCAGCGACCGACCAACCACGCGAGTGGAGCCAAGGCGGGCGGCAGATTGACGTCGAGTTCGAAGACCACGGGCTTGATCGTAGCCTTGCCCCATGCCTCAAACGCGCCAACTGATCATCAAACTGACTGCGGGTATCGAGTCCCCCGAAAAGCTGTCCCAGGCGTTCACCGTTGCCACCACGGCTCTGGCCAGCGGCGCCCGGGTCAGCCTCTGGCTCACCGGTGAGTCCACGTGGATGGCTGTGCCCGGCCGGGCCGAGGAGTTCTCGCTGCCCCATGCGGTCGAGCTGTCCGAGCTGCGCGATGCGGTGATTGCCGGCGGCACCCTGACGGTGTGCACCCAGTGCGCGGCACGACGGGACCTCACCGAGGCCGATCTGTTGCCAGGCGTGCAGATCCGGGGGTCCGCCGCCTTTGTCGAGGAAGTCCTGCAGGACGACGCGCAGGCGCTGGTCTACTGAGTCGTCGTCCGTGCATACCGGGCAGGGGACGTCTTGCGACACGTGGCGGCATACGACCCACCTGTCCGCGAATACCGGGACGTCTTGCGACACGTGGCGGCATACGTCCCGCCTGTCCGCGAAAACCGGGACGTCTTGCGACACGTGGCGGCATACGTCCCGCCTGACCCGGTGGGCGCGGCCGGAGCGACCCGATCAGCCGAGGAAGTAGCGGCCCACGACGTAGATCACCAGACCACCGGTCAGCACCGACGCGCTGGCGCTGACCAGCTGCGAGCGGGGGGCGCTGATCGACGGCAACATGGCCAGGGCGCGACGAGTGGCATGACTGATCCCGGCCGCGAGCACACCGAGGAGAGCCGCAGCTCCCCAACCGACATCGGCAAGCGTGATACCGACAACGATCGCGACAACGCCGCCGAACAGCATCGCCAACGGCAGCAGCCAGGCACGCAACCTGCGCGAGCCACCCACCAGATCGGTCAGCGCGGAGACCGCCACCGCGCTCGCTGAGATGGCCACCACCCAATCGCCTTGCGGGGCACGCGGAAGGGCCACCAGGCTGGCACCCGAGACCACGATCGCGATCGCAGTGATGGTCGAGGCGATGGACTCCACGAGTCGGGGCCGGCCGTCCCTGCGGGCGAGCTGGTGCAGGAACGCGACGAGCATGGAACAGGCGAGCGCCGCTGGCATCCAGTTCAGGAAGGGATCCGACGTCGTTGCCAGCACCGTCCCAATCGCCGCAGCGGAACCGACGGCCAGGACGAAAGCGGTTCCGCGCGGACTGGGCAAGCCCAAGAGACCCGGCCAGCCCCACGCCATGACGCCGGCGGCCAGGGCGACCGACACGGCAACCAGCACCGGCCCGGCAAACGCACTGATGGTCACCAGACCGGCAAGGGCGAGGACGGCGATCGTTACCAAGGGCTGCAGCGGCATCTCGGGAACCGGGTCGACGGCTGCCTCAGCGGCGGCCGCGGCCCGCTTCTGCGCGCGGGTCAACGTGGGCGCCTTGGGCTTCGCGGACTTGTCCGGCTTCGCAGACTTGTCCGGCTTCGCAGACTTGTCGGGCGAGTCGGGCTTGGCAGACGAGTCCGGCGTGGCAGACGTGTCCGGCGTGGCAGAGGGCTCGGGTTTCACCGGTGAGTCCGGCTTCGCGGGGAGGTCCGGCTTCGCAGATGACTTTGGCTGGGCAGCCCATTCCGGCGTCCCAGATGAGTCCGGCGTCGCAGAGGAGTCCGGAGTCGCCGATGACCTGGACTGCGCAGCCGACTCCGGCGCCGCAAAGGGCTCCGGCGTCCCATACTTCGCCTGCAGAAGCTTGCGCCGCCTCTGCGCGCGCGTCATCGCGGGCGGTTCAGGCGTCGCGTCAGTCACGTGCGGCATCCTCCCATCACCCGCCGGCGAACGGTGGAAGCACCTCGAGGATGGCCCCGTCGGTCAATGGCTCGGCGGCGGTCACCGCACGCCCGTCCAGCAGGATCGTCGACACGTCAAGGACGACCGAGAGGCCGGTATGCGCGGCCGCGGCCGCCGCCAGCACGTCGCCGACATTCACGCTGCCGACATGGACGCCGCCGACATGGACGCCGAGACGCTCGCTATCGCACCCGGCCACCGCTCGCGCCGAGGCCCAGTAACGGACCGTGACGTTCACGCTGGTGAGGGTGGCACCCGACGGGCGACTCGTCATACCGGCATCTCTTGCACGTTTTGAGGGTCTCACGAGGCGAACTAACACCCCAAACGGCTTGGCACTGTCCTATTCTGCCAAGGGTGGCCCACCTGTTGTTGCTGACCAACGCCTTGGCACCCAGTGTCGAGGTGCTGCCGGCGCTGGCCCTGCTCAGCCATCAGGTGCGCATCCTGCCCGCCGAGCCCGCCGCCCTGGTCGGCAGCCCGCCCGCCGACGTCATCCTGGTGGACGCGCGCCGGGAGCTGGCCGCGGCCAAGTCCCTGTGCCGAATGCTGCGCGCCACCGGCGTATCCGTGCCGCTGCTGGCCATCCTGACCGAAGGCGGGCTCGCCGGGCTGACCGCCGAGTGGGGGGTCGACGACGTCCTGCTGGACACCGCCGGACCGGCAGAGGTCGAGGCGCGCCTGCGGCTGGCCATCGGCTCGCTCGCCCTGTCCGCCGACGACGACCAGGTCAGCGGCAAGATCACCGCCGGCGAGCTGGTCATCGACGAGGCCAGCTATTCGGCGCGGATCGGCGGCCGACTGCTCGACCTGACCTACAAGGAGTTCGAGCTGATCAAGCACCTCGCGCAGCACCCCGGACGGGTCTTCACCCGGGCGCAGCTGCTGCAGGAGGTGTGGGGATATGACTACTTCGGCGGCACACGCACGGTCGACGTCCATGTGCGGCGGCTGCGGGCGAAGCTGGGGCTCGAGTACGACGTGCTGATCGGGACCGTGCGCAACGTCGGATACCGGTTCGTGCCAGACGCCGAGCCCCGGGCCCAGGACGAGACAACGCAAGACGAGACGGAGACGCTCGCCGACGCCTGACGCCTGACACCTTGCTCAGTTCAGGCCGGTTTGCTCAGTTCAAACCGCTTTCTGGGCCGAAATTGGGGTCTGGAAGCGGTTTGAACTGAGCAAGGTCGGGTGCTTGCGTGCGGCATTGACCGACGAAACTCGGCCGGGCCCCCACGGGGTGCCCGGCCGAGTTTCGTTGCGGCTGCTACTCGCTAGGCAGCTGGGTGATGCGGTCCAGCGGCGCCGGGCTGTATGGCGACACGGTCGGCAGATACTTTGCGAAGCCGTCGATGTCGAGGCCTCCGAAGTACCTGGGCGTGCCGTTCTTGAACGCCAGGAAGTTGTCGCCACCATCAGCGAGGAAGTTGTTCGTCACGATGCGATACGTCGTGGAGCCGTCATTCGGCACGGCCACGTAGGTGTTGGTGACCGGATCCTTGATGGTGAGCGCGCTGATGGTCCGTGTGGTGCCTGCGCCCTTAACCGTGTAGTGCAGGCCCTTACTGATGCGATGTAGGAGCGGGGCCTCCGCTCCTCGTGGCCTCCCGCGGGATGCTGGGAGTGTTCACGGCTCACGTTGAAGGAGGCCCCTGATGGAAGCGTATGCCGGTAAACAGTTTGTGGGGATAGATCTGCATCGTCGCCGGACGGTGATCGTGCGGACCCACGCAGGGTGGTGAGGTGCTCGAGACGGGTCGGATCGTCAACGATGTCGAGCGGTTGGCGTCTGTGATGGCCCGGGCCGGTGAGTGTCCGGAGGTGGTGTTGGAGGCCACCTACGGCTGGTACTGGGCGGTCGATGCGTTGCAGGCCGGTGGTGCCAGCGTGCACCTGGCCCACCCGTTGGGTGTTAAGGCCTTTGAGTACCGCCGGGTCAAGAACGACGTCCGCGACGCCACCGACTTGGCCGACTTGTTGCGGATGGGCCGCCTGCCCGAGGCGTGGATCGCACCCCCGGCGACCAGGGAGCTGCGTGAGCTGGTGCGTCACCGGGCCAAGCTGGTCGGGTTGCGTTCTCATTGCAAGGCCGAGGTCCACGTCGTGTTGGCCAAGTGCGGGGTGCAGGTGTTGATGAGCGACCTGTTCGGGGTGGCCGGCACCGCGTTGCTCGATGGTCTTGACTTGCCGGCACCGTACGCGGCCCGGATCGCCTCGCTGCGCCGGCTGATGGATGACCTGGACTTCGAGGTCGACCTGTTCGCTGGCATGGTCCGCGGCCGGATGGCCCACGAGCCGGGCTACACCGCGGTCCAGAAGATCCCCGGCATTGGGCCCACACCGGGGGCGGTGCTGGTCGCCGAGATCGGCGACATCACCGTCGTTCGCCTCGGCGGCGAGGCTGACGTGCTGGGCCGGGCTGACGCCCAAGCACCATGAGTCCGACACCCACGTCCACCGCGGACGGATCACCAAGCAGGGCTCCCGGCTGGTCCGCTGGGCCGCGATCGAGTCGGTCAAGACCATCTCCGCAACCACCCCCGCTGGGGTGCTGCGGGAGCGGGTCGCCGACCGCCGCGGCCGCAACATCGGCAGTGTC
>DATCNE010000287.1:0-6590 GCA_036565395.1 Dermatophilaceae bacterium
CCCAGGCGCACGGCCTCGCGCACGTTGTGCGTGACGAACAGGACGGTCAGGTTGCGCTCTCGCCAGATCGACTCGAGCTCATCGTGCAGCAGGTCCCGGGTCATCGCATCGAGCGCGCCGAACGGCTCGTCCATCAACAGCACGGGGGCCCGGGTCGCAAGGGTGCGAGCGATGGCCACGCGTTGCTTCATGCCGCCGGAGAGCTCGTGCGGGCGACGGTCTGCGAAGTCGGCCAGGTGAACCGCCTCCAGATAGTCGCGGGCTTGTGCCTCGCGGTCCTTCCTGCCAACTCCTTTGAGCCGCAACGGTGTTGCCACGTTGTCCAGGGCTGACAGCCAGGGGAAGAGGGCATGCTCCTGGAACATGAATGCGGCGTGCCCGTCCACCTCGACCGACCCGGAGGTCGACTGGTCGAGGCCGCTGACCAGGTTGAGCAGGGTGGACTTGCCGCATCCGGAAGCCCCGACCAGGGTGACGAACTCGCCGGGACGAACCGTGAGACTGATGCCGTCCAGCGCGAGCACCCCGTTCTCACCGGCATACCGCTTGGTGACGCGTTCAAGGGCGACTGCATGGCGGACGGACGCGGGTCGTCTGTCCTGCAGGACAGACGTGGAAGCTGCGGCCGATGAGCTCGTCCGAGTCGTCATGGGGTGATCTCCGCTTTTCCACGTTCCTTGAGCAGCTGGTTGAGCAGGCTCAGATCGACCAGATTGTCGAGCTGGGGTTCCTTCTTCAGCACCCCTACCTCGAACGCATGCTGAGCGCCCAAGAGCAACGACGAGGGCACCGGGTCGACGGTGAACTGGAGCTGTTTCCATGCCTCTTCGATCACGGCCGCCTTGAGTGGCTTGCCCGAGATCTTGGCAATCAGGTCCGCGACATCCCGCTGTGCCCCGGCCGGATCCTTGGCGATGAAGTCAGTCGCGTCCAGATCGCCGGCCAGCAGGGCCTTGACCGTGTCCGGGTGAGCCTTGAGGAAGTCAGTGCGCACGGCGAGCAAAGTGATGGCGAACTGCTTGTTCGGCCAAAGGTCGCGCTCGTCGACAAGGATCTTGCCGCCGGCCTGAACAAGCCGGGTGGCATAGGGCTCCGGCACCCAGGCGCCGACAATCAGCTTCTGCTTGAACGCTTCGACGATCTGCGCGTTGTCCTGCGGCAGCACGTTGACGTCGCCACCTCCCTGGAGGTCGGTCCTGAGGCCCTGCGCCTTGAGCCAGTAGCGCAGTGCGATGTCCTGGGTGTTGCCGAGCTGGGGAGTGCTGACCTTCTTCCCCTTGAGGTCGGCTGCTTTCATGATCGACCGGTCAACGACGAACGAGGTGCCGCCGGTGGCTGCCCCGGCGACGACGGTGAGAGCCTGGCCATCGGAGTTGATGAAGGCGTTGGTGGCCGGCCCGGGACCGACGTACGTGGCGTCGATGGCGCCGGACTTCAAGGCCTCGATGGCGGCGGGTCCCGCGTTGAAGGTCGTGACCTTCAGCGTGGTCGCCCCGAGGTGCTTGGTGAAGAAGCCCTCCTTGTCGGCGACGATAGCCGTGGCGTGGGTGAGATTGGGGAAGTAGCCCAGGCGCACCTCTCCGGGAGTCGAACCCGAGGCCTGCGAGCTGCCGCCACACGCCGACATGCCCAGGGTCGCGACGACAGTGCCGAGCACGAGAACGACGCGGGCGAAGGAACGGGACATCAAGAGCTCCAGGTATGCCGTGCGGCCGCGGCCGCGTTGGCCGCACCGTCTCGGCGCTGACCATCCCTAGGGACACGAGAAGTGTTCTATAGCCTCACGTTATTATTCAAATAACTCATCGTTATGTCTCAGATGCTGGAAACTGTCCCATCGGACCTGCATCTCGGCGAGTAGGTGAGTCCAGATCCTGACACGGGTTCATTAGCATGTGTTTGGATATGTCAAACTCACCGTTATGCCAATCACCGGCGGACCTGCCATCACGGCCGCGACCGCAACCACCGCGAGCAGGACCCTGACCAAGGGCGGCCAGGGTCAGTGGGCCCTGGGCGAGCTTGAGCCCCTGAACGCGAATGAGAGGTTCAAGCTCGAGGACGACGCACTCAACGTGCGCTCACGCGTCGAACAGATCTACGCCAAGGAGGGCTTCGACTCGATACCGGCGGAGGACCTGCACGGTCGTCTCCGCTGGTGGGGCCTGTACACCCAGCGCAAGCAGGGAATCGACGGCGGCAGGACCGCCACGCTCGAGCCGCACGAGCTCGAGGACAGGTACTTCATGCTGCGCATCCGCATCGACGGAGGCGCCCTCACCACCGGGCAGCTGCGCGTCGTCGGCCAGATCTCCCACGATTTTGCTCGTGACACCGCCGACCTCACAGACCGCCAGAACATCCAGCTCCACTGGGTGCGCATCGAGGATGCGCCCGAGATCTGGTCGCGACTGGAGGCCGTCGGGCTGTGGACCACCGAGGCCTGCGGAGACTGCCCTCGCGTCGTGCTGGGCTCCCCGGTTGCCGGCATCTCGAGGGATGAGCTGATCGACCCCACCTGGGCAATCGAGGAGATCAAGCGCCGGTTCATCGGCAACCCGGACTTCTCCAACCTGCCCCGCAAGTTCAAGACAGCGCTGTCCGGCATGCTCACCAACGACGTCGTTCACGAGATCAACGACATCTCGTTCGTCGGGGTCCAGCACCCCGAGCTGGGTCCAGGCTTCGACCTGTGGGTCGGCGGTGGGCTGTCCACCGACCCCCGCCTGGCCGAGCGCCTCGGCGTCTTCGTGGCCGAGGCCGAGGTGCCCGACGTCTGGGCCGGCGTGGCCTCGCTCTTTCGGGACTACGGCTACCGCCGGGCGCGGCACAAGGCCCGGCTCAAGTTCCTGCTGGCCGACTGGGGAGTCGAGAAGTTCAGGCAGATTCTGGAGCAGGAGTACCTCTACCGAGCTCTGCCGGACGGTCCAGCCCCGCAGCCCTCGGCGGAGCGGGGCGACCACATCGGGGTCCATGAGCAGAAGGATGGCAGGTTCTACATCGGGGCAGCCCCGCTGGTCGGTCGCGTGTCCGGCACCACGCTGCTGGAGCTGGCCGATCTTGTGGAAGCACACGGTTCCCTACGCGTCCGGCTCACGCCACACCAGAAGCTCCTGGTGCTGGACATCGAGCAGCCGCAGGTGGAGCTGCTTGTCGAGGCGCTGAGCGGCCTCGGCCTCGAGGCGCGCCCGTCCCTGTTCCGCCGGCACACCATGGCGTGCACCGGCATTGAGTTCTGCAAGCTCGCGATCGTCGAGACCAAGGGTCTCGCTGCCAAGACTGTTGCCACCCTTGAGGATCGGCTCGCGGACATCATCGAGGCGATCGATGTCCCGCTGACGATCAACGTCAACGGCTGTCCCAACTCGTGCGCCCGCATCCAGGTCGCCGACATCGGGCTCAAGGGTCAGCTGGTCACCGACGCCGACGGAAACCAGGTCGGCGGCTTCCAGGTGCACCTCGGTGGCACGCTGGGCCTGGACGCCGGCTTCGGCCGGAAGGTGCGCGGGCTCAAGACCACCGAGGACGAGCTGCCGGTCTACGTGGAGCGTGTGGTGCGTAACTTCGTCGACGATCGTGAGCCGGGCGAGCGTTTCGCGACCTGGGCCCTGCGCGCCAACGAGGAGCTGTTGGTATGACGGCCGCCACGAGCCTCGACCTCAGAAACCTCCGCGATCTGCATGCGACCGAACGGGATTCAGCCCTCGCCGGGATCTCGGCGGCCCTCGAGGGCAGCAGTGCCGAGGAGATCGCAGCCTGGGTCGCTGGCACGTTCGGCTCGGACGTGATCGTCGCCGCATCGATGCAGGACGCCGTCCTGCCGCATCTCTTTGCACAGGTGATCCCTGGTATCGAGGTCCTCTTCCTTGAGACCGGCTACCACTTCCCCGAGACGTTGCTGACCCTCGATCGTGCCGTCCGGGCTCTGCCGATCACCCTCGTCCAGGCGTTGCCTCGTCAGAGTGTGCCTGAGCAGGACGCGGAGTACGGCGAGAAGCTGCACGACCGTGACCCGAACCTGTGCTGCTTCCTGCGCAAGGTCGAGCCGCTCGCGCGGTCGCTGGATGGCCGGGCTGCCTGGGTCACCGGTGTGCGCAGGATCGAGGGACCGACCAGGGCCAACACTCCGATCGTCTCCTGGGACGACAGGCACGGTCTGGTCAAGATCAACCCCTTGGTGACCTGGTCCGACGACGATGTCGAGGCCTATCAGGTCGAGCATGAACTGATACGCAATCCCCTTGTCTCACAGGGCTATCCGTCCATCGGATGTGCACCTTGCACGCGCAGGGTGGCACCTGGTGAAGACCCCCGGGCCGGGCGCTGGTCCGGTAGCGACAAGACCGAGTGCGGGATCCACGCATGAGTACGACCATCGAGGTCGAGAAGGCCGGCGGTCGTCTGACCCTGGATCACCTGGACACCCTCGAGTCCGAGTCGATCCACATCTTTCGCGAGGTCGCAGCGGAGTTCGAGCGGCCGGTCGTGCTGTTCTCCGGTGGCAAGGACTCGGTGGTCATGCTGCACCTCGCGGCGAAGGCGTTCTGGCCGGCGCCCGTTCCGTTTCCGCTTCTGCACATAGACACGGGTCACAACTTCCCGGAGGTGTTGGCCTTTCGCGATCGGGCCGTGGCCGACAAGGGCGTGCGCCTTGAGGTTGCCATGGTTCAGGAGTACATCGACGATGGCCGCCTGACCGAGCGCACCGACGGCACCCGCAACCCGTTGCAGACCCAGCCGTTGCTCGACGCGATCGCGGACCACAGGTTCGACGCCGTCTTCGGCGGAGGTCGTCGCGACGAGGAGAAGGCCCGGGCCAAGGAGCGCATCTTCAGCCTGCGTGACGAGTTCGGAGCCTGGGACCCGCGCAACCAGCGCCCCGAGCTGTGGAATCTGTACAACGGCAAGCATCGGCCGGGCGAGCATGTCCGGGTGTTTCCGCTGTCCAACTGGACCGAGCTCGATGTGTGGCGCTACATCGCTCGCGAGGAAATCGAGCTGCCTGCCCTCTACTACGCCCATGAACGTGAGGTCTTCGAGCGCGACGGCATGTTGCTCGCACTCGGTCCTGTGTCACAGCCGCGAAAGACCGAAGTTGTTGTCACCAAACAGGTTCGCTACCGCACCGTTGGCGACATGTCCTGCACCGGTGCCGTCGAGTCCGACGCGACGACCGTCCAGGACGTCGTGGTGGAGGTGGCCGCCTCCCGCTTGACCGAACGAGGTGCGACCCGCGCCGATGACCGGATCTCGGAGGCGGCCATGGAAGACCGCAAGAAGGAGGGGTACTTCTAGATGCCGACCACTTTGTTGAGCAGCTCCGCCTTGTCGTGCAGCTCCGCGCAACCCGGTCTCCTGCGCCTGGCCACGGCCGGCTCGGTCGACGACGGCAAGTCCACGCTCGTCGGGCGCCTGCTGCACGACTCCAAGTCTGTCCTGGCAGATCAGCTCGATGCCGTCGAGCGCGTCTCGCGTGACCGCGGTCTGGCCCACGCCGACCTCGCACTGCTGACCGACGGTCTGCGCGCTGAACGCGAACAGGGCATCACCATCGACGTGGCCTACCGCTATTTCGCCACGGCCGACCGGTCGTTCATCCTGGCGGACTGCCCCGGGCACGTGCAGTACACGCGCAACACCGTCACCGGAGCCTCGACGGCTGATGCCGTGGTGCTGCTCGTTGACGCACGCAAGGGAGTCCTGGAGCAGACCCGGCGACACCTGGCCGTTGCCGCACTGCTTCGCGTTCCTCACGTGATCGTCGCCATCAACAAGATCGACCTCGTCGGCTTCGACGAAGACGTCTGCACGCGGGTCGCGGCGGACCTGACAGCGGTGGCGACCGACCTCGGACTACCTGATCTGCGCAGCGTCCCGGTGTCAGCCCTTGATGGTGACAACGTCGTGGACCGCTCGTCACGCACCGACTGGTACTCCGGACCCAGCCTGCTCGAGATCCTCGAAACCCTTCCCGTTGCTGATGATCCGGGCCACGAGGAGTTCCGCTTCCCTGTCCAGCTGACCTTGCGACCACAGAACGCGGCGCGCGATGCGGCCCACCGTGAATACCGCGGGTATGCCGGCCAGATCGCCTCCGGCGTCGTTCGGCTGGGCGACGAAGTGGTGGTCCTGCCCAGCGGTCGCCGAACCACCATCGCGGGCATCGACACCGCCGACGGCGAGCTTGCCGAGGCCTTCGCGCCGCGCTCGGTCTCGCTGCGCCTCACCGACGACATCGACGTGGCTCGAGGAGATCTCATCAGTGCCGCCTCCTCCGCACCCGAGCCCACGCAAGACCTGGTCGCCACCGTCTGCTGGCTCTCGGACGTCCCCTTGAGCAAGCGCAGCCGGGTGCTGCTCAAGCACACGACCCGCACCACGCGGGCAATCATCAGTGCAGTCGACGGGGTTCTGGACCTCGACGCCGTCCGGATCGTGCCGGCCGATGACCTGGGACTCAACGACATCGGGCGACTGAGGATCCGCACCGCCGAGCCGATCGCGGCCGAGCCGTATGCCGGGCACCGTCGCACCGGGGCATTCCTGCTGATCGACGCCCAGACCGGGCAGACCCTTGCCGCCGGCATGGT
>DATCNE010000288.1:0-3906 GCA_036565395.1 Dermatophilaceae bacterium
GTCTGCACAGCACCCTGGCCCGGTTCTACCGGCTGATCGTCATCGATACCGGCAACAACATGCGCGCCAGCAACTGGCAGGCAGCCGTGGCGGCCGCAGACCAGCTGGTCATCGTCTCCACAGTCCGTGAGGACACCGCCCAGTCCGCAGCCTGGCTCATCGACGCGCTACGCGCCACCGGCCAGCACGACGTCGTCGAGCGCGCGGTTACCGTCCTGACTGCACCAGCTCGTACCGCCGATCCCGACCTGAGCCGGCGGCTGCACGACCACTTCGGCGCGTTGACGCGCACCGTCATGGACGTCCCCCACGACCCGATTCTGGTGCCTGGCGGCCCCATCATCTACGACGCGCTCAGTGCCCAGACCCGCAAGGCATGGCTCCGCGTCAGCGCAGCTGTCGCAGACGGCCTATAAGCAGCCTGGCGGCCACGACACAACTCAATGCGACACGCGTTCTTCGCGGCAACGAGCGCGTTGAGATGACGCCGGCATACCCACGGGGTCCCCAAATCGGGAGTTCCTGTCAGGGCCGCAGCCCGAGAATGTCGCCGACGTTGCATTCGAGTGCGTCGCAGATCGCAGTGACGGTCGAGAAGCGGACCGCCTTGGCGTGGTTGTTCTTGAGCACGGAGAGGTTGACGATCGAGACCCCCACATGCCCGGCGAGCTCGGTAAGCGTCATGCCGCGGTCGGCGAGCACCTTGTCGAGGTAGCAGACGATGCGGTGCCCCTCTTCCAAGTCGGCTGGGGGAGTCACACCAGCCCCTCGAGGTCCTCGCGCATCGCGACGCCGTGGCGCCACACCGCGGCGAGCACGAGCAAGGCAAGCCCGACCCCCAGGGGCCACAAGGGCACGCTCTCCCACCGGAACCAGATGTCAGCAGGTTTATGACGCCCGCTACACGCATTTGACCAGCAGGGACAACAACAAACTGACCCCTACCCAGGCTCAAGCTGTCATCGCCGCGGCGATCCTGCGGCAGCTGCACGCCGTCATCACCACCGGCCGCAAGTGGGATCCGATCATCGCCACCCACGGCACCAACCACCACCCGATGCCTATGGCCGCCTGAACCGAACAAGGCGGCTCATCAAGCTGGCGGTCGGGGCAAGCCCCACGCGGCATTGAGGAACCTCGGTTACCTCGACGCACATCATGGGCAGCCCCGCCCGTCGTCAGATCAACCCGATTATGCGCTGCTGGGACCAACCCCATTACGGCTATGCAGGGACTGACGACGGACGAGGCACCGACCAAAGGCTTGACTCTAAACGCTTTGCGTTCAGGTGGCGTGGGGTGCAACCTACGGTTGCGCGAGGCGCGTCCTTCCTCATCCGGCGGAACGGTGACGAGACGCTGATGGATCCCATGGACGGGCAAAGCCCTGATGCAGGTATAACGGTGGGCCCCGTCGGTTTCGAACCGACGACCTACGGATTAAAAGTGCGACCAAAGCCCGCATGGAAGGCTTGCGATCGGCCGATTTGTGCGTGGTTGGTTGACGCTGGCTGACTCGGCTGAACAGCGTTTCTCACTCTTGTGTGCCACAAATGTGCCACCAGACCGTCGAGGCTGCTCGTTCTGTTGAACTCGGATAGATCACCTGCGGCTCGCCCCGGGACCCGTCGACGATCCATTGGAGATCGGCGCTGACCCCGGGTCAGGTGGCGCAGGGAGCGCTCGCGGCATGTTGTCAGCATACTTCCCCGTCGTGACCCGGCCAGGCTGTGATGGGTTGCGATGTGCGGCATGCTTGGCCAGTACTCGGTGTCGGCCGTGTCGGCCTATGACGCCGTGTCGGCCTATGACTAAGCCAGCGATGTCGCCTTGCCGGGTCCAGCCGTAGGCTACTGAGCCTTACGTAAGGTAAAGCACAATTAGTGCAATTAGGACATAAATGACTTACGGCCGGCCTGATTGCAATCTGAACGATGCCATGCGGCGCGATGGGGGCTTCTGACGTGCGTATCAGCCGTATTGAGCTCACCAATCACAGTCGCATCCGGGACTTCAAGGTCGAGGTTCGGGGACACGCCGTGATCGTCGGTGCGAACGATGTCGGCAAGACGTCGATTCTCAGGATGTTGCAGCTCCTGCTCGGTGCTACGACCGGTCAGCTGTACCAGCAGCTGGCGTTGGCTGACCTTGCCGATCTCGGTGCCCACCTGATCGTGGAGGTTCTCTTCGCTGAATTCAGTGACGCTGAGCGAACTCTCTTTCCGCGCGAGATCAGCATCTCTGCCGACGACGGGACGGAGTCGCTTCGAGTCCAGTTGGTTGTCGATGCCGACCCTGACGACGAAGAAGCGGTCACCGTCCGTCGTTGGTTCCCTGAGTCGGGCCATGAACGAGCCCCAACTCGGGAGCAACTCATGGCCTTTGGTTGGCGCTACTTGCCCGCAACGCGCGGAGCCTCAGCGTCCTCGCTCGACGGTCCGAACAGCGCACTTCAAGCGCTCCTCAAAGCGATCGACCTCGGCGCCGAGAGGGCCTATCTGACAGGCCTGCTCGACAACTTCAACACACAACTAGGCAGTAGCGTCCGGATCACTGAGCTGCGTGGTGATGTCGCAGCGCATCTGTCGAAGGCCATGCCGCGCTCGATCGCGCAGGACGAATTGTCGGTCCGCACAGCGGCCGACCCCGAAGATGGGGTGCTTGGCAACGTCTCCATGTTTTTCGAGCGCGACGGCGAGCACGTGCCAATCAGTGAACAGTCGGACGGCCTGCGCCAACTGATGTCCATGACGTTGTTCGATCTCGCTGAGGGCGCGGCCAACGTGATAGCGGTAGACGAGCCCGAACTGCATCTGCATCCGTCGAGCCAGCGCACCGTCGCGGAGCTGTTCGCTGCGTCCGACAATCAGAAGATCCTCGTGACTCATTCGCCGTACATCGTGCAGCGTTTCGAGCCGTCGCAGATCATCGCGGTCAGCCCTGATGGTGTCTGCCATCAGATACCGGCAGACAAGTTGAGCGTCGTGGAGAAGGAGCGAGCCAACTGGTGGTCACCTCGGCTGCTTGAAGCCCTCACCGCGAAGTACGCCGTGATCGTCGAAGGATCCTCCGATCGAGTGATTCTGGAGGCAGTCGCCCGACTGTTGGGTATAGGTCTGGATCGCCTCGGCGCGGTCGTCGTCGATCTCGACGGTGCGATGAAGTTTCCGCACGTGTACAAGCTGATCGGGAAGGCCGGTTTTTGTGTCCCGATCCTCGGGCTTGTCGATGAGGCCGAGAAGATGAGTTGGTATGGCCAGATCGGCGGCAAACCGGCCGACGTTTTCGGGTCCACCATCTGGGTCTCCAGCTCCGACCTCGAGGCAGAGTACTGCGCCGCGTTGACCGGACCTGGCACCGGGCGAGCGCTCATCGCTGCAGGTTTCTGCAAAGAACCAGCGATTCTGTCCTCATGTGGAGTGTCGACGCTGGACGACGTAACTGTGGAGGCGATCGCAGCGTATTGCCGTAAGGCAGGCAACAAAGTTGGCGCTGCAGTCGCCATCGCGTCGCAGCTCGACGCAGCCACAGCCGTCAAGATCAGTAGCGTTCATGGCCTTCTGGAGAAGCTCCGCACGCTTGGAACCGCCTGATGGGCGAGGAGGATCCGCAGCAGCTCGCCGCAAGAAGCACGAGGGCTAACCTCCTCGTCGTGGCTCCGCCGGGGTGCGGCAAGACCGAGTTGCTGGCGCTGCGCGCTGAAGCTCTCATCCCCCGGTTGCTTCCAAACCAGCGGATCTTGGCGCTTACGTTTACCAACCGAGCGAAGGCCAACCTCAGTGAGCGGCTGCGCCATTTACTAGGTGTTCAGCGGTTCCGGCGCTACGTGACGGTGCACAACTTTCACGGTCACGCGGCGGAGATCGTCCTCGCGCACGGGCAAACGAAGGGAATGCAGATCGATGG
>DATCNE010000289.1:0-2175 GCA_036565395.1 Dermatophilaceae bacterium
GAGCCGTTGGCCCGCTCCGGTGCCCCTGCGATCGTGGAGGCGTTGTTCGCGGCTCGGCAGGCGCCCGCGGGCGCGCTGAGGGTGATCCGTGAGCAGGTTGTCCTGGCTACCCGACTCCCCGTCCAGCGCGAAGGGCGGGACCTTGGCATGGTGCTGATCCTGCGGGACCGTTCGGATCTCGACGAGCTCGGCCGTGAGCTGGAGGCGACCAGGGCACTGACAGACGCGCTGCGCGCGCAGGCCCATGAGTACACCAACCGACTCCACGCTCTCAGCGGGATGCTGCACCTCGGCCACGTCGATGAGGCCCAGTCCTACCTCGAGGAGCTGCATGGGAGCGTGAGCCACGGCGCTGGGGTCGAAGACCCGTACCTCGCCGGTCTGCTCGCTGCGAAGCTGGCGGCCGCCTCGGAGGCCGGTGTGCGGCTCAGTGTCGGGGACCCGACCTGGGTCCCGGGGCGTCTTCGTCAGCCGCTGGACGTCGTCACGGTGGTGGGAAACCTGGTCGACAACGCCATCCGTGCCGCTCGGGACGGCAAACGGCGACCCGCCTGGGCGGAGGTGACACTCGTGTCCGACGAGGAGGACCTGGTGGTCCACGTCGTCGACAGCGGCGACGGCGTGACGCCTGGACAGGTTGAGAGCGTGTTCACCTCAGGCTTCACCACGCGAGACGTCGAGCCCGATCAGCACGGACTGGGGTTGGGTCTTGCACGCCAGACCGCGCGCCACCACGGCGGCGACGTCACGTTGGTGCATCCCGGGGATGACCAGCAAGGCGCAGTGTTTGCCGCGAGGATGGTCGGTGTGTTCACCTCGGCGGCCGAGCCCTTCGCGCGGCCCACCGACCCCCAGGGTGCGCGCCGATGATCCGGGTTCTTGTCGTGGACGATGACTTCCGCGTTGCCCAGGTGCAGGCGTCGTATGTCGCGCGCGCCGCGAACTTCGAGGTCGTCGGCACAGCCCACACCGCCGCGGAGGCGGTGCGGCTCGCTCAGGAGCTGCACCCTGATCTGGTCCTGCTGGATGAGTACCTTCCAGACGCCACGGGGTCCTCAATGATCAGCCGGCTCGGGGCCTCGGTCATCGTCATCAGTGCCGCTGACGATGCAGCGACGGTGCAGAGGGCTCTGGCGCTGGGGGCGATCAACTACCTGTTGAAGCCATTCGCGCCCTCGGTCCTCGTCGACCGGCTGAATGCCTTCGCGCGGTTCCATCGGCTGCTCGCCGGCGACAGGCGGCTCGATCAGACGGACGTGGACCGGGCGATGGTCGTCCTTCACGAGGGAGACTCCCCCATCGCCTCGATGCCCAAGGGTCGCTCAGCGGTGACCGCGGACTCGATCCGCGAGGCTTTGAGGAGCTCGACCGAGGCCATGACCGCGCAAGCGATCGCCGAGGCCGTTGGGGTATCGCGGGCAACCGCCCAGCGCTACCTGGCCGACCTCGCACGAGCCGGACGAGTCGACCTGACCTTGCGATACGGGGCCACCGGCCGCCCCGAGCACCGTTACGAGTGGCTCGGGACGTCTGGCGAATGAGCGGTTCGCCCACCTGACGACGCGCAACGGCCCGGCAGCTTGCGCTACCGGGCCGTTCGCAATGTGCGAGAGCTGACTGGTCAGGCCTTGATGAGCTCGACGTCCAGAGCGATCTTGACCTTCTCGCCGACGAGGACGCCGCCGCCCTCGATCGCGGCGTTCCACGACAGGTCGAAGTCCTTGCGGTTGATCTCGGTCGTGGCCTCGAAGCCGGCGCGGGTGCCGCCCCACGGGTCGGCGCTGACACCACCGAAGTCAAGGTCGAAGTTGACCGGCTTGGTGATGCCCTTGATGGTCAGGAGGCCCTCGAGGGAGTTGTTGGTGACCTTGGTGGACGTGAAGGTCATGGCGGGGTTGTTCTCGACGTCGAAGAAGTCGGCGGACTTCACGTGCACGTCGCGGTCTGCGCTGTTGGTGTCGACGGACGCCATCTGCACGGTGGCCTCGACAGTCGACTCCTCGAACGGCTGGGCAACCGTGACGACCGCGGCAAAGTCTTTGAACTGTCCTCGGACCTTGCTCACCATGAGGTGGCGAGCGGTGAAACCGACCTCGCTGTGCGATGCATCGACGTTCCAGGTGCCAGGCTTGAGGTCAGAGAGGTTGCTCATGTTGATACTCCTTGATTTGGTCG
>DATCNE010000290.1:0-15204 GCA_036565395.1 Dermatophilaceae bacterium
CACGCTGAGCAAGACGTATCCCCTGGTCGACGTCGGACAGGCGGCGTACGACGTCCACCGCAACCTGCACCAGGGCAAGGTAGGAGTTCTTGCGCTCGCCCCGAGGCCCGGTCTTGGCGTCACGGACCCGGAGAAGAGGGACGCGCTCCTCCCCGCGATAAACCGGTTTCGCGAGGGCTGAGACAGCCCTTGTTGGGCGATTTTCGGGAATCCTTGGACCCCCTGAGCTACACAAGATATAGCCCGTGGCAGCCGAAGTGTACCCCAGATATAGGCATTAGAGGCCGATTTGTCCGGGATTTGGGATTGCGCGGCAAATCGGTCTACGGTCGGCCCGACTCTCAGCATCAACGGCGATGCAAAGACGTACTGAAGGAGCCGAACGATGGCCAGCACTGTCATGGAGACACCCCCCGTCGAACAGGCGGCGGACCCGGGAATGCGGTTCGGCCATCCTCGTGGCCTATCGACGCTCTTCTTCACCGAGGTGTGGGAGCGGTTCAGCTACTACGGCATGCGGGCGCTGCTCGTGCTCTTCATGACCGCCGCCGCCACCGGAGCCAATGCCGGTCTCGGGTTCAACGTCCGCAACTCGACCGCCATCTACGGTCTCTACACCTCCATGGTCTACCTGCTCGCACTACCCGGCGGCTGGGTCGCCGACAAACTGTGGGGTCAGCAACGCACGGTCTTCATCGGCGGATGCATCATCGCGACGGGGCACTTCACCCTCGCGGCTCCACTGATCGGCCTGCCGGTCATGCCGACCTTCTTCCTGGGGTTGTTCTTCATCATCGTGGGCACCGGGCTGCTCAAGCCCAACGTCTCCAGCATCGTCGGCCAGCTCTACGACGTCCGGGCACGGGTCCTTGGAAAGCAGAGCCCGGGAGACCAGAACCCGAACAGTGAAGAGGTGTCGACCCTCGGCGCCAAGCGCGACGCGGGCTTCTCGATCTTCTACATGGGCATCAACATGGGCGCCATCATGGGCCCGTTCATCTGCGGCACCGTCGGTGAGAAGATCAACTACCACTGGGGCTTCTCCATCGCCGGCTTCGGCATGCTGATCGGACTCATCCAGTACCGCATGGGCTCCAAGTATCTCGGTGACGCCGGTCTGCGCACGGACTCCGACGACGCTGTCGCCAAGGCGGCCCTGACGCGCAAGTTCTACTCCGTCACCGCAACGGTCGTGGCCACGCTGGCCCTGCTGGTCTTCCTTGGGACGTCGGGCGTGATCACCGTCTCACTGACCGACGTGGCACACTCGCTTGGTTACGGCATCGTCGTGATTGCCGCGGTCTACTTCGGCTACCTGCTGCTGCGCGGCGGCTACGGGCGCGAGGACAAGCGACGCATCCTGGTCATCGTCTGGCTGTTCATCCTGTCCGCGATCTTCTGGTCCGGCTTCGAGCAGGCCGGCTCCTCGATGAACCTGTTCGCCGAGAAGCTCACCAACCGCAACATCGGCGGCTGGGAGATGCCTACCTCGTGGCTGCAGAACGTCAACCCGATCTTCATCATCGTGCTCGCTCCGGTCTTCGGCTACCTGTGGACCTGGCTGGCGCGTCGGAAGAAGAACCCGTCAATCCCGATGAAGTTCGCCCTCGGCCTGATCGGCCTGTCGGTCGGTTTCTTCGTGCTGGCCTGGGGTTCCGCTGGTGTGACCAAGCCGGGCTCGGTGGCGATCACCTGGTTGGTCGTGACCTACTTCCTGCACACGGTGGGCGAGCTGTGCCTCTCCCCCGTCGGGCTCTCCTCGATCACCAAGCTCGCGCCTCGCAACCGGATCAGTCAGATGATGGGACTGTGGTTCGTGGCGACGGCGCTCGGCAACCTGTTCGCCGGCCTCACGGCAGGTGGACTCGAGGACAAGACCCCGGCCGCGGTGTTCAGCAGCGTGGCGATCTATGTTGGCGTTGCCGCCATCATCGCCGTAGCTGGTGCGCCCTTCGTGAAGCGCGTCATGGGCAAGGTCGAGTAGAGGAGCATGAATGTCTGACCACGAGGGCCTCGGCGAACGGATCGCCGGGGCCCGACGTGGGTTGGTACAGGCAGGGATCGACGCATTGCTGGTCACCCCTGGTGCCGACCTGCGCTACCTGACCGGGTATCACGCCCTGCCTCTTGAACGTCTGACCTGTCTCGTGCTGCCAGCCAAGGGAGGGCCGTGCCTGGTCGTGCCCGCCTTTGAAGAACCGGCCGCCCACGCCTCGCCGATCTCCCGGCTCGGCGTCCAGATCGTGCCGTGGCAGGAGACCGAGGACCCGGTGGCGCTGGTTTCACACCTTCTGGGCAGCACCAACATCGTCGCTCTTGATGACCACATGTGGGCCGAGAAGGTGTTGCGATTTCGTGCCGCCATGCCGAACACAGCACAGGTCCTGGCCGGACCGGTGCTGCGTCACCTGCGGATGCGCAAGAGCACGGCCGAGATCCAGGCGCTGCGCAGTGCAGGAGCGGCCATCGACCGCGTGCACGCGCGGATGGCTGACTGGCTGCAGGTCGGTCGCACAGAGCGCGAGGTGGGCCATGACATCGCCGACGCGATCATCGCCGAGGGTCACGAGCGGGTCGACTTCGTCATCGTCGCCTCCGGCCCCAACGGCGCCAGCCCGCACGCGGAGGTCTCCGACCGGGTCATCGAGGCGGGCGACACGGTGGTGGTGGACATCGGCGGCACCACCGAGGCCGGCTACTGCTCGGACGAGACCCGCACCTACTGTCTCGGGAACGCGCCCGCTGACTTCAGTGATTACTACGCCGTGCTCCTACGCGCTCAGGTGGCCGCCTGCAAGCATGCCCGCCCAGGGGTGACCGCAGCGTCGGTCGACGCAGCGGCGCGCGACGTCATCGCCGCCGCCGGATATGGCGAGGCGTTCCTGCACCGCACCGGTCACGGCATCGGGCTGGAGACCCACGAGGACCCCTACATCGTGGCTGGCAACAGCACGGTGCTGGAGCCCGGTATGGCGTTCTCCATCGAGCCGGGCATCTACCTGCCGGGCAAGCATGGAGCACGGATCGAAGACATCGTGGTCGTGACCGATGACGGCATCGAACGGCTCAACCTGAGGCCCCGAGAGCTGGCCGTGCTGCCGACCTGAGCTCGTGTCCGTCGAGGCGCGATCGGTCACACGCGGCGGTGATGCGACGCGTCGTACGACGAGTCATGCGGCAGGCACATTAGGCTCTGCGCGGGAGGCCACCACCGATGCTGAAACAACCGATGTTGAAACGATGGTCCGACTTTCGTCAACGGCAACGTGAGATCCTGCGCGCCAGCAACGTACCGACCCTTATCCCGCCGACCCCGATCGCACCGACCCCGATCGCTTCGGACGGAGGCGCCACCCCCGTCGTAGGTCCGGAGACCGGGGAGCAGACCCAACGCGACCTCCTGACAGATACCCTGCCGCTGGGAGCTCGCGAACGACCGAGTCGACGTCGCGACTATGGCATCGCGGGGCGACCGCTCAACCGGGAGTCGCCGTTCTATGTGGGGTTTGTCGGAGCGTTCGGCGTTCTCGTCGCCTACGGCCTGTTCAGGGCGCTGGGCCAGCTGACGCAGGTCATCACGTTGCTGATCGTGGCGTTCTTCATGACCCTTGCCCTCAATCCGCTGGTCGAAGCCTTGAACAGGCGAGGACTGAGGCGGCCGATCTCGGTGACGATCGTGTTTGTCGGACTGGTCGCAGTGTTCACCGCGCTCGGATTCGTCGTCGTTCCACCGGTGGCCCAACAAGGCGGCCTCCTTGCCGACAACGCGCCGAGATATCTGGACAACCTGCTGACGAACCAGTTTGTCCAGAACTTCGACAGCCACTATCACGTGCTCGACAAGCTGCGGGTCGAGCTCGAGAAGCTGGTCACCGACGGCAACTTCATGAGCGGATTCTTCGGCGGCGTGGTCGGGGCGGGCAAGGCGCTGGCCTCGGGATTCTTCGCGTTCCTGACCGTTCTGGTGCTGACGCTCTACTTCCTCTCATCCCTGCCCAAGGTGAAGGAAGCGGCATACGGCATGGTGCCCAGCTCGCGCCGGCCGCGCTTCATCTCGCTGTCTGAGGAGATCATGCGCCGCGTCGGCAGCTACGCCATCGGGCAGGTCGCGGTGGCGACCATCAACGCGACCTGCAGCTGGGTCATGATGTCGATCGTCGGGATCCGGTATGCCGCAGTGCTGGCTGTCGTCGTCGGCTTCCTGGGTCTGATTCCCATGGTCGGCGCCTCGCTCGGTGCAGCCGTCGTCTGCCTGGTCGCCGTGTTCGACGACCCCACGAAGGCCGTGATTGCGCTGGTCTACTACATCGCCTACCAACAGCTCGAGAACTACGTCGTCGCGCCCAGGATCATGCAGCGGACGGTCTCGGTGCCCGGCGCCGTCACCGTGGTCGCCGCGCTCGCTGGAGCGACGTTGCTCGGGATTCTTGGCGCCCTCCTGGCGATCCCGGTAGCTGCGGGCCTGTTGCTCATCTACGAAGAAGTGCTGCTGCCGCGCCAGCATGCGACCTGAAGGAACACAACCTGATTGCTCACAACGTCTTCCTCGGTGCCGGCGCGATGACCTCGCCGTGCCACGTGGTTGGCAGTGGCCCGGCGCCCGGGCAGACGGTGGCCACGATCTCGTCGAGCACCCGACGCAGGTAGGGCTCCCCCGCCCACAGATGCTTGGCGCCCGCGACGCCGATCACCCGGGCCTGGGGTATCGCGCCGAACCGCCTCACGGCCTCGTCAGGTCGCAGGTAGTCATCGAGCTCGGGCACGAGCGCGACCACAGGCTTGCCCGAATCTGCCCACCCCTGCAGGTGCTCCGGACCACTGAACTTCAACGGCGGGCTGAGCAGGATCGCCCCCTCGACCCCAGGGTCGTTGCCGTACATCAGGGCGAGGTCGGTGCCGAAGGACCATCCGACCAACCAGCGGTTCACCAGCGCCGGGTGCTCGGCGAACTCGGCGAACTCGATCGCCGCCGCGATGTCGAACCGCTCGTCCCGCGCCGCGTCGTAGGTGCCCTCGGACGTTCCTCGCTCCGACGCCGTGCCGCGGGTGTTGAACCGCAGGACGGCGATATCGGCAAGTGCAGGGAGGCGGTATGACGCCTTCCGGAAGACGTGGCTGTCCATGTAGCCGCCGTGGGTGGGCAACGGGTGCAGGGTGATCAGCGTGGCGACCGGGTCCCGTTCGAGGGGCAGGGCCAGCTCCCCGACCAGGCGAAGGCCATCTGCCGTGTGCAGCTCGATGTCACGACGGCGTGCTGGAAGGACCGTGCTGGCCCGAATCGTATGTGCGCCAACGGCATTCATCGACAACACACAGTCACTTGCGGCACACATTCATCGAGCAGACCCCAAGGGTGCGCGCCGACCACGAGCGGTCCAGCAAGGAGTGTGCCAGTGCCGGCGGTCGTCAAGGCCACCCATGCCATCGGCCGGCCACGCGACAACGTGCGGTATGCCGGGTGCCACCTCTTGTTGGCATCCCGGGCACCGGAAGGACCGGTTCGAGCCGGCGCCGCTGACCCGACGGACGAACCACTCGCCATCGCTGTGGGTCTCCCGACGTTCGGCGCCACCGAGGGCTCGGTCCAGGTCGAGCCCGGTGTCCTCACGACGTCGGCGGTTGGGTCGGGACATGAATCGATTGTCGCAGGCAGGTCGCAGGCAGGTCGCGGACCGGCCCTATGCGTAGGTCCGGAACCCACGTCCCACCTTGCGACCGAGGTAGCCGGCTGTGACGAGATGCTCGAGCAACGGCGCCGGTGCGAACCCACGTTCGCGGAACTCGAGGTAGAGCTGGCGCTGGATGGCGAGGGAGACGTCGAGGCCGACCGCGTCGAGGAGCTCGAACGGACCCATCGGATAGCCACAGCCGGTCTTCATGGCGGTGTCGATGTCGTCGGCGCTGGCGTAGTGCGCCTCGAGCATCTTGACGGCGTCGTTGAGGTAGGGGAAGAGCAGGGCGTTGACGATGAAGCCGGCGCGGTCCCCACAGGTCACCGGATGCTTGCCGATCGCCCGACACAGGTCCTGTACCGTGGCCACGACGTCGTCCGCGGTCGAGACGGTGTGAACCACCTCGACGAGCCTCATGATCTGGGCAGGGTTGAAGAAGTGCATGCCCACGACGTCCTGCGGCCTCTTGGTCGCCACTGCGCACTCGATGACCGGCAGCGAGGAGGTGGTCGTGGCCAGGATGGCGCCCGGCCTGCAGATCTCGTCGAGGTTCTCGAACAGCGCCTGCTTGACCTTGAGGTCCTCGACGACCGCCTCGACCACAAGGTCGACCTGAGCCAGATCCTCGAGCACGGTGGTGCCGTGCAGAAGCGCAGAGGCCGCGTCGCGGTCGTCTGACGTGAGCTTGCCTCGCTGGACCGCCTTCTCCAGGCTCTTGGCGATGTTTGCCTTGACCGTGTCGACCTTGGCCGCTGAGCGCGCGACGTACTTCACGGCATAGCCAGCCTTGGCGAACACCTCGACGATCCCGGTCGCCATCGTGCCGGAGCCAACAACACCAACCGTTTTCACGGTCCTCGTGCGGCTCTCGTGAGCCCCGGCGAGCGGGGTGAGGTGGTCGGCGACGACGGTGGAGCTGCCGGCCTGGTCGTAGGTGTAGAAGCCGCGGCCGGTCTTGCGACCCCTGAGCCCACCCGTGACCATCTGCTTGAGGATGGGGCTCGGCGCATGCAGGCGGTCGCGCCCCTGCTTGTATATCGTGTCCAGGATCTCGTAGGCCGTGTCGAGACCGATGAGGTCCATCAGTGCCAGTGGGCCCATCGGCAGACCGCAGCCGAGCTGCATCGCGGCGTCGATGTCCTCGCGGGTGGCATAACGGCTCTCGAACATGTCGACGGCATGGTTGAGGTAGCCGAACAGCAGTGCGTTGGCAATGAAACCGGCCTTGTCGCCGATGACGACGGGCACCTTGCCGATCCGCTCGGCGAGCGCCTTGACGTCCTCGATGACGGTGTCGTCGGCCACGACCGTGCGGATGACCTCGACGAACTTCTGCACCGTCGCAGGGTTGAAGAAGTGCATGCCGACGACGCGACGCGGGTGCTTGGTGGCGACCGAGATCTCGGTGACGGACAGGCTGGAGGTGTTCGTGGCCAGAATCGCGTCCGGCTTCACGATCTGATCCAGCCTGGCAAAGATGTCGCGCTTGAGATCGAGGTGCTCGGGCACTGCCTCGACCACGAGGCCGCACTCGGCAAGGTCGCCGAGATCTGAGCTGAAGCGCACCCTGCCGAGCAGCTCGGCCTGTTGCTGCTCCGTCAGCTTGCCACGGGAGAGCGCCCGGTCGGTCGAGCGCCGCAGGACTCCCCGTCCCTTCTCGACGGCCTCCACGGAGACCTCCACGGCGACGACGTCAAGGCCGCTGCGCGCCAACACCTCCACGATGCCCGCACCCATGGTGCCGAGTCCGATCACGCCAACTGTTACGAAGTCACGAGCCATGTCGGCGAGTCTGTCAGAGCGACAGAGGTCGCGGGAGGGCGCACCGGTGAGGCCGTGCTCACAGTCGCCTTGGGAGAACGCCTCGCGACCAGCGAGACGACCATATGCCGGGTTGTCCCTGGGGCTCGGTAGGCTGCCGAGGTGAGACTGGTCATAGCGCGGTGCAGTGTGGACTACCAGGGTCGACTCCTGGCCCACCTCCCGTTGGCAACCCGTCTGCTGCTGGTCAAGGCGGACGGGTCCGTGCTCATCCACAGCGACGGCGGCTCGTACAAACCCCTGAACTGGATGTCACCTCCTTGTTCCATGACTGAGGTCGCCCCAGAGAACCACGAGGTTGCCGACGGCGTGGCGTCGGTCTGGGTGGTCCAGCACGCCAAGTCCGAGGACCGCCTCCGGGTGCTGCTGCACGAGGTGCTTCATGACTCGGACCATGAGCTTGGGGTGGACCCAGGCCTGGTCAAGGACGGCGTCGAGGCCCATCTGCAGCGGCTGCTCGCCGAGCACATCGCCACGTTAGGGCAGGGTTACACGCTGGTCCGTCGCGAGTACATGACCGCCATCGGGCCCGTCGACATCCTGTGCAAGGACGCATCAGGCGCCTCGATCGCGGTCGAGATCAAACGGCGAGGGGACATCGACGGTGTCGAGCAGCTGACTCGCTACCTCGAGCTGATGAACCGTGACCCCCACCTGGCGCCGGTCGCCGGCGTCTTTGCCGCCCAGGAGATCAAGCCGCAGGCGCGCACGCTGGCCGCCGACCGCGGCATACGCTGCGTGACTCTGGACTATGAGGCGCTCAAGGGCATCGACGACGTGGGCTCACGCTTGTTCTGAGTCGTCAGGACGTGACCTGGTTCATGGCGGTGTCCGTCGCACCCGGCCAGGTCACGACACGCCAGCCATCGGCGTCAACCTCGATCTCGGCCGCCACGCAGCTCGGCAAGAACCGTTGCGCCGCAAGGTCATTGCGCACGTTGGCAGAGAGCCTCGGGATCGCCAGCGACATCGCCCCGCCGTGGGTGAAGACCAGCACGGTCTCACCGCGGTGTCTGTCGGCGATCTCGTCGAGGGCCCCCTTGAATCGTTTGACGACTGTATGACCGTCCTCCGCTCCGGGACAGGCGGCAGCGAGGTCTCCGTGCAGCCACGCGTCGAAGACCTGCTGCGCCCGGTCATCATGGAAGCTCAGCCCCGCGAGGTCGCCGACCGAGAACTCCTGCAATCCGTCGACGGCGAGCGCGTGCAGGCCGAGCTCGGAAGCCGCCAGCTCGGCAGACTCGACAGCCCGTCCCATCTTGCTGCTGTACACCGCGGCAACCCGTCGTGAACGGACCTCCTCGACGAGCTGGCGCACCTGGTCGCGGCCCTTGTCCGTCAAGGCGCCGTCGTCGTCCGACAGCACGCCGTCCACGGCATACCCCGCATCGCCGTGCCGCGAGACGAGCAAGGTCGCAGGACACTGCAAGTCACTCATGATCCGATCGTATGCGGCGTGCCCGAATGCTAGTGAAGGTACGACGCGCCGTTGAAGTCGACGATCGAGCCTGAGGCCCACTCGGCCTGCGGCTCGGCCAACGCCATGATGGCCAACGACACCTCCCGTGGCGTGGCCACGCGACCGAACGGGCTTTGAGCCCGGATCGCCTCCCCTGCAGGGCTTTCGAGCAGATCGGCGGTCATGTCGGTAGCGATGAACCCGGGAGCGATCCCGACGCAACCGATGCCGTGCGGTGCGAGTGAGACGGCAAGCGACTGCGTCATCGAGTGCACGGCCGCCTTGCTCGCGCCATAGGCGGGGACCTCCGGCTCGCCGCGATAGGCACCGCGAGAACCGACGGTGACGATGCGCCCCCGCGAGCAGCCGTCGGCTGGCTCGACCTCGATCATGTGGCGGGCGACCTGGTAGGTCACGTTGGCCGTGCCGAGCAAGTTGACCTCAGTGGTCCGCCGCCAGGCGCTGACCCACTCTTCGTATGACGACCCCGCCACGTCACAGTTCAGGCGGCGCCCCTCCTTGCCCGGATCGTCGGCGAACAGTGCCGCGTTGTTGACCAAGACGTCGATCCGACCCAGGGCCTCGATCGCCTCTGCGACGAACCTGCGCACGTCCTCCGGTGAGGCCAAGTCACCCTGGACGACGACGTGCCCGCCACCGTCGAGACTCTCGCGTACGGCGTCCGCCTCGGCGCGGCTCCCCCTGCAATGGATGGCGACCCGGTCGCCGCAGACGTTCGCGAACGTGCGAGCCACTTCCGCGCCCACGCCGCGGGAGGCCCCTGTGACGAGAACCCCGCGCCGGTGGTGGCCCCGCCCTCTTGGCGACGTGGAGTCAGTCATCCGCCCACCATGCCGTGTGCGGCCCGGATCGCATCGACGATGCCGCCCATGATGTGGGTCAGGCCGAAGTCCTTGGGCGTGAATACCGCGGCGACCCCCATGGCGCGCAACGTCGCGGCGTCCCTGTCGGGGATGATGCCACCGACGATGACGGGCAGGTCACCGGCGCCGGCTGCCCTGAGACCATCTAGCACCTGCGGAACCAGCTCCATGTGCGAGCCAGACAGGATCGAAAGCCCGACACAGTGAACGTCTTCGGCCACGGCGGCCGCGACGATCTGTTCGGGCGTGAGCCGGATTCCTTGGTAGATAACCTCGAAGCCGGCGTCGCGCGCCCGCACCGCGACCTGTTCGGCGCCGTTGCTGTGTCCGTCAAGGCCGGGCTTGCCGACGAGGAGACGCAGTCGGGTCCCGAGCTCTTCACCCGTCGCACGGACCCGCTCTCGAACCTTCGCCAGGTCGCCGCCCGCAGCCGCGTCGCTCACCCCCACAGATCCGGAAACCCCTGTGGGCGCTCGGTATTCGCCGAAAACGTCACGCAAGGTCTGGGCCCACTCGCCGGTGGTGACTCTGGCGCGAGCGGCTTGCAGTGATGCCGGCATCAGGTTGGCTCCGGACTTCGCGTCCTGCGTCAACCGAGCCAGCGCAGACTCGGCTGCCCTGCGACCGGCCTCGGTGGAGTCCCTGTCCGTTCGCCACGCGACGATCGCGGCGACCGCCTTGGCTTCCACGTCGTGGTCGACCGTCTGGATCGCGGCGTCGAGGTCGGCGGTGAGCGGGTTCGGTTCGGTCGTCTCGAACCTGTTGACGCCGACCACGATGTCCTCGCCGGCCTCGATCCGTTGGCGCCGCAACGAATGCGAAGCCACCAGCGCGGACTTCATGTAGCCCGACTCGACCGCCGCAACGGCACCGCCCATCGCCTGGACCCGGTCGATCTCGGCCCTGGCCCCCGCGAGCAGCTCGGCCACCTTGGCCTCGACCACTCTGGATCCGGTGAACAGGTCGCCGTACTCCAACAAATCCGACTCGAACGCCAGCACCTGCTGCATCCTCAACGACCACTGCTGGTCCCACGGCCTCGGCAGCCCCAATGCCTCGTTCCACGCCGGCAGCTGAACAGCCCTGGCCCTTGCGTCCTTGGAGAGCGTGACTGCCAGCATCTCCAACACAATTCGCTGGACGTTGTTCTCTGGCTGGGCCTCGGTCAGACCCAACGAGTTGACCTGCACGCCGTACCGGAACCGGCGCTGGGAGGAGTCCGTCACGCCGTACCGCTCAAGCGTGAGCTCGTCCCAGAGCTGGACGAACGCGCGCATCTTGCACATCTCCTCGACGAACCGCACGCCGGCGTTGACGAAGAACGAGATCCGGCTGACGACCTCACCGAAGCGCTCTGGCGGGACCTGCCCTGAGTCACGGACTGCATCAAGCACCGCGATGGCCGTGCACATGGCGTACGCGATCTCCTGGACGGGCGTCGCGCCGGCCTCCTGGAGGTGGTAGCTGCAGATGTTGGTCGGGTTCCACCGAGGGATCTCGGCGATGGTGTAAGCGATCATGTCGGTGATCAACCGCAAGGAAGGCCGCGGCGCGAAGACATAGGTCCCGCGCGAGAGGTACTCCTTGATGATGTCGTTCTGGGTCGTCCCCGCGAGCGCCCTGGTCGCCGCCGCAGGGTCCTCACCGGCCGCGGCGGCCTGCTCCTCGGCCACCACCTCGTACATCGCGAGCAGCCACATTGCGGTGGCGTTGATGGTCATCGAGGTGTTCATCTGAGCCAGCGGAATGTCCGCGAAGAGGGCACGCAGGTCGCCGATGTGCGAGATCGGCACGCCTACCTTGCCGACCTCACCGCGGGACAGCACGTGGTCGGGGTCGTAGCCGGTCTGCGTCGGCAGGTCGAAGGCGACCGACAGGCCGGTCTGCCCCTTGGCCAGGTTGCGGCGGTAGAGCTCGTTGCTGGCAACGGCACTGGAGTGCCCGGCATACGTGCGCATGACCCACGCCGGGTCCTTTGTGCGACTGTTGGGGCGGTTGGTCTCTGCCTGTGACATACCGATGAAGGTACCGGCCGTCATCGCCCAACAGGGAGGGTTTCAGGCGGTGAGAGACACCACAGCGGTGAGAGGCACCACAGCGGTGAGAGACAGCTCAGTGGTCGCGTCCTCGCCTGGGCCACGCGTGAGGACACGGTGGAGACGTGAGGCCCGCAGGAGGCGATCGAGGCGAGGCGAGACATCGACCAGGACCAGCCGCCGCCCGGCCCGGCGCGCGCGATGATGGGCGCCGACAATTACTCCGAGGCCGGTGGCGTCGTGGACCTCGGCGTCAGCCAGATGAAGCAGCAGGTCACCGACCCCCCGATCCATGATGTCCTGCAGACCCAGCCTCACCGCGGCCACGGTGTTCACGTCCAGCCGGCCGTAGACAGCGACCTCCTGGCCGAGACAGATCTCGGCCACGCAGACAGGCGGCGTCATCACAGCCTTCAACGTCATGCCCTGCCCCCTCGAGTGACCTGTCGGGTTCGCCCTTGAACCGCTCAATGCTTCTGCCTATCTTGACGTCTCCCATTACCGGATGGTTCGCAAGAAACAGGTAGCAACCCGTAACGATCCGGTCACGACGCCGACCTCAGATGTACGGCGCCTCATCAGGTTCACGGGTGACGTCAGCCCCGAGTCCGCGCAGGGCCTCGTCAAATCCCGCGTATCCGCGGTCGACGTGGTGTGCCTTGCTTACCGTCGTGATGCCGTCGGCAACCAGACCGGCGATGACCAGAGCAGCCCCGGACCGGATGTCACTGGCCTCGACGGGGGCGCCGGAGAGCCGCCGAACGCCGTGCAGCATGACGTGATGACCGTCCATCCGGGTGTCAGCACCCAGACGTGCGAGCTCCTGGACAGTACGGAAACGCGCCTCGAAGAGATTCTCGGTGACCATGGCGCTGCCCTGTGCCACGGCGTTGTACGTCAAGGCGAAAGGCTGCAGATCGGTGGGAAACCCCGGATAGGGCAGCGTGGCCACATCGAACGCCGCGCGACGACCGGTCCCTGTCACCCGAAACCCGCGATCAGTCAATACGACGTCCGATCCGGCCTCGGTCAGCAGATCCAGGGCGGCGCCCATGTGCCCGGCGACCCCGCCGACCACTTCGACGTCTCCGTCGGTCGTGGCCGCCGCAAAAGCCCAGGTGCCGGCCGCAATACGGTCCGGGACCACCTGGTGGGACACCGGCGTCAGCGCACTGACACCCTCGACCTCGATCACCGACGAGCCGGCACCCTCGATCGTGGCTCCCATCTTGGCGAGAAACTGCGCAATGTCGATGATCTCTGGCTCGCGCGCAGCGTTCGTCACCCGGGTCACACCCTTGGCCAGCACGGCTGCCATCAGGACGTTCTCGGTGGCACCGACGCTGGGGAATTCCAGTCGGATCTCGCCGCCGTGCAGCCCGTTAGGAGCCGCGGCGATGAGATAGCCGTGGGTGACATGCACCGAGGCCCCCAGCGTCTCCAGACCCGAGATGTGCAGATCCAGACCGCGGGAACCGATCGCGTCACCGCCCGGAATGGCCACGTGTGCCTCACCGCATCGGGCCACCAAGGGGCCAAGAACGCAGATCGAGGCTCGCAGGGCCCGAACCAGCTCGTAGTCCGCTCGGTGCCCGATGCGGTCGGGGACGTCGATCTCGACCACCCCCGCGGCGGCGTCATAGTCGACGATGCACCCGAGTCGGCGCAGCAGCTCGGCCATGATCGTCACGTCAAGGATGGCCGGCACGTTGGTCAGGCGGGTCCTGCCGACAGCCAACAAGGCCCCCGCCATGAGCTTGAGGGCGCTGTTCTTGGCACCAACGACCGGCACCTCGCCGCGCAGGCAGGTGCCACCGACGACACGGAAACGCTCCATCACGGCGTGAGCCTATCGGTGCTGCATCCGAGAGCCGGTGCTGCATCTGAGAGCATCGTGTCATGGTCAACCTGACACGTATCTACACCCGCACCGGCGACGATGGCAGCACCGCGCTCGGGGACTTCAGCCGTACCACGAAGACGGACCCCCGACTGGTGGCCTACGCCGACACCGACGAGGCCAACAGCTCACTCGGCGTCGCGGTCACCTGCGGCGCACTGCGCGAGGACGTCCGTGGCGTGCTGGTGCGGATACAGAACGATCTCTTCGACGTCGGCGCAGACCTGTGCACTCCCTTGGCGGCCAGCTACGACTACCCGCCGTTGCGGGTCCTGGAGGTCTGGATCGACGAGCTCGAGGCCGACTGTGACCGCTTCAACGACGAGCTGGAGAAGCTGGGATCGTTCATCCTTCCCGGCGGCACACCCGGGTCGGCATACCTGCATATCGCCCGCACAGTAACCCGTCGCGCGGAGCGTTCTGCCTGGACCGCGCTGGAGAAGTATGGCGACCAGCCGGCGCCCGAGGGCAGCGGCAAGGGAGTGGGTGGCATCAACCCGCTCACGGCCAAGTACCTCAACCGTCTCTCAGACCTGTTGTTCATCCTGGGACGCGTGGCCAACCTCGAGATCGGCGGGGACGTCCTGTGGCAACCAGGCGGCGGGCGGGCCCAGAAGCCCGGTAAGCGCAAGCGGACCCAGGCCACCAAGCGGAGCTAGCGACCAGACAGGTCTAGGCGACGTAGACGTTGGGCCCGGGTGGCGCCGCCTCGAGCCAGGATCGCAGTGCGGTGTACGGAGCCTGCGCAAGGGCGATCTCGAAGTTCTCCTGGCGGTAGCAGCAGTCGACCTTCAAGGCCGACGGAATCAGGATCTCGGGCCGTTCGCTGGGCACGAGGGGCCGACCGGTCCCGATGTCGAGCGCTGTGCGCTCCCACCGCCGGGCCGGGCGCAGGGACAAACCGCTCAGGGTGAACCACTCGAGCCCGGTCGTGCCGTAGCGCGCCAAGCCGAAGCGCCAACGCCTGTCGGCCGGCTCTCGCAGCGCACAGACCGTCAGAGACTTGCCCCGTGCAATCAGCCGCCTGCGGATGAAGGTGGTGGCCAGAACCACCAGGACGACCAACAGGGCGCCGACCACCAGCCCCTCGCCGGTGAGCAGCAGGCCATGCACGCGAAGGACTCAGGCGCGGATCTGGGAGGCGTCAACGGCCTCGGCAACGATGGTGACCCGGTCGTGCTCGACCGAGAGAAAGCCAGTGTCGATCGTTGCCGTGTGGGTCTGACCCGAGATGGACTCGATCCGGACCTCACCGCTTACCAGGATCCCCAGCAGCGGCGTGTGCCCCGGCAGGATCCCCAGCTCACCCTCGACGGTGCGTGCACTGACCTGTTTGGCTTCGCCCTCCCAGACCTTGCGATCTGCGGCGACGAGCTCGACCTGCAACTGACCCACGGGTTCCTCCGGTCACGAACGTTTAGGTCGGAGTCTA
>DATCNE010000291.1:0-4972 GCA_036565395.1 Dermatophilaceae bacterium
GCCCTCAGCGGCTGGTATGCCAGCCTGCGGTCGTCTTTCGGCCGGCGCCTTCACGTGGTCGAGCCCCCGCGCGAGCTGCTCGTCGGAGACCCCGGGCACCGATGGGGCCTGGCCCACTACCACTTCATCCCCGAGTACTACTCGTGGATGCTGGCCGCGTTGCGCGAGATCGCCGAAGGGCCCGTCGCCCCCCGAGTGACATCACGGAGGCCACCAGCGTGGGCGCCTGACTGGGCGCAGGTCGCGGCCTGAGCCCTGCCCGGGCAATGAACATTCGCGCCTCGGACGTAGAACGCCCACGCGGCGTTCCTACCGATTTGCTGCCGGCACGTGGAGGGCTCGCTTGGACGGTCGGAGTCGGCAGCAAGGGTAGGGTCAATCCTCGAATCCAGCGGTCGCCCCGGCCTTGAAGCAGGCGCCCTCCAGGGTGTTGTTCATGCGGCGAGTCAGGACGGGAGAGCTTGGGTGACAGTTCTGTCCCGTCGCGTTTCGCGCGTTGCCGAGCGGGCGGACCGTCGTTTCCTCCCCGAGATCCAGCCGTTGCGGGCCGTCGCCGTCACGCTCGTCGTGCTTTCCACGGATCAGTCGCGGTTCGCGCTTCCGACGATCAGCTCCGGGTCGGCCGTTGGGCCGTCGCCCGGCACTACCGCTCCTGTGAGTCGTGACTTTAGGTTCGGGTCCTCGACCGCGATCCGGCCGGCGCCGGGCGAGACCGCGAGCGCTGACACCGATTGCCGGAGCTGCTGCTCAAGAATCCATTTCCCGGGTGCCAGTGGAAGCCAGCGCAGCGCGGTCTGCTGGAACAACGTCGAGCCTGTCCGCGAGTAGAGCGTGGTCAGCTCTGCGACGTGGCTTTCGTGGTAGCCGACATGGATATTGCGGCCCTGCGCCCACCCGGGGACGGGGAGCGACGTGATAGTCGAGGCGGTGCTGCGCTTTGGCAGCGTTCCCACAGTCACCCACCTGCCTTGGGACCACATCTGCAGCCAGCCGGCGCCTGTGTAGTTGACCTGGACTCGAGGGGCACGGACGGCCAGAACCTCAAGCGGGTAGATCGGGGTTACCCCCGGAGATGCGTATTGTGGGAGCGAGAGTGAGACGGTCGAGTAGTCGACCCTCGAACCCTTGACCGTCCAGTCGTTCTCATAGATCTCCACACGCAGACCGCATCGGGCAACCGGAGTCCTCACGAGCAAGTCAAAGCCGGAGAACTTGTCGCCGCGGACCGCGTAGTTCTCGCTCAGAATCCGGGGTGCGGCGCCGGGGCACAAGGCAATCAGTCCGACTCGCCCTGAGGTGGAGTTGACGTTAGGCGTGTGAATGAGCCGGGCGCGCCAGCTCAGTCGGTACCACGCGTTAGGTATCACCTTGGCCGCCGGCACGTCCTGAGACAGCGCCTCCCAGGAGCGGCCCGACGAAGTGATCCGCAGTGCGGCGGACGTCCCATCGGTGGTGCGAGCGAAGGTGCCCGGGGCCCGAGACGACACACGAATCTTCCATCCGAGCGGAAGGCCTCCGCTCCATGTTGCAAGGTTGCCGTTGGTCAACAACGACGGCTGGTATGCAGGAGCCCTTGATGCGGGGATGGCCAGCCGGCTGATCTGTTGGCCCTTGTCGTTGAGGACGACCGCCGCGCGCACGGTCAGACCGGTGGAAGTGAGCACGCGGACGGGCGCCGCGGTGTAGCCGCGAAGTAGGTCGTAACTGGTGGCAACTCCCATCGGCAGTGAAACCTGCTCGAGCGGAAGGGTCGTATCCAGCGCGGCCTTCACCTCGGCCAGCAGAGCAACGGCGCGCGGATCATTGGTCCGTCGCACCCACGAGTCCAGGGCAATCACCGCCTCGTTGTGCCCGTTCAGGACGTAGCCGGTGGGCTTGGTGGGGTACTCCTGGATGTAGGTGAGTCCGCGCTCCCGGGAGACGAACCCGCCATCCTCCGTTGGCAGCATGAAGCTCTCGAATGCCTGTCCGGCCGCATCGATCCAACGTGCCTCCTGAGTCCTGTCGTAGATCCGTGCGAGGGCGTCCATGGCGCTGCCCTGCGCCAGGCCGGACAGCCAACCAGGCTGGAGCGTCGGCGTCGAGGGGTTGGCACTGAACGGGAACGGATACGGGAACAGCAGCATGTCCCTCGGGAGGCCGCCGTCTTCGGTGTAGCTACGCTTGGTCGCTCCCGCGAGCAGCGTGTCGGCGCCGAGTCGCCCTAGGCAGATCTGCTGTGTCGGGCTGTTGCGGCCATCCGCTAGCGACAGCCCGACGAAGTTGCTGAGGGTCTGGGGGTTGTAGAGCGTCAGGTTGGCATACGGCGCTTTGGTGGCATGCGGCTTGCCGTTCTCGACGACGAAGCCGGACGGCACCGCCGCACCGCCGCATATGGCGGTGGCAGCCGACGTCGCGGTCGCCGTGGCCAAAGTGAGGCCCAGCAATACGGCTATCCCCGCAGCCAGCATGGTCGTCGCCCTGCACTCGATGGCTCGCACGATCACGATTCCCCCCGGTTTGTGTTTTGCATCGAACGCCTTGGAGCCGGACAATACACCCTCATCGGTGCTCATTCAGCGTGAGGCCGGGCCACCGCGCGGCGCCGACTGACAGAGCAGTGGCATGGGGAGCAGTAGTAGGGTTTGGACGCCTGCCGGGGTCAGTCAGTCGGACGGATGGGGCTCAGCGATTTTTCAGACGAGCAGCCGAACGGGACGGTGACACCCCGATCCCCCACGCCTCCGGCACCAGGCGCGCTGTGCTCGCCAGCTACGCGGCGGGCCCGCCTGTGGGTATGGCAGCCACGGCGCGTTGCCCGGGCGAGAGGACGCGGTCGATGCCGAGGCCCACCCCGGCGACCAGAGCTGCCGTGATGACGACCGCCGATGCGAGGCTCTCCTGGGCGACTTCCCACGGCACCGTCTGGATGAGCAGGTCGCTGCTGATGGCGCACAGCAGGCCCCCAGCCACCGACGCCGCCAGCGCGATGTCGACGGCCCATGGGCTGCCTCGCCAGCGGCCGCGCCGCCGGGCGGCAAACGCCAGGCCCAGGGCGGCCAGCCCCCACAGGATGAGGGGCTGCACGTGGTAGCTCTTCTTCGGGTGGGCGTCCTGCGGCACCGACGGGGTCCCGATGAACAGTGCTGCGACCGAGTTGGGCGTGGCTGCCACCACGTTGCCCCAAACGGTGGGTGCCAAGGAGTACAAGATCTGCGAGTCGATCACGCGGATGGTGCTCTTTGGATGGGTGAGCAGCCAGTTGATGTACCAACGCTGCCAGTTCTCGGTCGCCCAGGTGTTCATCCCGGGGCACTTCGGCACCGTCTCGCTGACCCACTTGAAGAGGCCCTGGGGCGCGTTCAGCCGCTCACCTTCTGGAATCATGCACGGTGGCGCATCAGACTTCCGCAGGTCCGCGACGATCTGCGGTGCCACCGGGTTGAAAGGCCCGATTGGGTAGGCGTACGAGACAGTGGAGCGGGAGAAGCCGTGCAGGGCGGTCCAGGCGGCGTCCGAACGCATGTTGTAGACGTAGCTGTACCCCGAGAACAAGAGGAGGAGAGCTGCGACGGCCCACACCACCAGCCGCCGGCGCAGCACAGCGATGACCAGAAGCCCCAGCGCCCAGCCCACGAGAATGACGAAGACGTTCGGCCGGGTCATCGTGAGCCAAAGCGCGGCCGCGCCGAATGTCGCTCCCCGGCCCCAGGTCGGCTCCCTGGTGAACCAGACCAGTGCCGCGAGGGCGAGGATGGCTGTCGACATCGACACCGAGTCCCCCTGGATGACACTGTCCCAGTTGCCGATCTGAGCAGTGCACGGGATGAGCACGAGGGCGGCGGCGGTCAGCCGCCGCACGGTCGCCTGGCGGATACCCGCCGACACCACCAGCGCGAGGGCACCCCAGGCGACGGCCGAGAGCAGGGCCTGTCCGATCATGATCCCGTGGTCGCCAGGCCACAGCGCCAGCCAGATCGTGACCCCCCACGGACGCTGGCTCGTGCCATCCAGGCTGGTCAGCGAGAAGTCCAGCCACGTTCCCGGCCTGCGATAGCCGTTGGTGTCGGGATAGATCGACGGATTCACCGTCGCAATGCCGACGACCTTCGCGACGGGTAGCGCGAGCACCATGAGTCGCACCACGGGGTCGGTCCACCGAAGCGGTCGCGCCCACAGGCGTCGGCGAGAGTCTGCCGGGCGACCGTTGGCTCTGCCAAGCCTCGACGTGGCAGAGCTCGTGGCAGTGGCAGAGTTCATGGCTTAGACAATAGGCGACAGCATGATCCTGCGGCCCGTCGGTGTGCCGCACTTCCGGCCTGACCGTTTCACCCATACTGGCTGTTGGGCCACGTCCGATTTCGCCCGTCCTGCGCAAGGAGAAAACATGACCGACCCGGCATCACACCCACGCATCGGCATCGTCGTGGTCGCCTACAACGCCGCCTCGACCCTGCTCACGACCCTCGACCGCATCCCGCACGACTTCCGGAGCCGGATCGCCGAGGTGATCGTGTGCGACGACGCCAGCCACGATGACACCTTCGATCTCGGCCGTGAGTGGGCGGCCCGCCCTGACAGCCCGACAACGCATGTCATCCGTCATACGAAGAATCTTGGCTACGGCGGCAACCAGAAGGCGGCCTACGCGTTGGCGATCGAGCACGGGCTCGACGTGGTCGTGCTCTTGCACGGCGACGGCCAGTACGCACCGGAGAGCCTGCCCCAGATGGTCGAGCCGTTCGAGCGCGGCGACTGCGCGGCGGTGTTCGGTTCGCGGATGATGGAGAAGGGCGCGGCCAAGCGGGGTGGCATGCCGCTCTACAAGCGGCTCGGCAATCGGGTGCTGACCAGGTTCGAGAATCGCGTTCTGGGCACGGACCTCAGCGAGTTCCACTCGGGGTATCGCGCCTACGCGACGCGGGTCCTGCGGGAGATCCCGTTCGAGGCCAACAGCGACGGATTCGACTTCGACACCCAGATCATCGCCCAG
>DATCNE010000292.1:0-2168 GCA_036565395.1 Dermatophilaceae bacterium
ACACGATCCTGAGCATCTTCAAGACGAGGATCCCGGAATCAGGCGGCGTGCGCAGCGCACCCGTCACCATCGCACAACGCAGCGACTACGCACCGCAGAAGGAGATCTGCGCCCTGAAGCCCGGCTGAAGCATCAGCACGAACGGCTCCCTGAGGCGGGCCCTGTCATTCCTCCGGGAGTCTGCCTCTGGTGTCTGGGACGTCTTCGCGGGGGCGATCGGGCGGGCTGCTGTTAGCAAGTCTGTCAGCAAACCGGCCCTTAGAGACGATGAAACCCGCCGGTGCTGTGGGCACATGTTCTGACCTCGCTGGTTTCCAACGTGCTCTCGGTCGTGATCATTGTGCTGGTGGGCCTCGTCATGGGATTCCGCACGTCGGCAAGCCCACTGGCATGGCTCGCTGTTGCCGGAATCCTGGTGCTGTTCACCCTGGCACTCACCTGGATCGCAGTCATCGCCGGCCTAACAGCGAAGTCCGTGGACGGTGCCAGCGGATTCTCCTACCCGCTTATCTTCCTGCCGTTCATCAGTTCGGCTTTCGTCCCGACGGACACCATGCCGGGTCCCGTGTGCTTCTTCGCTGAGAACCAGCCGGTCACGTCGACCCTCTGTGTCAACCTTGCGTGAGGCACCAGGACCGTCCTGATTAGTGCCTTCGAGGGCGGGAAGGAGTTCCCCCTGATGACAACGACAGTGACGCAGGCCCTGGGTTCGAGGCAGTCTGGACCGATGGACGATGTTCCCGATCCGCAGGTTCCCGAGCGGGCACGGCGGCGAACCTACACCGCGAGGTACAAGCGTGATGTGCTCGACGAGTACGAGGCGGCCGATCGGGCGGGCAAGGGTGCACTGCTGCGCCGCGAGGGTCTCTACACCTCGTTGATCAGCGCGTGGCGCGACCAGCGCGACACCGGCGCCCTGGCGGCGCTTGCGAGGTCGTCTGGTCCGGCGCCAGCCGATCCGGCTCACCGCGAGGTGGCCAGGTTGCGCAAGGTGAACCAGCACCTGGCCGGGGAGCTGGACAAGGCGCGCCGGGTGATCGAGGTGCAGTCAAAACTCTCGGCTCTGTTGGACACCCTCGCGACCGACGGCAGCAGGAACGACAGCGAGCGATGACCGATGCCGCGATCAGCGACCTGACCGCGGTCGTGGGCGTCAAGGACGCCTGTGCCGCGGTGGGCCGCCCCCGCGCGACCCACTACCGCTGGCACCGCACGTCCCCGGCGCCGCCGCGGCCGACACGGGCACCCCGCCCGCAGCCACGGGCGCTGTCGGGGGCCGAACGCGACCGGGTCCTGGAGGTCCTCCAGGAGGAGCGGTTCGTGGACCTGGCGCCCGGTGAGGTGTACACGATCCTGCTCGACGAGGGCGCGTATCTGTGCTCGGAATCAACGATGTACCGCCTGCTGCGCGCCGAGCACGGTCAGGTCCGTGAGCGTCGCCGCCAGGCCACCCACCCGGCGCTGGTCAAACCCGAGCTCGTGGCCCATGGCCCCAACGAGTGCTGGAGCTGGGACATCACCAAGCTGAGGGGTCCGGCGAAGTGGACCTACTACTACCTGTACTCGATCATCGACATCTACTCGCGCTACACCGTGGGCTGGATGCTCGCGACCCGTGAGTCCAAGGAACTGGCCGAACGCCTGCTCGGCGACACGATCGCCAAGCAGAACATCAACCGTGACCAGCTGAGCATCCACGCCGACCGGGGCTCCTCGATGGCCTCGAAACCGGTCGCGTTCCTGCTTGCCGACCTCGGCGTCACCAAGTCGCATTCACGTCCGCACTGCAGCAACGACAACCCGTTCTCCGAGGCCCAGTTCAAGACGTTGAAGTACCGGCCCGACTTCCCCGAGACCTTCGGGTCCCTCGAGGACGCGAGGGCGTTCTGCGCCACCTTCTACCGCTGGTACAACCACGATCACCGGCACTCCGGGATCGGGATGCACACCCCCTTCGATGTCCACCACGGCCATGCCGGCGCCGTCCGAGAGGCCCGCGCGAGCACCCTGAGCGAGGCCTACGCGGCCAACCCCGAAAGGTTCGTCCGCAGACACCCAGCGCCACCCAACCTGCCCGGCACCGCCTGGATCAACCGACCCGAGCCACAGCCCGAAGCAATCCAATGAACCGATCAACGACATGACCCAACAAGGTTGACAGATTCCGA
>DATCNE010000293.1:0-20052 GCA_036565395.1 Dermatophilaceae bacterium
CGGGTAGCGCCGCACGGTCGCCTCGGCGCGGTCGATCGCCTCGATGCACTCCAAGATGTCGCGCAGGCGTTCGGTGTCCGAGCGGCTCACAGGGGCACCGCCTCGGCGAGGGCGTTCTTGGCGACGTGCGGGGCGAGCGCGACTTGGGGGACGACGTCGACTTTCTCGCCCAGCAGCACGGCCAGCTCGTCCTGCAACCCGGCCAAGGGGAACAGGCCACGGGACCGTACGTCGAAATCGACCAGGAGATCGATGTCGGAGTCGGGCCGGTCCGTCCCGCGCGCGACCGAGCCGAAGATCCGGACGTTCTTGGCCCCATGCCGGTGGGCCGCCCGACGGATGCGCTCCCGGTTCTCGCGCAGCTTCACCATCCTCGGCGTGCGCACGTCAAGGCGACGAGGGGAGGCCTCGGCGACGAGGTCGAGCCGGGCGCCCATGACCGCTAGCAGCCGGTCCAGGGTCTCCACCGACGGCGACGAGGCTCCGGACTCGTATCGGGAGACCGCCGGCTGGGAAGTGCCCGCGCGGGCAGCGAGCGCCCCCTGACTCAGACCTGCGCTCTCCCGCGTCGCTCGGATCAATGTCGCCGCATCCATAGAATGATCATACCAGTACCAGTATGACGTGACATCGACAGCACCCATGCCCATCGTTGGGGGTAATGCTTGCGGCCAAGCGCCAGGACGGCCGCAGGTGGCCGGCCGGCACCCAGGTTTGCACGGTGGTTGTGACAGCCTCGGCCGTGATCGCGTAGACGACCAGCGCCGACCATACGGTTCCTCGTGAGCGCCAAGGACGACGGCGACCCCCTGTACGCGGCATACGTGCTGATCCGGGTGCTCGGCCTACGCCGCGGCGAGCTGCTCGGCCTGACTTGGCCCATGGTCGACCTGGACACAGCTCAGCTGGAGGTCGGATACAGCCTCCAGCGGATCGGTGGCCGGCTGGTTCACGCGAGACCAAGACCGAGGCCTCCGACGCCGTCTTGCCCCTGCCCGCCATCTGCCTCGCCGCACTCCGTCTGTAAAACCAGGCCCAAGCAGCGTTGAAGGACGCCGCCGGCCCCTTCTGGATCCCGACCGGTCACGTCTTTACCACCCGCGACGGTCTGCCCCTTGACCCCCGCAACTTCCACCGGGCCTTCAAGGCACGGTCCGCCAAGGCCGGGGTACGTGCCATCCCCGTCCATGGGACCCGCCATACCTGCGGGTCACTGCTGGCCGCCCTGGACGTCCACCCCCGCGTCGCCATGCAGATCCTCAGGCACAGCAAGATCGCCGTGACGATGGAGATCTACACCCACATCCCCGTCCGACCTCACCCGGACAGCCCTGCCCCGCCTCGGGGACCAGCTCGAAGCGCTCGGCTGAACTACCCCTGACACCCGACGCCCCGACGTGGCATTGGAGGCTTGGCTTCAATCACCAGCGACCGCGACACCTTCCATGCGGGCGGGACCGCTCTTCTGGCAGGTGTCTGCGCAATCGTCCGGCACTGGGGTGGGCCGGGCTTCAGCTGAGCAGCAACTGCAGAGTGGCTCTGCCCAGGCGGCGTTCCACGTCTCCCAACGGTCCCCAAGCGCGATGGTCATCGGAGAGCATGGCGCCGAGTTTCGCGATGCGGCGAAGGTCTTTTCGCCCGCATTCGGCACGTGTTGCTATCGGGTCGGGAACGAGTGATAGCAGGAGCGCAGCATCCTCCCAGTCTCGCTCCGGGTTGGATCTCACTGCGATTGTCGTTGCGGCGGCCTTGGCCACGAGTGCTCCCAGCAGACTCGGTCGCCGCACGACCCCCTCGGACTCGCGAACTCGAACATTGACCAGTTGCGAACGGTCAAGAGCTTGACGCGATCCGGGGACCTGGATCGTCCTGGCCGGGGGAACGGTGGTGATGTCTGTGCGCTCTCCGAGCCCCTCGGGGGCAAGGACATCGAACATGATGCGTCCGGGCCCGGGATCTGCGGGTTTCGTGAAGCGGCCGCCGGTTCCTGCTGGACTGACGTCGCCAAACTCGAAGCCTCGTTGCAGCAGTTGGGAGGCGAGGGCCCTGATGGCTCCAGGGGATTCGACCACGTTGATGACAATGTCCATGTCCGTGGTCGTGCGTGCCATCGTGGCGCCGTTGTCGAGGGCCAAGAGGTACATCATCTGCCCACCGATCAGGGTCCAGTCGTTGCGGCGGTTCTGGAAGAGGTCCAGCAGCACCAGCCAGCCCTGCTCCTGGGCGGGCGACATACCTTCCAGCACGAGGGTCATCGGACCCGCCCGCCCTGTTTCTCCTCAGGCCTCGAGTGGGCATTCAGGTGACGCTTGGTTAGCAGAATTGGCATGCCTACCATTTTCTGTTGGATGTAAGCGTTCGCCCAGTGACGTGCCCGCGAATCGGGCGCACTCAACAAATCCAGCGCAGCCAGGATGACGGGAACGGGCTTGCCGGGACGAAGTACGTACTCAGCACCCGAGCCAGGGCGCCACAGGTGTATCAGCAGCTGGCCGGCAGGGTCGGACTGCAATCCGTAGTCGGCGGTGACCCCTGAGACAGCCTCGCTGCTCAAGTACAGATCTGAAACGTCACCACCGACAATCTCGGCGCCGGCGGCTGCTGCGACGCCAGCCCCGGAAACGCTGATCCTCTCATCAGTGAGCACGGACTGAATCACACCCGGGTGCACCCAGTATTGAGCCACGTCGGCGCGGCGTGAGAGCCAGAAGGCCCAGTCACGCTCGAGTCCTCGGTGAATCAACAGATTGCGAAGGCGGTACCGGTCACGTCGGTCCGGGTCCAAATCCGCGCCGGATTCAGGTCGTGAGTCCGCCGCGAGTAGTTGCGCAACCACCAACCAAGCCATGTGTGATGACAGAGGGCGGCCGGCCGCGGGCGGCGCTTGCTCCCGCGTACGAACAGCGTTTTCAGCGACGATCCAACCGCCTGGGCCCTTGCGACCGTCGAGTTCACCGGCATGGAGAAGCTGCCGCACGCGCTGCACGGAGATGCCTAGTCGCTCAGCAGCTTCGGCGACACTGAGCCAGCCCTCGATCACCAGACCAGTGTCCATGAAATGTTGCTCAAAAACAAGTATTCCTTGACAACGAGCGCTGGGTGAGCGTAGAACGCCCCGGGTCGGAGGCCCTCGGATGAGCAACTGCTGTACTTTGCTGCTGTACTTCGGCCCCAGGTGCCACAACGGCCCTCATCCCGGAACGGGAGAGGACCTTTGACCTGCGGTTATATCGGTGGAGCTGAGGGGACTCGAACCCCTGACCCCCTCGTTGCGAACGAGGTGCGCTACCAGCTGCGCCACAGCCCCGTGGTGCGGACGAAACGATAACACCGAGACGACCCGAGCCCGAAACCGGTTCGTACGCCGATGACCTCGCGCGGTCTCAGGCGTGACGACGATCCAGAACCTCGTCGAGCTCACCCTCGTCAACCAGCCCGTGAAAGCTCGACGGCGGCGTCGCGCCGGGCTCGCTGACCGCCGCGGGGACCGGCTGGGGACGCTCGGCTCGTGCCTTGAGCGTGTAGGTGGGTGGCGGCACCGGAACCGGAGCCCAGCCCGACAGGTCCGCGTTGGCCTGAGACGCGGACACTGCTTGGGACTGCGCCTGAGACTCGGACTCGCTCGGGTCCGCGATCTCGTTCGCGGTGTCATCAGGACTGGCAACCATCGTGTCGACCTGGGCTTTCGGCCGAGAAGCAGCCCAAACGGGAACGGCGGAGCCAGCGGGCGCACGAGCGGGCCTGCTGGCCGCACGCCCCAGCGCGTTGGCACGGCGATCGGCGCGGTCGGCCACAGCGGCATGGCGCAAGCAGGCGAAGTCGACCACCAGTGCAGCGACAACGAGCAGCACGTTCCACCAGGGCAGGACGGAGAAGGCCGCCAACGCGGGGACGACCACAACGAGCGACAACAACGCCAGGAGAGACAGACCCCGAACGCGCCTGGCCGACTGGCCGCGCCTGGCGTCTGAAGTCCGCTTCGGGTTGGCGGCAGCCGCGGTGCGCGCGTGGACATGGGGTGTCGGGGGTTGGGCACGCTTCACGACAACCTCCGCACGGGAGGGACGAGCCGGGCTGACGGAATACGAGCGTGGTGTCGGTAGCGACAGGTCGGACTCGGGCAACGGAGTGCGACGCTCCAGCACTCGCATCGCCTCGGAGAACCGGTCGACCGACCGGGCTGTGGCCAGGTGTTCACGGCGTCCGACCCAGTGCTGGAGCAAATAGGCAGCCCAAATGGCAATGATGATAAGGAAGATGAGACCGCTGGGCTGCACGAACACGACGTTAGAGGGGTCTGCCGCCCTTACGGCGGACCCGCCTCGGTGTGTCGCTGAAGTGACTGGTGTTGCCAGTGATTCCAACGCTCCACCACCGATGAGCTGCCCAGATCCTCGGTCGTCAACGCGAAGGACCGGTGGTCGCGCCACTCGCCGTCGATGTGCAGATAGCGCAGACGCGGACCCTCATCACGGAAGCCCAACTTCTCGATGACTCGCAGGCTCGCGGTGTTCTCGGGCCGAATGTTGACCTCGACCCGATGCAGCCCCAGCCCGATGAACGCGTGGTCGCATGCCGCCGCGAGCGCTAAGGGCATGATCCCTTGCCCTGCAATCGACTCGTCAACCCAGTAGCCCGCGAATGCGCCGCGCAGCGAGCCCCACGCGATCCCGAACAGGTGCATCTGGCCGACCAGCCGACCCTCGGTCTCGATGACGAACGGTTGGAGCCGGCCTTCGTTGGCCTCGCGGTCGAACTGCCGAACCAGCTGGCGGTAGCCGAGTCGCGTGGCAACCCCCTCGGGCGAGGTGGCCTCCCACGGGCGCAACCACTCGGTGTTCTTCGCCCGGAGCGCCTCCCACTCGTTGCGGTCCCTGCCGCGCAGGGCGCGCAGGATCACCGGGGCACCGCCAACCCGACGCGCCGTAATCGTCGCCGGCCAGAGCCCGCTGCTCAATGGTCACCGCCCTGAATCTGCGAGAGGGCATGCGCGACAACGGGTTTGAGCACCGCGAGCCCGTCGGCCACGCCACCCGTCGATCCAGGAAGGTTGACGACCAAGGCCTGCCCCGCCAAGCCGCTGACTCCCCGGGACAACATGGCCGACGGGATCCCTGCACGCACGCCGGCAGCTCGAATGGCCTCGGCGATCCCGGGGACCAGTCGGTCCACGACCCGGAGGGTGGCCTCGGGGGTGCCGTCGTTCGCGGTCATGCCAGTGCCCCCAGTGGTCAGCACCAAGGAGGCGCCCGTGGAGAGGGCGGCGCGAAGGGCCACCTCGACATCAGGGCCATCGGCAACCACGACGACGTCGCCCACCGCAAGCCCCCAGCTTCGCAGCGCGTCGGCGATGATGGGCCCCGACCGGTCCGGGTAGACCCCGGCGGCTGCCCGGGTCGAGCAGGTGATGACCACGGCGGATCCGGTCATGGCCACCGCAGAGTCGGTCATGACTCCACCCAGTCCCCTGATCTGCCGCCGGACTTGGCTGTCACGCGCACGTCGGTGATCCGCGCATGCCTGTCCACGGCCTTGACCATGTCGATCAGCGCCAGAGCCCCGACCGACACTGCAGTGAGCGCCTCCATCTCGACCCCGGTCCGGTCAGCAGTGCGGACTGTCGCTGTCAGGTCCACCCCCTCGTCGATGACCACGAGATCCACCTCGACCCCGTGGACGCCGATCGGATGGGCGAGCGGGATGAGGTCGGGAGTGCGTTTGGCCGCCTGGATCGCGGCGATACGCGCGACCGACAGCGCGTCGCCCTTGGGCACGGTTCCCCCACGCAGTGCCGCGACGGCTGCGGCCGAGAGCAGGACCCGTCCGACCGCCGTAGCCGAGCGGACCGTCACGTCCTTGGTTGAGACGTCGACCATGTGCGCCGATCCGTCGGCACGTACATGCGTCAGGCGCGGCTCACTCATGACACCTCCACGATCGGCTCCAGCGGGTGGCACAACACCTGGTCGCCGGCCCTGATGGACGTGACGTCAGCCGGTATGACGGCCAGCGCGTTCGCACCCGCCATCGAACCGAGCGCGTGCGAGCCCTGCATCCCCGCGATAGCCGCGATGTAGCCAGAACCGTTGTGGGACAACACGATCCGCGCGAACTGCACCTTGCCGGCCGGTGCAGTCCAGTCGTCGCTGGCCACCGCTGTCACCAGCGATGTCTCGTGCCGTCGGCGTCCCGCCATCAGGCGCAACGCCGGTGCGACGAACACCTCGAACGAGACCATCGCGCTGACCGGGTTGCCAGGCAGGGTGAACACCGGGACCTCGTCCTCACCCAGGGTGCCGAAACCCTGCGGCATGCCGGGCTGCATGGCGACCTTGTCGAATCGCATCGTCCCCACACGCGAGAGCACCTCCTTGACGGTGTCGTACGCGCCCATACTGACCCCCCCTGTCGTGATGACGGCGTCGGCGCGCAGGAGTTGGCTCTCGATAGTGGAAAGAAACGTCTGCGCGTCGTCACGCACGCAGCCGACACGGAACGGGATGCAGTCAAGGGCTCGAACCGCTGCGGTCAGCATGAGGCCGTTGCTGTCGACGACCTGGCCGAACCGCGGAAGGGTGCCCGCCTCGATCAGCTCGTCACCGGTTGAGATGACCACCACCCTGGGCTTGGGGGTCACCTGGACCTGTCCGACACCGACTGCCGCGAGCAAGGCGATCTGGCGAGGTCCCAGACGGGTGCCGGCGCGCATCACCAGGTCGCCCGCCTCGACGTCTTCACCCGCTTGGCGCACGCTGTGGCCAACGGGCACCGGGGCCAGGACCGTGACCTTGGCCAGGCCGCCGTCGGTGTGCTCAACCGGTATGACTGCGTCAGCGCCGTGGGGCATCGGGGCGCCGGTCATGATCCGCATACTCTGCCCTGGCGCCAGGCTCAGCGCCTGGGTGTTGCCGGCCGCGATGTCATGGACGACGGGCAACCTGACCGGGGTCTTCTCGCTGGCGGCCGCGACATCGGCCGCGTGCACGGCATAGCCATCCATGGCTGAGTTCGTGAAGCCCGGCAGTGCGACCTCACTCGTCACGTCCTGGGCGAGGACGCAGCCCTGGGCATCAAGCAGGTTCAGGTCGATCGACGGCAGGCGACGCACGGTGCCGACGATGCGCGAGAAGTGCTCCTCGACGGAGATCACGGCGCCGTGCTGTCTTTTTCAGCAACGAATCCGGTCAGCCACGAGGAGAAGTCCGTGCCGAGCTCATGATGGCTGACGGCCAGCCGGACGACGGCCTTGAGATAGTCGAGCCGGTCGCCGGTGTCATAACGACGGCCGCGGAAGATCACGCCGTGAACACCTCCTCCGGCCCCGGTTGAAACGGCCCGTTCCTGCAACGCATCGGTCAGCTGGATCTCGTTGCCTCGACCAGGGGGGGTCTTGGCAAGGGTCTCGAAGATCGACGGATCCAGGATGTAACGCCCGATAACTGCCAGGTTGCTCGGAGCATCCTCAGGATCGGGCTTCTCGACCAACCCGGTCACGCGAACCACGGATGCGCCTTCCCCTTCCTGCGAAACCGGCTCAACTGCGGCGCACCCATAGAGGTGAACGGACTCCGGTGGCACCTCCATCAGGGCGATCACGCTTCCGCCCCTGGCCTGTCGTACCGCGATCATCGCCTCGAGCAGGTGGTCCCGCTCGTCGATCAGGTCGTCACCGAGCAGCACGGCAAACGGGTTGTTGCCCACATGGTCCGCGGCGCACAGGACCGCATGGCCCAGACCCAGCGGCTCGCCCTGTCGGACGTAGTGGACGTTGCCGAGGTCGGTGGACTTGCGCACCCGCGCGAGACGCACGAGGTCGCCCTTGGCCTCCAGCGCGCGCTCGAGCTCCCAGTGACGGTCGAAGTGGTCCTCGAGCGCGGTCTTGTTGCGTCCGGTCACCATGAGGACATCGCGCAGTCCGGCGCGCGTGGCCTCCTCGACGACGTACTGGATGGCCGGCTTGTCGACGACCGGCAGCATCTCCTTTGGCGTCGCCTTGGTCGCGGGCAGGAAGCGCGTGCCCAGACCGGCTGCGGGGATCACGGCCTTGGTGAGCGCACCCCGCGAGGGCACGGATGCTGTCGGCTGCTCGGTCGAGGTCATGGTCCCGACATTAGTCGGACGGTCGCTCGCTCAGTACGACCTGGTCACGTCCCAGACCCTTGGCCTGGTCGACGGCGCTGTCGGCCGCCCGCAACAGCGCGGTGGACGTCCGGGCCTGCTCGGGCCACGATGCCACGCCGATGCTGACCCGGACCACGATCGATCCCCCGTCCACCTCGAAGGGCTGGTCGCGCACCGCGTTCCAAACCTTCTCGGCCGCCGCCACTGCTTGTGTCGGGTCGAGCTCCGGACACACGACCGCGAACTCCTCACCGCCGTATCGGGCGACGCGATCGACGGCGCGCACGCTCGCTGCGATCCGCGCTGCTACTGCCGCCAGAACCTGGTCTCCCGCCGCATGTCCGTACAGGCTGTTGATGTCGCGGAAGTGGTCGATGTCCAGGATCATCAGCGAGCAGCACCGGTTGAAGTGCCTCGCACGCTCAACCTCGGCCGTCAGCGTCGTCGTGAGCATCCGCAAGTTGCCAACACCGGTGAGGGGGTCGAACACCGAGAGCCGCTGCGCCTTCCTGTGCAGCAACGCGTTGTCCATCGCGATACCAGCCGGACCGGTGATGGACGCGAGGGTCGCACCGCTCTCACGGCTGTATGCCGGTGAGCCGGGTGCGCGCTCGACGACGATCGCCCCCAACGTGTCGCTGCCCCGCTGGAGCGGCGCGGCCAGGGCAGGCCCTCCGAGCAGGGCGGACTTGTCCTCTGGGTCAGTCAGAGCGGGCACCGCCGCCGACACCGACGGCTGCGCCTCAGCGTCCGTCCAGGCGGGCAGACCTGTGGAGACGACCCTGCCCAGCAGCGTGCCCTCCATGGGGACCCTGCCCGCCGACGAGCGCAGGGACTCGGGCGGCCAGGCCACTCGTGCGACGAGGGAATTCCCCTCGACCAGCCAGGCGGTGGCGCGGACGCTCTCGGTGGTTGACGCCGAGAGCGCGCAGATCGTCGCCAACAGCCCATCGAGGTCATGGGTGCGTTGCAGGGCGTCGCCGAGCCGCTGGACATTGTCGGCGAGCAGGTCGCGGCTGTGCTTGATCTCGGCCAGCTGTTGCTCGAGCTCGCCGGCCATGTGGTTGAAGCTCTGTGCCAGCCGTCCGACCTCGTCGGTTCGCACGACAGGCAGACGCACCGAAAGGTCGCCAAGTGCCACGCGCTCGGCGGCGAGAGTGACGGCCACGACCGGCATGGTCAGCTGACGCGCCAGCCACCACACCATCGGCACTCCCAGTGCCAACGCGAGGCCCAGCAACGCGAACAACAACCATGGAGCGGCCACCCCCTCGCTTGACGAGGTGGCCGCGATCACCAGGCAGGGGTGTCCGGCGCCAGCGGCGACGACCTCCTGGGAACTACCGGGCAGGCCCTCGCGACCTCCACCCAGCCTCGACAACGCAAACGCCCTCAGCCGAGCGTTGCGCGGGCCCGACGCAGTCGATGCGGTCGTGCCTTCGGGGCAGGCGACGGCAAGGTCGACGTCAGCCCCGACCCCGATGTCCTGGAGCCACCCGCGCAACCGGCTGCCGTCCAGCGGGGTCGCCACCACGGCAGTCACGGACTGAACAGGCCCCAGCCCTGCCACGCTCACGGTGTCTGTCAGAAACGGCAAGAACGTCGTGGGAGCCGCGACAAGACGGGCGGGGGGTTGGATCGGCGTCGAGCACCCCTTGGTGGGAACCACATCCACCACAGCGCCACTCGGAAGTGACTGTGAACGCACCAACACGGTGCGATCACGCATGATCGAGCCATAACCGGGTCGGCGTTCCAGCCCTCGGCGCAACGCCGCTGCGGCAGGCTCGCCCTTGGCCACCGCCAACGCCATCAGCTCGGCCGAGTCGCCGGCCCCGACGCAGGACTGAACCTGCAAGGAGGCGACCGCCCCCGCAACTGTGCGCAGCCTCGCCGAGCTCTGCTCGCGGAGCTGGTCTGGGACGACAAACGCAAGGACAAGGGTCGTGCCGAGCAGCAGAGGCAGCAGTACGACGCAGAGAATGAGCGTCAGACGGATTCGCACCGACAACGGGTCCACCCTCCAGACGTGTGCCTCGATGGTGACACGCGGGCCGCCCGCACGGTGCGACTCCCCACCAAACGAACGGCAGACGGCGAGGGTACACAATCCGGTCATGAGCGGAACGGCCGAGCCCCCAGCCCCCCTGGACAAGCAGACTATTCGGCGCCAGCTACGGGCACGGCGCAGATCCCTTGCGCATCAGCCGGATCGAGGCGCTGATGCCGAGGCCATTGCGGCTGCGGCCAACGCTCTTCTGGAGACCCTCGCCCTGCCACTCCAGAGCCCAGGTGGGCACCCGGCATACGGCTGGCAGCCCTGCGTGGCGATCTATCGCTCGATGCCCACCGAGCCACCCACAGAGGCGCTCGCCGAGATGCTGCACACAGGCGGCGTCAAGGTGCTCGTGCCTGAGATGCTGCCCGACAAGGACCTGGACTGGCATGAGCTGAGGGCTGATGGGAGCGAAGGTCCGGGGCTCGGATCGGACGCGATCGGCGACGCTCAGGTGATCTTCACACCGGCGCTCGCGGTCGACCACAGCGGCACCCGTCTGGGACAAGGTGGCGGAAGCTACGACCGTGCTCTGGCGCGGCGCCACCCCCACGCCGTCGTCGTGGCCATCGTCAACGACGAGGAGTATGCCGTGCAGCCGCTGCCCCGGGACGCTCACGACGTGCGTGTGAACGCGGTCATCACACCCGGGCGCGGCCTCATGCCGATCCCGGGCACCGTGTCGGCTATGTGAAGGTCAGTTGCCTGACGCGTTTGGGGTCAACGTCAGCTCGTCACCGCCGCCGGCACGGACTGCCTTCTCGCTGAACGGCCACGGGTAGGTTTCGTTCGCGACCCACGCATCCGCCTGGTCGACGTAGTGATTGTCATACGGATGACCGGAGTTGCCGGTCTGGTTGACCCACCGTGACGCATCGAGGTCGCCCAGATTGACGACCATCCGCATCGACGGAGCCCAGTTGACGTCGTATCCCTCGCCTGCGTCCCAACCGTTGGCATCGACGATCGAGGAACCACCAGGCATCTGCCACGGGCCCCGGTTGAACATCGCGCGCACGGGAGCCAGGACGGAATCGCCGCCGAGGATCTTGTGCTCCAGCTTGAGCTGGTGCAGGCGGCCCCACTGCCAGGTGACCGGAGCCTTGCCCAGCTGCTGGGTCAGGTCTTTGCGCGCCTGGACCATGGCCTGGCGCAAGATCTCGTCGCGACCCTCGATCACGCCGGCCGTCAGCTTGTTGTCCCACCATGGGTCACGTGGCGCCTTCAGCAGCCCTGACACCGCCTGCATCCACCGCGAGCCACCATCGGCCTTCATGGTGACGCCGAGCTCATCGTTGAACGTCAGCTCCAGGATGTTGCTCCACACCGCGTTGTAGAAAGCTGCCGCAGCCGCCGACGCTGACCGGCCGCTGGGCTGGGTGTAGTCCCACTTGCGCAGCAGGTTCTGGGCTTCCTTGGTGAACGGGTCGTCCTTCTCGGGATCGGGGTTGTCAAGCTTCACCGCCAGCAGGGCCTTGACCAGCTCGGGAGCGAACGTGTTGCGGGTGTCGCCTTGAATCTGGGACATCCGCTCCGGCGTGACCTTGGGGGTCGCCGTGATCAGGTCGCGGATCCGCTCGCTGCGATAGCCGTAGTCCCACTCGGTGGTCAGGAACGGGGTCTGGCTGGCAGTGACTTCCTGGTTGGCAGCAACGATGTAGCCCTCGGGTGGGTCGTACGCCGTGGGCATCTGCTCGAAGGGAACGAACCCGGTCCAGTCGTACTTCGGATCCCAGCCCGGCGCAGGCCAGTAGCCCGGCGGTGCCCCGACGGTCGAGCTCGCACGGATCGGCACCTGACCAGGCGCCTGGTAGCCGATATGGCCCGCAGTGTCGGCGTACAGGAGGTTCTGTGCCGGGACCGCGAAATCCCTTGCGGCAGCACGGAACTGGGTGAAGTTCTGGGCGGTGTTGATCTTGAAGATGGCATCTGCGGTGTGCCCGGGCAACAGACCAGTCCACGCCAGGGACACGGCATACGTCGTGGGCTCGGCCTTCCCCTCGACGAGAGCAGACTTGCCCGCCTGTGCCACCGACGTGATCACGTCCGAGAGCAGCGGACCGTGAACGGTCTCACGAACGTTCGTGGTGACGTCCCGGCCACCCGCCACCTTGATGGTCTCGGTGTGCTCCTTCAACGGCAGATAGCTGCTGCCCCGGCGATAAGTCTCTCCACTGACCTGCTCGAGGTAGAAGTCGCTGACGTCAGGGCCGAGGTTGGTGAAGCCCCAGCTGATCCTCTGGTTGTGTCCGATCACGATGCCGGGCAGACCGGCGAGGGAAAAACCGGCCACGTCAAAGGGACAGGCTTCTGAGACGTTGCGGCAGTGCAGACCGGTTTGGTACCAGATGCTGGGGATGCCGACGCCAAGGTGAGGATCGTTGGCCAGCAACGGTTTTCCGGTCGAAGAGCGTTCCGGACCCACCACCCATGAGTTGGATCCGACGCCTTCGCCGCGCCCGACCATCACAGGCAGCTGGTCAAGTACCGCGGCCACCTCGCCGTAGACGGTCCGGGCGTCTTTGCCATTCACGTCGGCACGCGGGGAAGGCACCGCAGGGGCCGTTCGGTCGGCTGGAATGGCAGAAGCCGCACTCTGGGTCGAGCTGGCCGCGCCAGGACTCCACGCCTTGTCAGAGAGAATCGGTTGGTGGGACTCGGCCGGGTATGGCGCGAAGATCTGCGCGAATCGGGCGGGCGTGATGTTCCCTGAGAGCCGAGCGCGGGTGAGCTCGTTGTCGTAGTCGCCACGCAGATCCCACGCCATCGCCTTGAGCCAGGCCAACGAGTCAGCCGGCGACCACGGCTCCACGCGGTAGCCGGGAAACTTCTGCCCCAGCACCGTGTACTCCAGACCCATGTTGTCGGGACTTCCGGCCTTGGTGATGTAGGCATTGACGCCGTCGGCATAGGCCTGGAGGTACTGCCGGGTCGAGGGCGCCAGCGTCGGCAGCTCAGCCTCAGCCACGCGACGCCAACCCATCGTCCGGATCACGCGATCGGTCTCGACGCCGTCCTGGCCGACTATCTCGGAGAGTCGCCCAGCGGTGATGTGCCGACGCAGGTCCATCTCGAAGAACCGATCCTGCGCGGCGACAAAGCCTTGCGCCCGAAAGAGGTCCTGCGCATTGTCGGCGTAGATCTGAGGCACGCCGCGGTCGTCGCGCAGCACGGTGACCTTGCTGGTGAGGCCAGAGACGGCCAGCTCACCCGAGGTCTGTGGGAAGGACCGCCGGACGAGGCTGACGCCGACCACCGTGGCGACCACGATGGCGACGACAACCAGAACCGCGACGGAAAGGGATACGCGACGGAAGGTTTTTGCACGGGACACCCTGCGAGACTAGGACACATCGAAGCCGCAACAGCGTTTACCGTCTCCGATCTCGACCTCGCTCTGCTGGTCGGGACCCTCGTGCTGCTGGTCTCCGTGGCTGCGGTGCGCCTCTCGCTGCGATCCGGACTTCCTTCACTGCTGCTCTATCTCGGCATCGGCGTGGCAATCGGCGAAGCCGGTCTCGGCATCGAGTTCAACTCCGCAGAGCTGACCCAGGTCCTGGGCTACACCGCCCTGGTCCTGATCCTGGCCGAAGGCGGGCTGACGGCCTCCTGGCACGACATACGGCGATCGGTCGCGCCGGCGGCGCTGCTTTCGACCCTTGGTGTGTTGGTCTCCGTCGCGATCGTCGGACTGGCCGCGCACTTGGTGCTGCCGATCTCGTGGAGCGTCGCCTTCCTGGTCGGCGCCGTCCTCGCCTCCACCGACGCGGCCGCGGTGTTCTCCGTCCTGCGCCGGGTGCCTCTCCCCCGCCGGCTCTCCGGGCTGCTCGAGGCCGAGTCCGGCTTCAACGACGCCCCCGTGGTGATCCTTGTGCTGGCCCTCGCCGCCCAGGCCTCCCCCGGACAAAGCGGCCACGAAGCCTGGTGGCAGCTGCTGCTCGTCGCCATTGCGGAGCTCGCGGGCGGTGCCGTCGTCGGACTGCTGATCGGGTATGCCGGCGGCCACCTCATGCGCCGGATCGGATCGTCCTCGTCGGGCCTGTTCTCGATCGGGGTCGTGTCGTTGACCGTTCTGGCCTACGCCGCAGGGTCGTTGGCGCACGCGAGCGGCTTCCTTGCGGCATACCTGTCCGCCCTGGTGCTGGGCAACATGCGGCTGCCACACCGAGCTGCGGTCCACGGATTCGCGCAGGGCCTGGGCTGGCTGGCGCAGATCGGGCTGTTCGTCATGTTGGGCTTGTTGGTCTCACCCGCCAAGCTGGCGACGCACATCGTGCCTGCGATCCTGATCGGCCTCGTGCTACTCCTGGTGGCCAGGCCGCTGTCGGTCATCGTGTCGTTGACGCCGTTCCGGGTGCCATGGCGCGACCAGGCGTTCCTGTCCTGGGCGGGGCTGCGCGGCGGCGTGCCGGTCGTGCTGGCCACGGTGCCGCGTACCGCCGGGACACCGAACGTCGAGTGGCTCTTCGACCTCGTGTTCGTCCTGGTCGTGATCTTCACGCTGGTCCAGGGGCCGACCCTGCCATGGGTGGCTCGCCGGCTCGGCGTGATGGATGCCGAACGGGCGCTGGACCTCGAGGTCGAGTCCACACCGCTGAACGAGATCGGCGCTGACGTCCTGGAGGTGACAGTCGGTCCCACGTCCAGGCTGCACGGCGTCGAGGTGTTCGAGCTGCGTCTGCCCCCGGGCGCCAACGTCACGATGATCGTCCGGGGCGGCGAGGCGTTCGTGCCGACCCTGCGCACCGCCCTGCGTCATGGTGACCAGATGCTGATCGTCGCGACCGCTGAGTCCCGGCTCGGCGCGGAGAAGCGCGTGCGTCAGGTCAGCCTCGAGGGCCGGCTCGCTGGTTGGAACACCTGAAGCACCAGGACTGATCGGCACGCCGACACGGAACTACCGGGTGCCGGGAACAATCACGGTGGCCGAGTGCGATGTGGCGGCGTCCGCATGTGGCTGAGCCGACTCGAGGGTCGCCGATCCCCGAACCCCGAGGACTGCCGCAAAGGCCACCAGCAGGACCAGGAGCCCAAGCAACACCACGCGGGGGGGTGCGACACGGACTCCGCGCAGCGCCATAAACGCGCGGACGCCCGCACGTCGATGATGGCCAGCGCCCGGAACCGCTGGTCTCGACAACACTGAAGCTGGGATCGGGTGAGCCCAATCCACATCCGCCGGCACACCCGGACGTCGGTGTCGGCCGGTGCCCGAGATCTCGTGTGCAGGCATCTCGCGTGCAGGTATCTCGCGTGCAGGTATCTCGCGTGCAGGTATCACGGCCGCTGGCACACCCGGGCGTCGATGTCGGCCGGCACCTGGAACCTCTGACGCCAGGACCTCTGACTCAAGAACCTCAGGCGCCGGGACCTCAGGCGACAGGTCCCGATTGGCCGAGCTCACATCGTCGGTCACACTCGGTGCGATCGGTAGCTCGCGCGCATGACGGGGCTGCCGTGCCGCTGACACGTGCTGGGGGTCGGCAGCGTCCAGCTGACGGCGGACTGCAGGGGGGGAGGCGTCGTCAAGAAGAAGCAGGATGCCGGTAAGACGCGCGGCGGCAAGACGCTCGGCAGGGAGCCGTTTCACGCGTCGGCGAGGGACCACGCGGGACGCCAACGATCGTTGGCCCCGCGCGTTCCCCAAGACACCGAATAGGCTCATCGTACAACCCCTGTTTTCCGCGTAGTCGGCGCTCCTGGACCACCTACGTTATGAAACGTACGCTGAGGGGCAGACATTAGTAAGGGCTTGGGCAATTCCTTGCCGGTCCAGACGGATAGACCCAACCGTTGTGACGACACGTTGATCGGCCAAACAGATGATGGCCTTCCACAACCACCTGTGTATCTCGTCAACCGTGCTGCTGACCGGCAGCACGCTGGTCACCGTCGGATGTACATGACTCCGGAATAAACACTCAAGATCACGACCAAGGTCGCATACACGTAGGTAACGCCCAGGGCGATGTACGCCAAGATCGCACCACGCTCACGTCGCACCCTGATCTGCTGCAGCGCCACATGACCAAGACCTATCGCAAAGACGGCCAGACCCGAGAGGCCCGCGAAGACAGGCGCCCACGACCGCACCGCTGTGCCCGTCACGGCCAGGGCAACAAGACTGATCGACACGATGGACAGGCGAGTCCGTCAGGTCACCGGCAGGAGGTTCGGCCGCTTGCAGGCAACGCCGTCCCCCGAGGACTGCCCGCGCAGATGTTCCCAGGCCCAGGGAAGCAGATGCGACCCTGCCCAGGCGGCCTCGGTAAGGGCAACGCGCAGCGGGCTCGGCTTCAGCATGGGCGGCGGCTCGGCCCGCCAGTCCTCCACGTCGTATCCGACCGCCTCGGCCAGCGCGGCGGCGATGCGGCGGTGGCCTTCACTGTTGGCGTGTAGTCGGTCGGTGTGCCACAACGCCGGGTGGCTCGCTGCAGACGCCGACGCGAGGTCGACGACGATGGAGCCGTAGCGTTCACGACACTCCAGGGTGACCGCGTTCAGGAACTGCAGCCGCCCGCGCAGGACGACCGCCAGCGGCGCGACGCGCGTCATGTCCGGCATCGTGAACGAGAGGACCCGAGCGCCCGTCGCGGCCAGCTCGGCGTGCATTGCGCACAGGTCTTCACGCAGCGCGTCGCGGTCGAGCCTCGGGCGCAGTACGTCGTTGACACCGGCCACCACCACGGCGAAGTCAGGCGCCAAGTCCAGTGCGGGCCGTAGCTGCGTCTCGCGAACCTCGTGCGCAGTCTCCCCCCGCACCGCGAGGTTGGCGTAGAGCAGGCCCGGATGCATCGCGTCCAGATGGCAGGCGAAGCGATCAGCCCACCCGATGTAGACCCCGTCGGGGCCGGGATCCTCAACACCCTCAACAGTGCTGTCACCGATCGCAACCAGGCGAAGGGGCATACCGGTACTCCTCACGATCGCAACCGAGGCCTCACAACCTACCGGGCACCTCTCCCGGCGTTGACGAACTCCTTGGCTGCATCCTGCAGCTTGACGTGGGATTTCACGGAGTACGTCTGCAACAGCGAGAGCGCCCGTGACACCTCAAATCCGTACCGATACCTCATCACTCCCTGGGCCATGCTGACCAGGCTTTGGGTGCCATGGCCGTCTCGAAGCCGGTCCCCCTGCCAGCAGCCTGGATCGCGTCCAGAACCTCTACCGCGTACGAACAGGCCTCGTCCAGCGACGTGAGTCCGAACCCGTATGCCCGGGCGGAGTACAGGTTGAGTGCCGCAAAGGTCCGTGAACCACCTGGTAACCGAACGCTTATCAGGGAGCGCAGACCCAGCTTGACAACGTTGGGCGCCCACTGCGCCCAACGCTGATTGGTGCTCAGGTCGTCGACGGTGACATAGTCCGCAACCCACATCGGCTCCAGCGAGGGCCCGTCGCCCAAGGCGACCTGCATGGCATCAGCCACCCACACGGCCGGAGACGTCCACGCGGGCGTCTGAACCTCGCCACCGTGGGAGCGCAAGGACACTCCGGCGTAGTCGCAGCCTTCAACGCTCCCAACAGCACCGTTGACCGCCCGTCGGAGGATCTGGGCGCCCGAGAACTCGCTGGACAGCTCGCGGGCGATCCTGTGTTCGCGCTCCCGCCGCGTGCGGTCGAGTGCATGGATCTCCACAACGCCTCCCCACACACGACTGGAGTCCTCGCCGATGGAGCGAAGACCTGAGCCCCTTTCCACCCCATTTTACGGCAAATAGGGACGAGAGCGATTAGTCAGAAAAGATGATCTTTCGCATTCATACGCTTGCTTGCGTATTCCGTCCCAAGGTCCCTCAGTCCCCGCAGGACAAACGCAAGGGCTAACCATTTCTTACGAGCCCGTGGTCCACACGACTATGGTGCGGTGATGGCCGACCTGCTGCTCAACCCGAGGACCTACGACCCCACCGACCTCGACCCCGAGGCGCGACGCCTCGTGCGGGCAACGATCGAGTGGTTCGAGGCACGCGGCAAGACCGAGCTCAAGCGGGTCCACCGCGAACGCGAGTGGTACACCGACTTCCTGGACTTCATGGCGTCGGAGAAGGCTTTCGCCACCTTCCTCACGCCAGGGTCGCAGGGTGGTCGTTGGGACACCGCGCGTATCTGCGCCTTCGGCGAGCTGCTGGCGTTCTATGGCCTGGGCTACTGGTACGCGTGGCAGGTCACCATCCTCGGTCTCGGCCCGGTCTGGCAGAGCGACAACGAGGCGGCGAAGGCCCGCGCCGCGCAGATCCTCCTGGACGGCGGCGTGTTCGCGTTCGGCCTGTCCGAGAAGGCGCACGGCGCCGACATCTACAGCACCGACATGGTCCTGACTCCCGATGGCGAGGGCTTTCGCGCCAACGGCAGCAAGTACTACATCGGCAACGGAAACGTCGCAGGCATGGTCTCGGTCTTCGGCCGGCGGGCGGACGTGGACGGCCCCGAGGGCTATGTCTTCTTCGCCGCGGACAGCACGCACCGGTCGTACGAGCTGGTCCAGAACGTGGTGTCGTCGCAGATGTACGTCAGCGAGTTCAGCCTCCACGACTACCCCGTCAGCGCTTCGGACATCCTGCACACCGGGCCGGCTGCCTTCGACGCCGCGCTCAACACCGTCAACATCGGCAAGTTCAACCTCGGTTTTGCCTCCATCGGGATCTGCGAGCACGCCTTCTACGAAGCCATCACGCACGCTGACAACCGCATCCTCTATGGCAAGCGCGTCACCGATTTCCCGCACGTGCGGCAGGGGCTGACCGACGCCTACGCCCGACTGGCGGCCATGAAGCTGTTCGGCGAAAGGGCGATCGACTACGTCCGCTCAGCCTCCGCGGACGACCGGCGCTACCTGCTTTTCAACCCGGTCACGAAGATGAAGGTGACGACCGAGGGCGAGCGGGTCATCGACGCGCTCTGGGACGTGGTGGCCGCCAAGGGCTTCGAGAAGGACACCTACTTCGAGCAGGCGGCGATGGACATCCGTGCGCTGCCCAAGCTCGAGGGCACCGTGCACGTCAACATGGCCCTGGTGCTGAAGTTCCTGCCCAGCTATCTGCTGCATCCGACAACGCTCCCCAGCGTGCCGAGGCGGCGCGACGCCGCCGATGACGCCTTCCTGTTCGACCAGGGACCGGCCCGCGGTCTCGGAAAGGTCCGGTTCGCGGACTGGCGCGCGCCATACGACGAATTCGCGGACGTCCCCAACGTCGCCATCTTCCGTGAGCAGGCCGAGGGCCTCGTCGACCTCGTCAGGAACGCCGGGTCCGACGAGGACCAGGCGAAGGACCTGGACCTGCTTCTCACGCTCGGCGAGCTGTTCACCCTTGTCGTCTATGGCCAGCTCATCCTCGAGCAGGTCTCGCTGACCGGTCTGGACAGTAACCCGACGGACTCGACGGACTTGGTGGACCAGATCTTCGACGTGCTCATTCGTGACTTCTCGGCCTACGCCGTGGACCTGCACGGAAAGGCCTCATCGACCAAGGCGCAGCAGCAGTGGGCGCTGGAGCACGTTCGCAAACCGGCGGCCGGCAGAGGCAGCTACGACAGGGTCTGGCAGCAGGTTCGCAACCTGGCCGGCAGCTACGAGATGCGCCCCTGAACGAGGCGCCCTTTCGCCGTCAGCGGTTGCTCATCATCACGTACTTGCGCTCGGTGGGTCCGACATAGACCTGGCGTGGCCGGCCGATCTTGAGCTCGGGGTCGGCGATCATCTCGCGCCACTGGGCGATCCAGCCCGGCAGCCGCCCCAACGCGAACAGCACGGTGAACATCTTGGGCGGGAACCCCATCGCCCGGTAGATCAGCCCGGTATAGAAGTCGACGTTCGGATACAGCTTGCGCTCGATGAAGTACTCATCCGAGAGCGCGACCTGCTCCAGCTT
>DATCNE010000294.1:0-2803 GCA_036565395.1 Dermatophilaceae bacterium
CCCGGGAGCAGGTGAGCGCGCACGATCGCCTCGGCATACCCGATCTCATCGCGATCGTCGCGAACCGGCACCACGACGAGGTCCGCTTCGCGCAGTGCCCGAAGTGCCTGCAGGGTAAGGAGCTCCGGGTAACCTGGCCCGACACCGACACCGATCAGGAGGCTCATCAGGCGGACCGTCTTTCGGTGACGACTGCGGCCAGCGGCTCCGTGGTCACGTCATCCAGGCGTAGATACTCGGCGCCCAGGTCGACGGCCAGTCTTTCGGCCAGTCGCAGCTTGACCGGTCCGCGTTCGCAGTCCAGCACCACCACATCGTGTGCGCGCAACCCGGCGCCAGCGCGGGCGGCGCTGGCAGCGTCGGCCCGTCCGTCGGTGATCAGCAGGACCAGGGGGCGGCGCAGCGGATCCCGCAACCGTTCGGCATTGATGACCTGAACGGCTTTGGCCAACCCGGCGGCCAGTGGCGTGCGACCTCCAGTCTGGATCGCATCGAGTCGGCGGGCGGCGTTCTCCACCGAGCTCGTCGGCGGCAGGACGAGCTCAGCGCCCCTGTCCCGGAAAGTGATCAAGCCCACCTTGTCCCGACGCTGATAGGCGTCCAGCAGCAGCCCCAGGACAGCCCCTTTGACCTCGGTCATCCGCGCGCGGGCAGCCATCGAACCGCTCGCGTCGACTACAAAGAGCACAAGGTTTCCCTCCTTGCCGCGCCGCTCAGCCCGCCGCAGGTCCCTGGCCGCCAGCAGAATCCGGCCGCTCTCGCGACCCCGGTCGATCTGGAACGGTGCCGCCGCCGCGAGCGTGGCCTGCAGGTGGAGGGGCCCGGTCATCGCACTCCTCGGAAGGGTCCCCATTGTCCGGCCGCGACCGGTCCGGGCCGCGGAACGACGTCCGGGGGTGCCGGCGGCCTTGCCGGTGCCACGGATCAGCGGCGCCCGGCCCGCCTGCCCGGTCGGAGCCGTCTGAGGGTGGGTCGCTGAGCTGCCGCAGTTCCGAGTCGAGGCGTCATCGCCGGAATCCTGGGTGGAGGACTGGTCGTCGGCGCTCGGCTCCTGCGGCGAAGGTTCAGCATCCGTGCCGGGCTGACCGCCGCCACCGGGACCGCCATCGTCGTCCGGGTCGGGGTCCGGCTGCTCTGGCGTGTTCTGGCTGGCCCGATCCAGTGCCTCGTCCAGTGCGTCGCTGTCCAGGCCTGGCTGGTCGAAGGGGTTGCGGCGTTTCCGGTGGGGAAGTGCCAGCAGGGCCGCTGCTCGGACGTCCTCGGCAGTCACCGTGGTGCGGCCCTGCCAGGCGGCATGCGCGGCGGCTGCGCGCGCGGTGACGATGTCGGCGCGCATGCCATCGACGTCGAATGCCGCGCAGACCTCAGCGATCTGTCTCAGCGCCGAGTCAGGCATCTGAACCTCTGGCAGCAGTATCTGCGCGGTGACAATCTGAGCGGCGAGTGTCTGCTCGGCATCTGCCCAGCGCGCGGCGAATTCGGCTGGGTCGGCGTCGGCGGCCAGACGTCGCCTGACCACTTCGACCCGGGTCTGGGGGTCACGGCTCGCGGTGACGTCGACGGTGAGCCCGAACCGGTCCAGCAGCTGCGGACGAAGCTCGCCCTCCTCCGGGTTCATCGAGCCGATGAGGACGAAGCGTGCGGGGTGGCTGACCGACACCGAGTCGCGTTCGACGTGATTGCGGCCCATCGCTGAGGCGTCCAGCAGCACGTCGACCAGGTGGTCGGCGAGCAGGTTGACCTCATCGACGTAAAGGATTCCCCGGTGCGCGCCGGCCAGCAGGCCGGGCTCGAAGGCGCGTACCCCTTCCGACAAGGCCATTTCCAGATCCAAGGATCCGACGACGCGATCCTCGGAGGCGCCGACGGGCAGCTCCACCAGCCGGGCCGGGCGCCAGGATGCCACCGGGTTGGCGTGCGGGCCGTCAGGGCAGCCGGCTTCGAGCGCGGCCGGGTCGCAGCCGAAGCGGCATCCGGTCACCACCGACACCTCGGGCAGCAAGGCGGCCAGGCCGCGTACGGCCGTCGACTTGGCGGTTCCCTTCTCGCCGCGGACCAGCACGCCGCCGATCGCGGGCGATACAGCATTGAGGATGAGGGCTAGCTGCATGGACTCTGAGCCGACGACCGCGGTGAAAGGAAAACCCTGATTGGTCAGCACTCTGTTGTTCGTCCCAGCGTCGTCAAGCACAGTCACGGTCACGTTCGGTCCTCCAGATCGCCTTCGCTGGTCAGGTACACGTCGCGCAACTGGTCCAGTGTCTCTTGCTCGGGCTTGGCCCACATGCCTCGTTCCGCGGCTTCCAGGAGGCGCTCCGCGATGCCTCGCAGCGCCCACGGGTTGGACTTCTCCATGAACTCGCGCACGTCCTGGTCGAAGACGTAGGACTTGGCCAGCTGCTCGTACATCCAGTCCTGCACCACACCGGCGGTGGCGTCGTAACCAAACAGGTAGTCGACGGTGGCCGCCAGCTCGAAGGCACCCTTGTAGCCGTGCCGTTGCATCGCGGTGATCCACTTCGGGTTCACCACCCGGGACCGGAAGACCCGCTGGGTTTCCTCGGCCAGCGTCCGTGTCTTCACTGCCGACGGCACAGCGGAGTCCCCGATGTAGGCGGCAGGCGCCTGACCGGTCAGGTGACGCACCATCGCCACCATCCCCCCGTGGTACTGGAAGTAGTCATCGGAGTCGACGATGTCGTGCTCGCGGGTATCGGCGTTCTTGGCCGCGACCGCGATCCGGGTGAAGCTGCGCTCCATGTCCGCCCGCGCCGCGATGCCGGGAACCCCACGTCCGTAGGCA
>DATCNE010000295.1:0-6496 GCA_036565395.1 Dermatophilaceae bacterium
TCCTGGTCAGGTGGATCTTCTGCTGCTTCACGAACGTGTCCAGGGGTGCGAGGGCGCCTTGGCTCACATACTGCGGAATGCGCTTCGAGGCGTCGAGCTGGAAGAGATCCGGAGCGTTACCGGAGCCAATCTTCGTGGCCAAATCGGTATCGTAGTTCCCCGAATCCCAGATCGGGTTCACGTGCAGGCCCTTGCATTGCTTCTCGGCGACCGCGATGCTCGCCTTATGGGCAGCGTTGTCCCCGCTGTCACCCCAGTACATGTACGTGACGGTGCCCTTGGCGGTACAGCGTGTAATTTTCGGCGCGGCTGATCCAGATGGACGTACCGAATGGCCGCGTGCCAACACGCTCTGGGCACTAACCATGGATGAAACCACGAGAGTCGCCCCCAGCAACACAATCCATCGCTTCTTCACTTTAAACCCTCCTCCTTTGTTGGCTCTTCGCCTGTCATCAATGAAATCTGCTGCCTCAGTCGCTTGCTGCTCCTCATGTCTTGTCTCTGATCCTGAAACCACTGTCAGCAGGATAATCGCTCGCGCCCTCCTGTTTCGACAGCGCGCCGAGCCCCCAGTGCCAGAGATAAACTGTCGCGGGCGTCGTGCGCGGAGACGACCATGCGATGGCTCGGCCCACGGTGTTTCGCAATGAGGTCGCGCATCCCGTCGACGATGGCGGACCGGTAGGCGGCTTGGCGATCTGGAAACCGAACGTCGAAAGAGATGGCACCAGAATCCTCGCGCACCTCAAGTGAGGGGCACAGCGGCGGGACGACAGCCTCGAGCGCCGCTGCTGGTGCGTCCACTCTACCGTGCACCCGGTCAGGAATCCAGCCGTCGATCTCGACGTAGCCATGCTCGAAAAACATGATTCCGTGGGTGCGCTCCAACTTCTGCGGCCACGCGAACTCATGATAGTAGCGGCCGATCGCACCGCTCACATATCGGACAGTCACCTGAACCGCTTCTTTCCGTGGCGCGCTGCCCCAGACTTCCTCCGGAGCGCCGGCAATCTGCCCATATGCATCGAAGAAATGGACGCCGTGCTCTACCAGGATGCCTCCGCTCTTCTCTATATCCCACATCCAGTGATCGCCGGGCAGGACCTGTGCGAAGTTCTGGAGCGAGAAGGTCCGCAACGGTCCAAAGAGCGCAGAAGCAGATAGCCGAGCAACGAACTCGAACGCGGGATGATGGCGGAGAACGTAGTCCACGCCCACGCTGCGGCCGGCGAGGCGCGCCGCGTCGAGTATCTCGTCTGCTTCGCGGAGAGAGAGGGCCAGCGGTTTCTCGCAAAACACGCTCTTCCCGGCTTTGAGAGCCGGAACGGCGATTTCCGCCCGGAGGAGGGGTGGCGTGGCGAGGTGAATCACCTCGATCGTCGGAACGTCGAGGAGATTCCGCCAATCCGCCGTGATGGATAGCTCCGGGTGTGTCCGAGGCGCGCTCCCGGCCAGATTCGGATCCGCCACTGCCGCGACTGAAATGTCACCGGTCTGCCGGTACGCCTCCAGGCAAAACTGACCGAAACCCCCGGCGCCCGCTACCGCCACGCACGCCGAGGGGCTGACGGGCGAAGGGTGAAGAGCGGTCGCAGGCGGGCTGTGCCCAGCTACAGGCTGCATAAAAACCTCACCGGCCTGCTCGAATGGCCCGGTCATGCTCCCCCCTCCGAGTCTCGTGCGACTGTCCCTCGGAGCTAAGCGTGAGGGCTCCCCCTCGAAGCAGGAGCCCGTCAATGCTCACCAAGTGAGTATGACGGTATGGCGCACGCGGTAGCTGAACATACTTGCATCTCAACCTGTCCAGACGCAAGCCCGCCGTGGAGTCTGTTGGGCCGCACGGCACCTGTTCCCGATGCCACCACGCGACCGCTCGTTTTCAGATACCCGATGCGTACGCGTCTTCGGCGCAGGGCTCGCCCGCCTGAGTGGTACGACCCTTAGGTCGGGCGCACTGCAGCGCCCGGGACTGTCGCGAGTCGTTGGCTCGTCGCTTCTGTGACTCCGCGCAGGACTATGTTCGCTCAAGCAGAGCGACACCGATCTTCGCGTCAGCCATACCGTAGAAGACATAGTGCTTACCCTCGATCGACTCGATTGCCGTCGGGAAGACCACGTTTCCCACTGTGCCAACAAGCTCATCCGGTGTCTCGGGCACGAGGAGCGGCTCTGGCGTGCGCGCGATGACCTGCGACGGATCGGCTGCGCTGAGGATCAGCGCTCCTGCCGAGTAGAACACGTCGGTTTGCGGCACGAACGGGTCGTCGCCGATCTTGCCCGCAACGCCGTGGTGGATCAGGAGCCAGCCCTCGTCCACTCTGATCGGCGGTGGTCCTCCCCCCACTTTGAGGCTCTCCCACTCGAACTGGGAGCCGGCCACGAAGCGGTGTCCTCTCGGGCGAGTGAGCGCCGAGATGTCCGCCCGCACATCCTCCTCCGGAATGTACGAGATCCAAATGCTTGCACGAGAATCGGTCGTGCCAGCCGGAAGGTGCGCAACCTCGTCTGTGTGTGTGAACCCGAACTCCCACATCGGACGATGGATCACCGCGTAACTCGGTCGACCGTCTGGATCCGGGACAGCTTCCGGGAAGAACACGACGTCCTTGTTCGGATAGAGATTCAGGTCGATCTCAAGGGCGTCGTCGTACTCGAACTGGAACGGTCCCAGCCTTGCCCAACTCTCCAGATCGTGCGAGATCGCGACCGCGGGTCGGGGTCCGAACGGTCCGAATGCGACGTAGGTCATGACGTGGACGTTGAGGGAAGGCATCCAGGTGATGCGGGGGTCTTCGACGCCCCCGTGCCGAAGGCCGTGCTCCCAGGGGCGAACAGGTTCCAGAACTACGCCCTGCCGCTCCACCCGGGTTGGTACCCCATCGACCACGACCACGCGCGCCTTCCCCACGCGTGAGACGTTCCCCTCGGCGACCATCCGCGGGTAGAGATAGAGCTCACCGTCGGTTCCCCACGCCGTTGCTGGATTCAGCACGCCTTCCACTTCGTAGGGGACACTCGGGTCGCCCGACATGATGATTCCGAGGCGCGTGAGCCTGTATGGGACGTTTGGCAGGTGCGTTGGACGCGACTGGGCTGTAGAGGAGGTCTTGACTTCCTTCGATCGGTTGAACCAGGGTTCCTGATGCGCTGTCGTAGTCATCCCGTGGCCGCACCACTGATGAGACCGCTGATCAAGAATCGTTCGGGGAATATATCGCTGCCGGCAGCGCTGTGGTGGACGAGCTCGACGTCAGCGACCACCTCATGGACCTCATCCACTGGGAGTTCGAAGAGCAGCAATACCTCGACCTCAAACCGTTGAAGGGTCTCTTGCACGAGGTGGCATGCGCCGCCGCTTCGACAACGGGCGCATCGTCCTTGACATCTTCTTCAGCGCGGGCGCTGCCGGAAAGTTCGCGGCACAGGCTCTCTACCACCACGACAGCCCGTTCACGCAGATCTCGCTCAACAAGGGCGGATCTCTGCCCTGGGGCGGGCTGCTCCAGCACGCGGGACATGGCTCTTCGCCCAGGGATGGGACGCGCCCGCCGGAATCCGCAAACTCTACTTCTACCGCCCCGCGCGGGTTGAGACCCCGGTAAGAGCCTAGCCCAGCGCAAGCGCTCGTTAACGCTTTCGCGTGACGGCGCCCGAAACGCCACATGGTGGATGTCCATCCGGTACCGGTCGTAGCGACCGGGCATCTGCGCCTATTACACAGTGCCGTTAGCGGGCACGATCACCAGGATCGTCGATCCAGGCGGGATCGTCACCGTCTGCGCTCCGGAGACGTTCTCCAGCAGCACCTGGCCCGTGACTTCGTCATAGAGATCCGATGCGCCGGTCAGCATCACCTCTACGCTGGCTGGGCCAGCCGTCGGGTTGTAGTAGAGGTAGGTCGGATACGAGGATGACGCGTGGAAGTCGAGTGCGTTCAGGTCTGTCCGCAGGACGTTGGGGACGTTCGTGGAACTGACCGAGCCCCCGAGGAACCCAACCCAGCTCCCACCATAGAGACCGAGGTCGGTGGTGACTTCGCGGTTCAGCCCCCACTGCTGCCCGTAGGCGGAGGGGTCGCCCGTCGCGTTCGGCGTGTGGCCGTTCTCCGTCGCGCGGAGCCCCTCATACGGAATGACGTGCGCCGGGTCGTTGATGTAGCTGGCTCCGTACCGCTGATTCCCGCCCGGCATCTGGTCCGGGTAGTAGAAGCGGGCGGCATTGTGGATGTTCGACATCCACCGGCCAACAGTGTCCGCGAACCTCGGGTCGTACTTCGCAGTAGCCGCAAAGAGCGGGGCGGAAAAAGTGTTCATCGCAAAGGCGTAGCCACCGCCGTCGGTTTGACTGCCGATGAGGCCGTAGGTGTCGTAGCTCCCCCAGCGCTGAAGTATCGTGCCCCACCCGGGGCGTACGGCCGATCCACCGAGGATCCAGTCGAAGTACTTGCGCACATCGTAGTCGGTGCCGAATTGCGCATTCATCCTCGCCGCGAGGTATGGCGCCATCTGGGGCAGAATCTCGTAGAAGAGACTCGAGTTTGAGCGCTCGAGGTAGTCCATCGACCACTTCGCCGCCTGGAGGTACTTCGCGTCACCGAACTTGGCGTAGGCCCAAAGCTCGATCGCAGCCGTGCCGGCTGCCCCGTCGCCACCCTCGTTTCTGTTGCCGGCGTTCTTCGTCCTCGTCGAGAAGTTGAATCCCTGCCCGTCGAAGTTCGCACTCGCGCCGCCGAGAGCGAGAACCTGATCGCAGAACCTGTCGGCGATGCTCTGCAGCATTTCTGTCAGGTTCGTCGCATTCGGGTACTGAGCGCCGAGCATGTAGTAGAGGACGTTCGCTGCGGTCGTATACCAATAGCTGTGACCACCATGGAGGTCGGCCTGGCCTGCCAGGGAGGTTTGAACGGTGGGTTGGTTATGTGCGATCCCGAGGCTGGGCCAGTAGAACGTGCGCAGCATGTCGACGTAGTTGATGCCGTCCTGGTTCGACTTGTCTATGCCTACGAGGGTCGCCCCAACAACGGATGCGATCTGTCCAAGCGCTTCCTGCGTGCCGTCCGCGTCGAGCCGGCTATCGCCGTAGTAGGACGGCATCTTGTAGGTGTCATCACGCATGTTGTAGTGCGTGTGATCCCACGCGATCGTTGGAAACCGGCCCGGCTGCGACCAGTTGTAGACGAACGAGTCGTAATCGATCGCTCGCTGGCGCCAGTCGAACGATGCGCTCGGACTCGGCGCGCCCGGGAACGATGCAACCGCAGGCACACTGGTCTGAGCCAGCAGGTGCGCTGCCGTGAGGCGCGTGAGGATCTTGCGGGACATCGAATTATCTCCTTGGGTGTCGGCGAACGTCGACGTGTCAGCGAAACAGTCCGAGACCTCTGCATCACGGGCTGCAACTTCCCGTGGCCGAAGACGCGTCTGACCGCGGACGACGAACTCGGGATCGGCGAGCCGCTCGTGCGGCGACTCCCTACTTCACCCGAGAACCGGTGGCCGGATCAAAGATGAGCTCGGTGCCCTGGGCCACGTCGAGGCCAAGAACATCTCCGACGGCTGGCGGAATGCGGCCGCTGTGACGCACGACGAACGGCTTGCTGTTCGGGTCGTCTCCAGGGAGCTGTCCGTAGACGTACGTGTCGGCGCCGAGCTCCTCTACGAGGGTCACTTGCAGCCGGAGGGGACCATCGAGGCTACTCGTGAAGGCTTCAGGCCGGAGACCGAGTGTCACGGTCTCGAGACCGGCTCGGTGTGCCGCATCAAGCGTTTCTTCGTGCAGCGGTATCGCGACGTCGCCGAGGAGGGCGCCGCCTGGAACGAGACGCGCCTCGCGGAGGTTCATCGCCGGCGACCCGATGAAACCGGCCACGAACTCGTTCACCGGAGAGTCGTAGAGGTTGCGCGGCGTGTCCACCTGTTGCAAGAGCCCGTCCCGGAGCACCGCGACACGATCTCCCATCGTCAGCGCCTCGACCTGGTCGTGCGTGACGTAGATCGTGGTTGTGCCGAGTCGCGCTTGCAGGGCGGCGATGTTCGCACGCGTCTCGACACGCAGCTTGGCGTCAAGGTTCGACAGCGGCTCATCCATGAGGAAGACACTCGGCTCTCGCACGACGGCCCTGCCCATTGCTACGCGCTGCCTCTGGCCGCCCGAGAGCGCCATGGGTCTGCGGTCTAGGTACTCCTCGAGGTCGAGCATCGCTGCGGCCTCGCGCACCCTCGCCTGCCGCTCCTTCTTCTCCACGCCCCTCAGCTTCAGGGCAAAACCCATGTTTTCTGCGACTGACATGTGGGGGTACAGCGCGTAGTTCTGGAAAACCATGGCGATGTCCCGGTCCCTCGGAGCCTTGTCTGAGACGTCCTCGCCGCCGATTTGCACCGTTCCACCGCTGACCGGCTCAAGCCCGGCGAGCATGCGCAGTGCCGTCGACTTGCCAGAGCCCGAAGGGCCGACGAGCACCATGAACTCGCCGTCAGCGATCTCGAGGTTGAGT
>DATCNE010000296.1:0-27988 GCA_036565395.1 Dermatophilaceae bacterium
TCGACCAGCTCGATCGGGTCGGCCTCGTCAGCCGTCTTGTCGGGCCGGTGCCGAACCACGCGAGCAAAGCGCAGCGCCAGCCCGGCCGGATATCTGGGGGAGCCCTGCACCCCGTCGAAAGCGATCTCCACCACCACCTCGGGACGTAGCGCGATGACGTAGCCGTCAGTGGGTCCGACCGCGTGCCGGGGCAGCTCGACACTTTGCCAGCGCAGCATCTCGTCGGTGAGCCCCTTGAAGGTCTTGCCGAGCATGACGAAACCACCCTCAGGGCCGAATCGCCCATGCGGGTCCCGTGCGCCGAGGTGGATGTTGCTCAGCCAACCACTGCGTCGACCGTGGCCCCGTTCGACGGCCAGAACGACCAGGTCGAGGGTGTGGACCGGCTTGACCTTGACCCAGCCGACCCCGCGGCGCCCCATGTCGTACGCCGCGCCGTCGGCCTTGACCATCACCCCTTCGTGCCCGCGTGCCACCGCGTCGTCGGCGAAGGCTGTTGCCGCATCGACCTGCTCGGGATCGGTGACGTCGGCCACGTGGTGTCGAGGTGTCAGCTGGGTGGGGGGAACAGCACTCTCGAGCGCTGCGCGACGAACGCGATTGGGCTCGTCGATGAGATCGACGCCATCCAGGTGCAGGACGTCAAACAGGTATGCCGTCAGCGGAGTCCGCGCGCGAGCGACCTCGGGATCGATACGCCTCGCGGTACGAGAACCTGTCTCCTGAAAGGGCTTTGGCCGTCCGTCCGGGTACAGCGCGATCAGCTCGCCGTCGAAGATCGCACTTGCCGCCGGCAGCGATCGGATCAGGTCGACGACCTCGGGCACACGATCGGTGATGTCGTCCAGTGATCGGGTCAGGACGCGAATGTCGTTGCCCTGCTTATGAATCTGAGCGCGAATCCCATCCAGCTTCCACTCGACACCAGCCGGTCCGGTCTTCGCCAGGGCGTCGCTGACTGTCTTGGCCGAGCTGGCCAGCATCGGGCCGAGGCCCCGGCCAACCGTCAGGTGGAACTGACCGAGCACCCCTGGGCCTTCCAGGAGGAGGGCTTGAGCGACACCCGCGAGATCCCCCTGGCTGGCCACAGCGCGGCGTACGTCGATGAGAGAGACACCGCCGGCCTCGGCAACAGCGGTCATGACCACAGACTCGAGGGCGCCTTGTCGCAGGCCCCCTCGCAACAGCCCCACGACGACCGTTCGTTCCTCGGCCGTCAGCTTTCGAACCAGGTCCAGGAAGAGATCCGCACGCAGGCGCGACGAGCCCGCACCAGCCAGCTCGCTTGCTTCCTGCATGACCGCGTCGAGCTCCGACAGCGTCACGACGCCAACCTCAGGCGGAGAAGGCAGCTCGGACCACGATGACCGGCCGGACGATGACAGCTCGATGCCCGTGCGCCGCTGGCGCAGCGTCCCCGACAGGTAGCGCGTCGCCAGTCCAATCTCGTCAGCCGGGGTCATGCCGTCGGCAACCTCCAGCGCGCAACGGTGTAGCACGTCGGCGAGCAACGACACCTTTGAGTTGCGTGAGCCCGTCCGGGACACCTGGTTCGAGGCGCGCACGACATCAGCCAGCAGCATGATCCAATGTTGGCAGGCAGGTCCGATAGCCAACAGGAGGACGCTTGTGGGGATCTTCGGCGGGGACAGTCAGGACGGCCGGGACGCGCGCGCCGTCACGGACTTGGCAGAGCCCGACGGCGCCCCTGCCGGCGTCATGGGATTCTTCGAGCGTCTGATGGATGTCGGGATCGACGGCAAGGGTCGGTTCGACTCGGCACAGAAGGTCGCAGACGTCGCGATGGCCGCGCACTCCGACGCTGAACGGGCTATCGACGCGATCGTCCGGTCACACCTCAGGCTGGCCGCTGCGGGTGGCTTCGTCACCAGCCTGGGTGGTTTCGTCACCATGCCGGTCGCGTTGCCTGCCAACGTCCTGGAGTTCTACCTGGTCGCGACGCGGATGGTCGCCGGCATCGCCGCGACCCGCGGATACGACATCTTCCAGGCCGAGGTACGTTCTGCGGTCCTGCTCGCTCTGGTCGGCGCCGACTCCGACGACCTGCTCAAGAAGGCCGGCTATGCCAGCACCGGTCGGCTGGCTGGTCTCGCGGTTGAACGGCTACCCGGCCCGGTGCTGTTGGCCGTCAACAAGGGGGTCGCGTTCCGCCTCCTGAACCAGGTCGGCAAGAAGTCGCTCACCCGGTTCGGCAGGGCCGTGCCCCTGGCCGGCGGCGTCATCGGCGCCGGCGTGGATACCTACTTGCTCAACCGGATCGCCGACCACGCGCGCCTCGAGTTTCCGCCAGTGGGGCGCCCGGTCCTCTGACTGTGCACATGGGTGAGCTGGGGAACCCCACCATCCACAGACCCCCGACGCCGTATGTCGTCACGGCCCGGCGGGCTCCAGAGTCGGCCCATGACAACAACGATCCACCTGACCGGACCCGCCGACGTGCTGGCTGTGTTGCCCTATCAGCTTGGCTTCCATCCCCGTGACTGTCTCGTAGCGGTGAGCCTGCACGGCACCCGCATGGGGCTGGTCCAGCGCATCGACCTCCCGCCGCCTGAGCACGTTCGGGACGCCGTCGCCGCGATGATCGGGCCACTGCGGCAGGACAACCCTGTGGGCGTGCTGCTCATCGGATTCGAAGAGCGTGAGGGTGAAAGTCGCGCGATGCTCGATGAGATGAGAGATGTCTGCGAGGACAACGATGTCTGGGTCAACGACCGCATGGTCGTGCGAGGTGGGCGTTGGTGGGATGTGGACTGCCACCAGTCCTGCTGCCCGTCCGAGGGCCTGCTGCTGCCCGCCCCGGGCGAGGTTCCGGCGGTCGCGGAGTTCGTGGGGCGGGGGATCTGCCCCCTGCCCGACCGTACGGCGCTGGCCGACCGTGTAGAGATCAGCAGCCCCTTGTTGAGTCGGGCGGTGTCAGCATTGGCGGGCGAGTGGCTGGAGCTGCGACGTGAGGCGACCGACGCCGGCGAAGCTGAGCTTGAGGAGTGCCGGGCGAGCGAGCTGGCGGTCTGGTCGCGGGTTCTTTGCGGTGAGGACGACGCCATACCGATCCATGACCTCCCACCTCAGGATCTGGCCATTCTGGTGGTGTCCTTGACCGATGTGGACCTGCGTGACGGGCTGATCGCGTGGCTCTGCCCGGGGACGCTGCCCATCGAGCTCATCGACCCGACGCTGTTCCTCCTGATGAGCCGGGCTCTCCATGAGCCGGTGTGGCTCAGCGGGGACGTTGGGGACAGTGAGCAGGTCATGGCCCTGCAGCGGGTCGAGCACCGGCTGTGCGAGCTGTGTGCCGCCCTGCCTGACGAGTGGGCGGTGTCCGCGCTGACCGTTCTCGCGTCCTTCACCTGGTGGCGCGGGGACGGTGCTCTGACCCGCATCGCGCTCGATCGCTCGCTCAGGGTCGACCCGCACTACCGCCTGGCCCAGCTGCTCGAGAGGATGGTGGATCTGGCTATCCGGCCCGAGCGGGAAACCGCGTGAGATCCGCATGGCCACCGCTGCTGTTTCACAGGGTGGACGTGGGCTTCCCGATCTGCGGCCGGGATTCGTATAGTTGACTTCAGGTCACGAGTCCCAGCAACAAGCCCCGGCTTGCTGGGCGGCAACCCTCCTCCGCGGTGGGGTGCCCCGGGTGATGACCCGGCCGGCTCGGACCAGGGCAGGCAAGCGCGGGCTTTGCCAATCACGGCGGGCCCAGATCTTTCGGGAGCCGGATCGTGACCGTTACCTCAGACCATCGCCGATTGCGAACCGTGAGTCCGTCCACCCTGCCCGAACACGAGTCATCGGGCTGGTCCTCCGGCGCCTGGCGTGAGGGTTCGTCGCCAGGTTCGCGGCAATTCGTGGACATCGGCAGCCTCCGGCTCGAGACCGGAGAGTCGCTCCCACAGGTGCGCGTCGCCTACGAGACATGGGGGACCCTCAACGCCGCGCGGGACAACGCGATTCTGGTGGAGCACGCCCTGACGGGTGACAGCCACGTCAGCGACCCAGCCGGTGCTGGCCACCCGACTCCAGGATGGTGGGACGGGCTGATCGGCCCGGGCCGCCCCCTGGACAGCGATCGTTGGTTCGTCGTGGCCAGCAACGTCCTGGGTGGATGCCAGGGCACGACCGGTCCGTCCTCGCAGGCGCCCGACGGGCGTCCGTGGGGGAGCAGGTTCCCGTTCGTCACCATTCGTGATCAGGTTGCCGCGGAGGCTGCTCTCGCCGACCAGCTCGGGATCTCGTCCTGGGCGGCGGTCCTTGGCGGATCGATGGGCGGCATGCGCGCGCTGGAGTGGGCGGTCGCCTATCCCGAACGTGTCCGCCGGTGCATCGTGCTGGCCTGCTCTGCCTATGCCTCGGCTGAGCAGATCGCCTGGTGCCAACCGCAGCTGCTGGCCATTCGCCAGGACGTGAGCTTCTTCGGCGGTGACTACTACCACCAGCCGCAGGGTCCTGAGCTGGGGCTGGGGCTGGCTCGACGGATCGCCCAGGTGACCTACCGCAGTGAGCCTGAGCTCGACAGCCGATTCGGTCGGCTCGCCGAAGGTGAGGAACAGCCCCTGGGCGGGGGCGGTCGCTACGCGGTCGAGAGCTACCTCGACCACCACGCCGGCAAGCTGGCGAACCGGTTTGACGCGAACTCCTACGTGGTGCTCACCGAGTCGATGAACTCCCACGACATCGGTCGCGGTCGCGGCGGCGTACAGGCTGCCCTGGAACGCGTGACGGCCGACCTGGTCGTCGTGGCGGTTGACTCCGACCGGCTCTATCCGCCCCGCTTGTCCCACGAGATCGGGCAGGCAAGCGCCAGTACAGGACCCGTCCACGTCATCTCCTCGGACCATGGACACGACGGTTTCCTCATCGAGATCGGCCAGGTCGGCGAGATCATTCGCGAAACGATGAAACGAAACGTCGGGCGCTGACGACGGCGGCCCGAACATCCGATAGCGTCGTCATGTGTGGCAGTGTCGCCGCGCCGTGGTGAACAAGGAGGTTCCAAGTGGCCGTTGTCGTGGGTTACGTGCCGACCAAGGAAGGCCGGGCCGCATTGCGCCGGGCCTCCGAGGAGTGTCTGTTGCGGCGCACCAAGTTGATCGTGATCAACTCCAACCGGGGCGGCAAGGACTTCGACATGGACGAAGCCCGACGGTTCGAGGCTGAGCTGACGGCCATCCAGGCCCATCTCGACGAGGTCGGTGTCGCGCACGAGGTCCGCCAGCTCGTCCGTGGCAACGAACCCGCTGAGGACCTGATCGAGGTGGCCGAGGAAGTCAAAGCAGACTTCATCGTGATCGGCCTTCGTCGCCGCACTCCGGTTGGCAAGCTGATCCTGGGGTCAAATGCCCAGCGAATCCTGCTCGACGCTTCGTGCCCCGTTCTCGCAGTCAAGGCCGGCCCAGCGGACTGAGCCGGCGGGGGAGTGCCGCAGCTGTCGCGGCGGGAGAAATTACCGCGCCGAGTACCCGAATTTGAGGCGGTTGCGGCGTGAGCATGTCGTCGGACGTTTACAATGGTCATGCGCACAACCGGAAAGCCCATGCCGGACCGGCCACCGCGAACTCCTCCGCCCCCTCACTGGTCACCGTTGACGCTCCAACGCCGGCCGTTGACCCACGCGTTGTAACAGCCTCGCGACGAAAGGTAGTCGGTGTCGACTGTGTCGAAAGCCTCCGCCCCATCTGAAGCCCCGCGTCCGAAGGCGCCCATCAAGGTGCCTGCCGAGTTCGCCCACGCCGCCCTTCAGAAGCTGGTGCGGATCGGGACCACCCACGGTTCGGTGGACAGCGAGCAGCTTCGGGTTGCGTTGGTGCAGGCCGAGATCAGCCCTAAGCGAATGAAAGTCGTGTTGCGTTCGTTGGAACAACAGGGAATCCACGTGACGCTGGATTCGGTGACGGCGCACCGCGCTGTTGCGGCAACGAAGACTCGTGTTTCGGCGAGTACCCCTGCGGCAAAGAAGACTGCGGCCAAGAAAGCTGCGGCTAAGAAGACGGAGACCCGCGTGCCGACTGCCAAGACCGCTGCTGTGAAGGCTCCTGCCTCGAAGAGTGCTGCCGCCAAGGCTGCGTCGGCCAAGACCGCTGCTGCCAAGGCCGCTGCTGCGAAGGCCCCTGCAACGAAGAGTGCTGCCGCCAAGACCGCTGCTGCGAAGGCCCCTGCCGCGAAGAGTACTGCGACGAAGAGTGCTGCCGCGAAGGCCCCTGCGACGAAGAGTGCTGCCGCCAAGACCGCTGCTGCGAAGGCCCCTGCTGCGAAGGCCCCTGCCGCGAGGGGTGCTGCCGCCAAGGCCTCCGCTACGAAGGGTGCTGCGCCGGCAAAGACTGCTGTCGCGAAGACCCCAGCCGCGAAGACCCCAGCCGCGAAGAGCGCTGCAGCCAAGGCTGCAGCCAATGTGGCTGAGGCGCTGGAGGTGGAGGCGCCCACGGTGCCGGCGATCAAGGCAGCCACCAAGAAGGCAGCGGCCAAGAAGCCAGCGGCCAAGAAGGTCAGTGACAGGGACGCCGATGCTCTGGCTGCCAGCGGGGCTGAGGAGACCAGCGCCAAGGACGAGACTGACGATGCCAAGGCGAAGGTCGTTGAGGAAGAGAGCGAAACCGCCGGCTACGTCATCCGGGATGACGACGAGGATGACGCGCCAGCCCAGCAGGTCGTGACTGCGGGCGCGACTGCTGACCCGGTCAAGGACTACCTCAAGCAGATTGGCAAGGTTGCGCTTCTCAACGCCGAGCAGGAGGTCGAGCTGGCCAAGCGCATCGAGGCTGGCTTGTTCGCCGAAGAGAAGCTCAACGCCGGCGGCAAGATGGACATGAAGCTCAAGCGCGAGCTGTGGTGGATCTCCCAGGATGGCAAGAACGCCAAGAACCACCTGCTCGAGGCCAACCTCCGGCTGGTTGTCTCCTTGGCGAAGCGTTATACCGGCCGCGGCATGCTCTTCCTTGACCTGATCCAGGAGGGCAACCTCGGGCTGATCCGTGCGGTCGAGAAGTTCGACTACACCAAGGGCTTCAAGTTCTCGACCTATGCCACGTGGTGGATCCGACAGGCGATCACCCGTGCGATGGCGGACCAGGCGCGTACGATCCGGATCCCGGTGCACATGGTTGAGGTCATCAACAAGCTGGCCCGCGTCCAGCGGCAGATGCTGCAGGACCTAGGTCGCGAGCCAACCCCGGACGAGCTCGCCAAAGAGCTCGACATGACGCCGGAAAAAGTTGTCGAGGTCCAGAAGTACGGCCGCGAGCCGATCTCTTTGCACACGCCTCTCGGTGAGGACGGCGACAGCGAGTTCGGTGACCTCATCGAGGACTCCGAGGCTGTCGTACCGGCTGACGCCGTGTCATTCACGTTGCTGCAGGAGCAGCTTCACTCCGTCCTGGATACGCTCTCCGAGCGCGAGGCCGGTGTGGTCTCGATGCGTTTCGGTCTGACCGACGGTCAGCCCAAGACCCTCGACGAGATCGGCAAGGTCTATGGCGTGACCCGCGAGCGGATCCGTCAGATCGAGTCAAAGACGATGAGCAAGTTGCGTCATCCGTCGCGTTCACAGGTTTTGCGCGACTACCTGGACTGAGCCTTGACGCTCATCCCGATCCATCCTTGAGCCGGCGATGCGGCGCCGCACCACTGCCCCGCCCGCGCCACCTGATTCGGTCCGGTGGCGAGCGGGTTTTCTCATGACTTTGGATGTTGACTTTGGCGTTGACTTTGGCGTTGACTTTGCAGTCGGGCTTGCACCACCTGTGACCCCCCACCGATGCGCCGCCTGAGCTGACTCAGATGACGCGGATCTCCCGGACTTCGATTCAAGGAGCCTGATTCTGATGACGTGGCGCCACCGCGCTACCTGCGTAGGCGAGGACCCCGAACTGTTCTTCCCGATCGGGAATACCGGTCCGGCGCTTCTCCAGATCGAAATGGCCAAGGCCGTATGCCGTCGCTGCGAGGTCGTTGACACCTGTCTGATATGGGCCATCGAGTCCGGTCAGGATGCGGGAGTCTGGGGCGGGCTGTCCGACGATGAGAGGCACGCGCTCAAACGCCGAATGGCCCGCGCCCGTCTGCTGTCCCGGGTCGTCGGGGCTCAGGGCCGTCAAAAGGATCCTCGCTTTGAAACACGCAAGCCGAGACTCAGCGGCTACAGTTGAGGGGCTGTCGAGGGCTGTTTACAGACCACGTGACCAGGTTTGCTGGTACGTGCAGGTCGCATGATGTGGACGTTGACTTTGGGGGTGACCTTGGCGTTGACTTGAATGTTGGTCAAGTACGACCCAGTGACACCACAGATGCGCCGCCTGGACCGACTCACACGACGCTCATCCCCAGGTCCTCGATCCAAGGAGCTTGATCCTCATGACATGGCGCAATCGTGCTGCCTGCCTGGACGAGGACCCCGAGATGTTCTTCCCCATCGGGAACACCGACCCTGCCTTTGTCCAGATCGACAGAGCAAAGGTTGTCTGCCGTCGCTGTGAAGTAGTAGAAACCTGCCTCAGTTGGGCCATGGAGTCCCGCCAGGACGCTGGAGTCTGGGGAGGACTGTCCGACGACGAACGCCGGGCGCTCAAACGACGCAATGCCCGCGTCCGCCGCGCCAGCTGAGTCACCCGCTGAGCTGCACCCCGTCTTCAGAACTTCCCCGTATTCAGCCGACGCTGAAGGGCCTTGATGGTGACGGGACCGGGGACGCCATCAGCGGTCACACCGATATGGCGCTGTATGGCTCGCCAGGTAACGGGTCCGAGCAGACCGTCAGCGGGGGAGCCAACCGTGTGCTGCACGGCGCGGATCAGTGCGGAGGGCTTGGACACGATGCCATCAACGGGCGTGCCCATGACCTTCTGCCACAGGCTGGTTGTGGCCTTCCCCCACACGCCATCTGCGGCGATCTGCGACGTGTTCTTCGCGGGCTTGACTGCTGTAGCTGCAGGGACCGATGACACGGGGGAAGCCTGCTGCACCGGCTGTTGAGCACCGCTCAGGGGCATCCCCGCCTTCACCCACGGGATGAGATTCGAGCCCGCGCAAGAGGTCGAGAAGTGTTCCCCGTGGTAGGACTTGGCGAGCTTCTTCCCCGCTAGTCGGGACGCCTCAGCGTAGAGGGCGACGACGGCAGCCTTCGCAGCCTCAGACGGCTCCTGAGATCCGCCAATCGCCACCTGCACGCCGATGCCATTGCGGTTGAAGTTGGGGCAGTGCGCTCCGACCAGGTTCCAGCCGCGGCCCTCATAGATGTTGCCTGCTTGGTCGACCAGGAAGTTGTAGCCAATGCCAGCCCAGCCGTTGCCGTGATGCTCTTTGTCGACGGCTTGCGGGACGGCTTTGCCAGTACGAGTGATAGGGGTGCCCCCGTCGTAGTGGACCAGAAAGTGCTGGCGCTCCGTCGTGGGCACGGCGTGGATGGCCTCTGCCCAAGGGCGTCGACCCCACCTTGCGCCGGGAATGATGTTGATGGTCATGTGTTCCCTCCCGAAATCACTGCGGCAAGGCTAGCGCCGTAGAAAGACGAAAAGGAAGCCTTCTGTGACCGAACGTCCCCACCTCGCCTCAAACCAGCCCTGAAACGGTTCAGGGCGCCGACATGCTCAGCGGGGGCTGGTCACCGAACGCGGTGTTGACCGTGGGGGACTGGACGGTGGTGTGACAGGGGGCTTCGTAGCCGCATGGGCTGGCGCGGCGGGTGGCGCGGCTGGCTTGGTCTTCGGCTTGGCCGCCGGTGCGTGCGGAGCTACCAGACCGGGTGGCGTCGCCTTCACCTTCGCCGCGAACCTGGCGTCGGCCCTGGCGTCGGCGTTCGCTCTGGCGTCGGCCCTGGCTTTGGCCTCGGCTTTCGACGTTGCATCACGTGTCGTTGCTGGCGTGGGGTGCGCCGGCCGAGAGATCAGGGCTGAAAGCTGACTCGCCTGCGCGGCCGCCCATGAGACCCATTCATGGCGAACATCGGGTTTGAGCAGCCCACCACCCACAACGAGTCCGAGCAGGCCGGCGCAGACCGCAATCAGCACACGTGGCGTTCTCGGGTGAGGCAATCTCACGTTGGGCGACGTGTGCGCCGGGACCGGATCCGACGATTCGATGCTCGCCGTCGGGACCGCTCGTTCGGAGTGGCCAATCGTCTTGTACTGGTCGGTCCAGAAGTCGCCGAACTTGTACCGCAGCTGTCCGTTGCCGACGTAGTACCACCCGGGTGGGTCTTGGCCCATGTGCCACCTCCTGTGATCGGCACCGACCCTATGAACGGTAGAGGCCGTCTCGTCGTGCCGTCTGATGGATCGGGAGGAACTGGCCGAAAGGACTACCGCGAGAAGCTGCTCATTGGCAATACTCAGGCTCGGCAGGGCCAGGATTATCTGAGAGGTCGGACATGGATCGCAGCACACTGCGCGAGATGCAGGCTCCGCTCAAGCAGCGATACCGCGACGAGCCAGCCAGCTCGCTCACGCCGTTGCATGCGTCCGGGTCGTTCGACGACGCTGACATCACCTGCACCGTCGAATCGTGGGCCGGCCCCGTCCGAGCCGGACTCCATCCAGCCACCGGTGGCGACGGCGCCGACGCATGCTCCGGCGACATGCTCCTGCAGGCCCTGCTGGCCTGCGCTGGCGTCACCATGCGAAGCGTGGCCACCGCACTCGGCATCGATATCCGCGGCGCCAAGCTCCACGCGAACGGCGAGTTTGACGCACGTGGCACCTTGGGGGTCTCCCGTGACACTCCCGTTGGTGTGCACGCCATCCAGCTCGTCGCCGAGTTGGACACCGACGCCGACGACCAGGCACTGGCACGTCTCGCTGAGCTGACGGAGCGCTATTGCGTTGTCGCGCAGAGCCTGGCCCAGCTGCCGAGTCTCAGGATCCAACGCATCACGGCCGTGGGTGAATAACCCGGTTCAGGGTCGTGAGGGATGCCGTGCCGAACGGCGTAGAGCGGCCTTGGCGCGCTTTCGCAGCTCGTCGTCGGTCTCGTCGGCGGCCGCCTGGACCGTTGGGTCGGCGTCTTTGACCCGTTCGACGTCTCTGACCCGTTCGACGCCCGCGATCCCCGCCACGCAGTCGAGGCTCCCACCTGTTGCCGTGTCAACGAACGCCGACGCGTACACCTCCGTCAGCTGCTCGTACAGCTTTGTGAGCTCGCGGGCGGTCGCCTCGGCCAACGTGCGGGTCACGTTCCCGGGGGTGCGATCGGACTGGATTGGCTCATGCACGACGTCTGCGTCGACCGACGACAGGATGTCGCCCACTATCCGCTCGTGGACCCACGACGCGACCCTGCGTTGGGCCGCCTCGTCCAGGTTCCCCAGCACATCAAGAATCTCCCGCATGGCGCTGAGCTCGCGATCGGACTGAGTCATTCCCACTGGTTCATCCCCGCAGTATGGCGCCGCCCGATGGCGATGCGCCTGGCGATCGGGGGTGGATCAGGCGGCTGTCTTGCTCCGCGGGATATGAATCCCGAACGCGGTGTTCACCTTGGCGATCATCGTGTTGCTGCTCTTGACCACGATCTCAAGGCGCGCCATCGCCGCCTTCCGGTCTCCGTCTGCCCACTTTGCGGCGGCCTGCTGACTGAGCTGCGACAGCTTCGTGTTGGTGGCTGCCCACCATGCAGGGTCGACCCGTGGCGGCGCGGGCAGTCCTCTGATCGCATCGAACTGGAAGCCGAGGCTCATCAAATCGATGTGCGTCGCAAGCGCCTGTCCGGAGTCCTTGCGCACATCGCTCACCAGCACCGGGATCTTTCCGACCTGCTTGGCATAGTCGGCTTTCGTATAGCCGCCACCGTTCCACGACGCGCTGGCGACGTCCTTGGCCGAAGCGGTCACCGCTTTGGGGGTGGACGCGGACACGGCCGACTCCAGCCCGCTGAGACTCAGCGACCCGTTGGCCGCTGCCGCACCGGTTCCAACGACCAGGACCAAGACCGCGCAGGCCACGAGCCACAACAAGCTGCGACTTCCCGACCCGGCCCCGGGCAGGGGCTCCTGAGGGACAGGTTCCGCACCAAGGACCTGACTCGGAACTGCCGCTCGACGGCTCTCGATGGTCTGGTACTCGTCGGTCCAGGTCTCGCCTTCCTTGAGCCGCAGCTGCCCGTTGCCGACGTAGTACCAACGGGGCTCCTCAGCGCCCATCTGTACCTCCCCTGGTCGGATACGTTCAGCGCTCAACGGTATGTCCCCCCCAGGCGAGAATCCCACAAATCCGGGAAATATGGCCGAACGGACTAGTGGGACTGGCACAAGCAGCCGACTGCGGAATGGACGTGTGGGCTCTAGCCGCTCGTCGGAGCCGTTCGCGGTGCAGACTGGATCCGTGACCAGTGGCAGCAGTGATGTCGTTCGCACCGGACCCTCACGCGGTGGAGCACGCGATCACCAGTGGCGAGCGACCGAAGGCCACCCGTCAGGCGACTCACACCTTTGTGACCATCTATGCGACTCGGCTCGACATCGATGAGAGCTCTCCGCTCGGCGCGCTCGAATCCCGCCTCCAGGTCAGCCGCGTCTCTGCATTCGTCCTGCCCCGAGGCATTGTGACGGTGCGTTCCGACACCGGCTTCGACATGAGTCCCGTGGTGCAACGTTGGGAGGACGACGCAGACCTGCTCAAGCTCGGCTCCGGGGCTCTGCTCCACGGCTTGCTCGACGTCATCGTGGACGGCCACTTCGAGACCATCCAGCAGCGGACCTATCGCGTGCGTAAGGAGCTGGTGGAGCTACGCCGCGTCATCCTGCCCATACGCGAGGTCATCAACGCAGTTCAGCGCCATCACGCAGCCGACAACGGGCGCAGCAGTGAGCTCGACGGCTGGTATGCCGACCTGTACGACCACGTGCTGCGCGCATCCGAGTGGACCGAGTCGCTGCGAGACATGGTGACCACGGGGGGTTTGGCGAGCGTTCGGGCCTGATCGCCAGCACCATCGTGATCACCGCGCTCGCGGGCACGCTGTACGTCGCGTTCCGACGGCGCGGCTGGATCTAGCGGATCAGTACATGCGGCGACCGTTACTCCACCTCGAGTCGCTCGTATGCGAGTGTGAGCTCCTCCATCGCAACGTCGCTGCCACGTGCGTTGAACGGTCCGCTCACGTGTTTGATGATGCGAGCACGCAGGAGCTTCCACTCCTGCACAACCGCAGTGTGGTCTTCGTTCATCAACCGTACTGTCACGGTGCGATAGGCCATCTGGTTGCCGTTGCGAATGTCGTTGAGCCACTGATACAGGTCGAGGGAGCCGATGATCCCGCGCTTGAGTATGACGTCCGGGTAGCGCGCGAGACCCGTGAGCTTGCGGACGCCGTTTTCTTTCTCGTTGCCGTTCCGGTACTCGACCACGTCCACCGACATGCCGATCTCGCTGCACTCCTGGAAGCCGGCCTGTGGACCGTCTGTCGCTCCCGCACCAAGATCGATCAGGAAGTTGAACTGCGCGTAGGGGCGATCACGTTTCACGGCCATCTCAGGCTCCTTCGGTCTTCTTGCGGGCACGGGAGGGGGTGGATGGCAGCTTTTCTGACGGTGGTTTGTCAGGCGCCGCAAGCCAGACAAGGTCGTCGTAGGCGAGCTCGAGCTCCTCGATCGCGACGTCATTTCCTGCGGCATTGAAGGAAGGCCCCGACCAACGACACGGCCAGGCACCATCGAGCCGCCACGAGTTGACGATTGCGCCCCCTGCCGCCTCGAGCTGGTGGATCGTCACCGGGCGGCGATCGCCTTTGCCGCTCATGATCTTTCTGCGCCAGTCGTAGAGCTCGGTCGAACGCGTCAATGCCCGGCGGAGGACGACCGTCGCGAATCTGTGCGACCGCTCCAGCGGTGGGAGAGTGACGTCGGTCTCGGAGCTGAGCGGGCCGACCTCGGAAAAGCCCAGTTCGCGCGCGCCGATGAGGACCCGGAAGTGACTCGTTCCGAGCAGCGGCGGGAGTTCGCGAACCGGCATGTTCGTGACGACGGTACTCCGCTGCGGCGGTGTTGGCACCCTCTCCCTGTGACTTCCGCCGTCGGGGCGTCCTGGCCTGACCTCCCCTGGTTCGATCCCCGCCACGCCAAAGGTAATTGCAGCGATTGTCCACGTTTGACCGCAGTCTTCTGTCAGAGTTGCGAGAGACGGTGGGGCACGGGGCGGACCGTGCAAGCGTGGTTTGGACTCTCTGGAAGGAAGCACCTCGATGATGGCTCGACTGCCCTCGCGGATCGTCCTAGTCGTCGCGATGATCTGCGCTGCGCTCGTCACGTTGACGGCGTCGGCCATCTCCGCGGCCCCCGCAGCGTCGGCGGCCACCACGGTGGTGGCGACCATCGGCTCTCACGGCTCCACGGTCGTGGTCATTCAGCGGGCCGTCAAGGCGAGCCCCGACGGCATCTACGGACCTCTGACCGCCGCGGCGGTCAGGGTGTGGCAGCGCGCTCACCTCCTGCCCGTCACCGGTGTCGTGGACTCGATCACCTGGGCGAAGCTCAAGCCGGCGCCGGCACGGACGACGCCACAGCTTTTCGGCAACGATGTCTTCTGGCCGCAGTGTCCCAAGGGGCTCGGGATCCCGTCCCGTCCGACCGAGGGCAAGGCGATGCCTCCAGCTTCGGCCACGTTTGTCGTGATCGGCCTGACCAACGGGCCCGGCTTCTATCCCAACCCATGTCTGGGCACCCAGACGGAGTGGGCCATGTCGCATCACGTCTACACCGCTGTCTACGCCATGACGACCTACCCGACGCCGGCCCAGGTCGCCACCTACGGGCTCGCGGGTCCCTACGTGGGCACCACCTGGCTGCCCAAGCTGGCCAACACCGGTTATGCCCAGGCGCAGCTCAACGTCGCCTCGATGCGTGCGGCCGGCCTCGTCTCGCCCATCGTGTGGGTGGACGTCGAGTCTTACCGGGTCGCACCGTGGTCCAAGAACAAGACCGGCAACAAGGCCGTCCTGGACGGGGTCCTGCGCGGCTACAGAGCAGCCGGTCTCACAGTGGGCGTCTACTCCAATCCGTACCTGTGGAACGGCGTTGTCGGCTCGGCGCGCTACTCGCTGCCGGAGTGGCGCACGGCAGGGCCGAGGCCCAAGGCGACCGCGCAGTCGCGATGCACCAGCCCGTCCTTCCAGGGCGGGCGTGCGGTACTCGCGCAATGGACGACCAAGGCCATGGACTTCGACCTCACCTGCCCCGGATACAGCACGCCGACTGCCTTGGCCGCGTACTTCCACAAGTACTGATCCGCGAAGTGCCGATCCGCGCCAGACTCGTGCGTGGCGAGGATGGCCTCTTCAAGGGCGGCGGGAAAACCGTTGGCGCATCACAGCGCTCGCGTCGCGCAGGGTCGCCCGAACGCTCCAGGCGAGGTTGGCTCTCGCTGATCGGAGCTGGGTCAGCCCGCGGCTGGGCCACAAGGCTGCCCGCAACCGGTCGCTGGCGCGCCTGGTTGCCGCTGCGCCTCTGAGCACGTGCCGGACGTCATCGGCGAGCCCGCCCGGGTCGGGGGCAGATCCTGCATAGCGCGAGCGTTCGAGCGTCTGCACGGCCCTGCCAAGAGCTGCGGACGCCTCAGCATCAAGGAACGCTTCTTGCTCGTAGTAGGCGCGCACCTGCCGCGGGGTGCGACTCGGGGCCGGCGGAATCCCGAGGTCGCTGAGCGACGACGTGAGGAAACCCCACTGAACTTCGACGCGTTGTGAGGCTGTCCGCGCCGTGATGAGGTCACGTCGACGACGCCAACGCGCTGTCAGGGGCACGACCAAGGATCCGAACAGGACCAGCAGAGACCCGAACAGAACCGCGCCCCATCCGTGGGTCAGCCACCGGAACACGGAGGCCGGACTCAAGCCGGCCCCTTGGCTGCTGCCGGCTGAGGCGGGGAGATCGCCGATATCCGGGCGTGCGCTCTTGGTGGGTGCCGTCGCGTCGTCCACGGGTCTTCCACCACCCGACGCCCCCCCGGTGGTCGAGGGCGTGGCATACGCGGGGGGCGCCGCCCTCGAAGGTGTGGGTTCGAACCTGGTCCAGCCCAAGCCGTCGAGATACAGCTCCGGCCAGGCGTGGGCATCGGCGGCGATGACGGTCCAGACGCCCTTGCTGCGGGTCCCCGGCAGGAAGCCGAGGGCGATGTGTGCTGGTATGCCGGCGGCACGCGACATCATCACCATGGCTGTGGCGAACTGTACGCAGTAGCCCTTCTTGGTCACCAGGAAGTTGGTCAGGGGATCGAAACCGGCGTCGTTGCCCGACGCGTCCTTGGCCGGGGGGGCCAGGGTCAGGGAGTAGGTGAACCCACCATCGGCGCGGAGGTACTGCTGGATGGCCATCGCCTTGTCGTAGTCCGAGGCCTTGCCGGCGGTGAGCTGCTCGGACAGAGCGGTGACCTTCCCCGCGGACGGTCCGTCCAGCGTCAGGTCCATGGCGAAGCGGGTTCGGTCGGCTTCACTCAGCGGCGGGGTGCTCTGCAACATGGCGGCGGTGGGCTCCAGGCGCCAGTAGGACGTGGTGTAGGAGTCGGGGCTCTCGGCCACCCTCACGCTCTGGGTCTGGTTTTCCGCTCCCCATGCGATGCCGCCCAGGTCGGCGTCGATCAGGGGATATGGCACGGCCAGGTTGGGATCGTTGAGCAGGTTGCGAGCGAAGGCCATGGTGAAACGCCTCTTGGGCACATCGGGGGAGAGACCGACGGGTTCAGGGATGTCCGGGTTCGTCGACAGAACCGGCGTGGGCTCACCGAAGGGTCGCCATACGCCTGGCTGGGATCGGTAGAAAGAGGTGACCGCGACTCGTAGCGGCGGTGGCGACGAGTCGCCTGTCGTGTACTGAAGGACCGGGGCCGTGCTTTGTTCGTTGAGGTCCGCGGCCAGGTCGATGCTCAGCGAGAAGCTCCCCGCGCCGGTTCCGGTGCCGGTGCCGGTGGCGGACGAGCTGCGGCCAAGACCTGAGAGGAAGAACTTCGGGGGAAGCTGGGGGAGCAGGACCGGCGTGGCGATCGCGGCCACCAGAGCGGCCGCGCCCAGGGTCCGCGCGATTGCTGAGTAGCGGTACAACCCCTCGGAGTCGATGGTCCCCCTGACGGGCGTGCGGGCCACCGTCACGGTGGTGCCCCATCGGCGCAGGACGGCGCTTCCCTGCCTGGCGACAAGGATGAGCCACATGGTGGCGGCGGCCAGGAAGAAGTGCACGGGCAGCGAGGCACCGGTGTTGGCCGCGGAAGCCAGGAAGGCTGACAGCAGCGGTAGGCCGGCCAGGGAGGGGGAGCGACGTGTCACGGCGAGGTAGTCCACGGCCAGGGCGACCAGGGCGAGGGCGGCGCTCACGACGAAGATCAGCCCGGGGGTCGTGGGCGCCGGTGCGGCATACAGCTGCGCGGTCTTGATGGCTTCACGGACGAGCTTGTCCGCCACGCCCAATGTCTCAAAGGTCGGAAGGCCGTGCCAGAGACGGCCCTGGCCGTAGATCGCGCTCGTGGCCAGGACGACACACGCCAGCTGCACGGTGAGGACCTGCCAGCCGCGGAGGACGAGCGCCCTGGCGCTGACCCCGCTGAGGACCACCACCACAAGCAGCAACAGCGTTCGGCTCACCCAGGTCGGCTCGACCAGGAGGGTGGAGACCGGCCAGGCCGCCGTCAGGGTGGCGATCGCGGCCAGCGTCGCGTCGACCCCACGGCTTGCTCGGCCCTTCATCGCCCGGCTCCGAGCATGACGGCGGTGCTGGCTGACGCGGCGTCCCATGCCGCGTCCACGGTCATGCCCGAGCGCACGATGCACGTGCTCCAGCCGGCGGCCTCCACCACAGAGGCCAGCTGCAGTGTCTGGCTGGCCGGTGGGCTGGCGCGCCCTCCGGCGAAGCTTGTGGAGTCGAGCAGAAACAGCAGGCCGACGCCGCCCGGCTGACGCAGGGCCGCGATCTGTCGCAGCATGGCTTCGTCGTGGTCGGTCACGATGGCGATCACCAGACCGCCGGCCGAGGTCAGCGGATGTGCCCAGTGGAGCACTTCTTCGAACCGTTGGACCGGACCGAGCTGGGCCACGGCCAGCGAGGCCATCGCTTTGTCGATCTCGAGGATCTGGGTCGCCTCACCCCCAGCAGTGGTCTCGTTGCTGACCAGGTGGAGGGCGTAATGATGTCCGAACAGGTGCGTCGCGATGGAGGCCGCAGCGCTCACCGCCCATTCGAAGGACCCCAGGGCGCCCGAACCCTGGTGCCCGTCCGCGCGCGAGTCCAGCACGACAACGGCCCGTCGTCTGGCCGGGAGATCCTCCTGGCGCACCATCAGCATCGACCGATGGGCTGTGGCAGGCCAGTGGATCCTGCGCAGGTCATCGCCGTCGCGGTAGCTGCGGACGGCCACGTCGTCCTCGCCGTGCAGGGCGACCATGTGGGGGATGGTGCCTTCGGCTCCGATGCCCTCCGAGCGGGGTCGCCCGCGGCCGAGAACCTCGATGCGGGGCAGGACCAGAATGTCGGTGACGCCGGGCGTCGTTGCCGCGATGGTGGCCAGACCGAACGGATCCCGTATGCGCAACGTCAGGGGTCCGAGCCGGTGACGTCCGCGGACATGGGAGCGGATCTGATAGTCCATCTCGCGAATATCACCAGGCTCCATGGGTGGCAGGACGAAGCGAGGTCGGTCGCCGAGCACGTGGTCCAGGCGTTCCTCAGCCAGCTGAAGCTGGCTGCGTCGCCCAGAAGTGTTCTCGAACACCACCTGGACGTTGGCTGGCTGGTCGACCACGAGTCGGGCGGGTTGAACCCTGCGGGAGACCTCGACGGTGCTGCTGGTGCGTCTGGTGGCCACGGCGGCCAGGAGCGGCAATGTGGCCAGGAGTGCGCCGACGCGCGTGATGTCTGAGAACCCGAGCAGGAAGCCACCCAGCAGCAAGGTCAGGCCGGCTGCCACGAAGGCACGGCCGCGGGTGGTGAGTACGTCTCGGAGGCGGGTCAAATGATGTGGTCCGTTCTCTGTCTGCGGCTCGTTCCGTATGCCGTTCAGCGTGCCGAAGCAGGAATGGGGACTCGCCGTACGAGCTCGTGCAGAACCTCACTGTTGGTGCGGTGGGCCATCTGGGTCTCGCCGGCCGGGATCATCCGGTGAGCCAGGATGGGCTCGACCAGGGCCTGTACGTCATCCGGCAGAACATGGTCGCGTCCGGCCAGGGCTGCGTATGCTCGCGCTGCTCGCAGGAGGTGGAGGCTGGCGCGCGGAGATGCCCCCAAGCGCAGGGCAGGGGTCGAGCGGGTCGCGGTGGTGAGGTCGACGACGTACTGCTTGATGGCCGCGCTCGTGTGCAGCGTCCGCACCGTGTCGATGAGCTTTGCGACGGTGTCACCGTCGGTCACCGGTGCCATCGCCTCGAGAGGGAACGCGCCGCCGTGGCTGTCCAGCATCGAGACCTCTGCGGCCGGGGACGGGTAGCCCATCGAGATGCGTGCCATGAACCGGTCGCGCTGTGCCTCGGGCAGGGGGTAGGTGCCTTCCATCTCGATCGGGTTCTGTGTGGCCATCACGATGAACGGCTTGTGCAGCTCATAGGTCTGGCCGTCGACGGTGACCTGGCCCTCTTCCATGCACTCCAACATCGCCGACTGGGTCTTGGGGGAGGCGCGGTTGATCTCGTCACCGACGACGACGTTGGCAAAGATGGCGCCCGGCCGGAACTCGAAGTCGCGTAGGTCCTGGTTGAAGACGCTGACCCCGGTGATGTCGCTGGGCAGAAGGTCGGGCGTGAACTGCACCCGGCGCACTGAGCAGTCGATGGACTTGGCCAGGGCCTTGGCCAGCATGGTCTTGCCGACGCCGGGGACGTCCTCGATGAGCAGGTGTCCTTCGGCGAGGAGAACGGTGATTGCGGTGTTGATGACGTCTGGCTTGCCCACGATGACGGTCGCCATAGCCTTGCGCATCCTGGCAGCGACCTCGGTGACGAGCTCGAGACCGGCCTGGTCGGCTCCGGAAGATGCCTGCATGCCCTGATCTTGCACGAAACCGTCGCGTGCGGCGCCTATCGCACTCAAAATGCCTCCCGGGTTGGTCCCTTCATCCTGCCGCACTTCGCTGCTCACTGCACCGGCTCGAGGAGTCGCGTCTCGATGAGATTTCCCCTCCACCATCGGTTCAGCGCGGTGACCTGTGCAAACACGTTCTTGCGAATCGAGGTTTTCCTCGGTTTTACCAATAAGTGGAGGGAAGTGGAGTACGGTGGGGGACAGCGGAGAGCGCTCGCTGTCCACGACCGAAATAGCCCACAAGCTCTTGTTCAGCGGGAGGAGGTGCACGGTGTTCCTCGGCACGCACACCCCTCGACTTGACGACAAGTGGCGCCTCATCCTGCCGGCCAAGTTCCGTGAGCGCCTCGCCAGTGGTCTGGTCATCACCCGGGGGCAGGAGCGCTGCCTCGACATCTTCCCGATGGACGAGTTCGTCCGGCGGGCAGAGGCGGCAAGCGCCGCACCTATGACGAGCAAACCGGTCCGCGACTACACGCGCCTGCTCCTGTCCGGCGCCTTTGACGAGATCCCTGACAAGCAGGGCCGGGTGACCGTCCCCGCAGTGCTGCGCGAGTACGCAGGTCTCACCCGTGACTGCACGGTGATCGGTGCCGGGCTGCGCATCGAGCTGTGGGACTCAGCTGCGTGGAACGCCTACCTCGAGAGCACGGAGCAGCCGTTCTCGGACCAGGCGGAGGAGGTCTTCCCCGGACTCCTGTGATCGCACCGCCGGCAGTCGACAGGGCCCCTGGGGCCAGGTCTCCACCCGCTTCGCTTCCCGAGCTCACTTCCCCGAGGTCGGGCAGCACCCCTAGAAGCGGTTGGGGACCTGACCGCAGGGTCTGCAGTACATCGCACCAGGACCTCGCAATACCGTTACCAGCCAAGGGAAAGACGCACGATGAACGCTCGCGGGACAGCGGAGGACCGGCACGTCCCCGTCCTGCGCGACCGCATTCTGGAGCTGTTGGCGCCTGCCCTCGAGCAGCCGGGTTCCGTCATGGTGGACGCCACACTGGGGATGGGCGGGCACAGCGAGTCTGTCCTGGAACACTGCCCGAACGCGCGGGTCCTGGGCATCGACCGCGACCGTGAGGCCCTCACGCTGGCCGGCGAGCGGCTTGCCCGTTTCGGTGACAGGTTCACCCCGATCCACGCCGTGTATGACGAGCTGCCCCAGATCCTGACCGAGCAGGGGTTGTCGTCGGTGTCGGCGGTCCTGCTCGATCTCGGAGTGTCATCGCTGCAGCTGGACGAGCAGGAACGTGGGTTCGCCTACCGGCACGACGCCCCGCTGGACATGCGGATGGACCAGTCGGGCGGCATGACGGCCGCCGACGTGCTCAATACCTACAGCCTGACCGATCTCGTGCGGATCCTGCATGACTACGGTGAGGAGCGCTTCGCCAAGCGAGTGGCCACTGCCGTCGTCCGGGAGCGTGGTCGTGAGCCGTTCACCAGCTCGGCCCGGCTGGTCGAGCTTCTTCGTTCGGTGGTCCCGGCCGCATCCCAGAAGAGCGGCGGGCACCCGGGCAAGCGCACCTTCCAGGCGTTGCGTATAGAGGTCAACGCCGAGCTCCAGGCCCTCGAGGCCGTCTTGCCGGCAGCCGTTGACGCGCTTGCCGTCGGCGGCCGCATCGCGGTGCTGAGCTACCACTCCCTCGAGGACCGGCTCAGCAAGCGGGTGCTGACCGCCGGCGCGCGCAGCAGCACCCCGGTCGGTCTGCCGGTCGAGCTCCCCGAGCATGCGGCATACCTGCGCCTGCTCACCCGCGGAGCCGAGGAGCCCAGCGCGGAAGAGATCAGTGCCAACCCTCGTGCGGCATCGGCCCGACTGCGGGCAGCCGAGCGAGTGCGAGCCTCGAAGGGACGCCGCACATGAGCCAGATGACGTCCGCAGCACGCGCCGGCGCGCGGCCCCTCAACCGTCCGACCACGACCACGACCTCGACCAGGCTTCGCGTGGTCACCGGGGCGCCCTCCCATCACAGCGGCGCCGCATTCGGCATCATCTGCGCGACCTTGCTCGCCGCCGGGCTGATCGGACTTCTGCTGCTCAACACGGCTCTGGCGCAGGGCTCCTTCACGCTGCACGACCTGAGCGCCACCTCCGCTCAGCTCACCGACACGCAGGATGCTCTGACCCAGTCCCTGCAGAGATCCGAGTCGCCTGCCAACCTCGCGGCCAGTGCGGCCAGGATGGGTATGGTGCCAGCGCAGTCCGCGGCCTTCCTGCGGCTCTCCGATGGCAAGGTCATCGGCGTGGCGAAACCAGCCAAGGCGCCCCCCGGCTTTGCCGTGATCCCGAACAAGACGCCCGCGTCGGCATCCGCGCAGGCACACACCAAGCCTGCCAAGCCCGCCCCCAACACGCCGCCGAAGCCCGGACCGAGGTGAGCACGTGACTCAGACGCGTGGCCGGGGGCTCGGGGATGGCGGTCCTGCCCGCGCCTCGGCGTCCGGCGCGTCGGGACGCGGGACCGCTCGCACCGGGCGACCTGCAGGCGCTGACCGTCAGGGTGTGGGAGCTCGTCACCCCTCGGCCAAGGAGGCGGCTCGCCCTTCCCGGAGCTCATCGAGCTCCGCGCCGCGCAGGGCCTCGTCAGGCAGATCGCCAGTGGCCAAGAGCGCCAGCCGCGTTCCGCCGCATCGTTCCGGCCCACCGGCCCGACCGGCCCGACCGGGTCGCCGCGCTGTCGCCCACCCCGCGCGACGCGTTCGGTTCCTCTTGTTGACGGTGCTCTTCGTCTTCAGTCTCTTCAGCGCTCAGCTGCTGCGGTTGCAGGCGCTGGACGCCTCGCCCGTCGCCAGCGCCGCGCTCAAGAGCCGTTTGTACGTGAGCGCCGTGCCGGCGATGCGGGGCGACATCACGGACGCAAATGGCGTGGTCCTGGCCACGAGCATCGATCGCAGAAACGTCACCGCGGATCAGACGGCAGTGCCGGAGTACAAGAAGAAGGTCAACGGGGTCCGTCAGACCGTTGGCGTGCTGGGGGCAGCAGCCGATCTGGCGCCAATCCTGGGCATGTCCCAGGTCGAGCTGACAACGACGCTGACCGGTACTCGTCAGTTCGTGTATGTCGCCAAGGGCATTACGCCGATGAACTGGCGCAAGATCCAGGCACTGGGGATTCCGGGCATCTTCAGCGAGCAGACATCGACCCGTTCCTACCCGAGCGCCTCCGCGGTGGCCTCGCTCGTGGGCTGGACGGGTGGCGATGGATCAGGTGGCGGCGGGCTCGAGCTGTTGTTGAACACCACGTTGAACGGCCAGCCGGGCAAGTCGACCTACGAGCAGTCACAGGGCGGCCGCATCATCCCCACCGGTGAGCAGCAGACCACGCCGGCCGTGCCCGGCCGTGATGTTCGGCTAACGATCGACAACGACCTGCAGTGGTTCGCCCAGAACGCCATTGCCCTCAAGGTTGACGAGACTCTCGCGCTGTCGGGCACCGTCGTGGTCATGGACGTCAAGACCGGTGCGCTCACGGCGGTCGCGTCATATCCGACGTTCGACCCGAACAACATCTCCGCGGCCAGCGGCAACCTCAGCAACAAGGCCTTCGGAGAAGCGTTCGAGCCGGGGTCCATCGCCAAGGTCATGACAGCGGCGGCAGCTCTGCAGGAGGGCGTCGCGACGCCGGCGACTCCTGTGGTGGTTCCCAACCGGCTCTCCCGTGCAGGCCAGTCGTTCCGGGACTCCCATGACCACGCCGTCGAGAAGCTGACGTTTGCCGGCGTCATCGCCCAGTCGAGCAACATCGGCACCATGATGGTCGGCGAGAAGGTCCCACCGGCCACCCTGGAGAAGTACTTCCGCCGCTTCGGTGTCGGCCAGATGTCCGGCGTCGGGTTCCCGGGCGAGACCGCCGGCATCTTCGCCAGGTCCAAGGACTGGAGCGGCTCCCAGCGCTACACCGTGATGTACGGCCAGGGCCTGGCCGTCAACGCCATCCAGGCGGCCGGCGTCTTCCAGACCATTGCCAACGGGGGGCTTCGGGTGCCACCGACCCTCGTGGCGAGCACGGAGAAGGCCGATGGCACGTTCGCCGCGGCGCGGCCCACCAAGGCGGTGCGGGTCATCACCAAGCCGGTGGCCCAGACGCTGAGCCAGATGCTCGAGTTCGTCGTGGGCGACGGGGGCACGGCCCAGATGGCCGAGATCCCGGGATACCGCGTTGCGGGCAAGACCGGCACGGCCGATCGCGTTGGCGCCAACGGTCGCTACTCGGGCAAGACGGCGTCCTTCATCGGCTTCGCGCCTGCCGACAAGCCGGAGTTCGTCGTTGCCGTGATCCTGCAGAACCCGATCCGGGGCTACTTCGGTGGATCGACGGCTGGCCCGGTGTTCAAGGACGTCATGACCTATGCGTTGCAGGAGTTCAAGATCCCTCCAACGGGAACCCCGCCGCCGGTCATGAAGCTCAAGGTCGACGATGCGCCGGCATCCGCCGACAAGGCTGAGGCCGCGTTGAAGGTCAACTCGGGTCACCAGGCCCACACCGGCTCGCGGTAACCTCCATCCGGTGGTGAACGCGGCTCCTCGTCCCAGAAGCCCGCACAGGATCAGCCTGAAGTCCGTGGCTGAGTGTGCGGGTGTGCCGGCGACGGCTGGGACCATCGTCGACCCGCGAATCGTCGTGACGGGGGTGACCCTGGACTCGCGCGCCATCCGCCCCGGAGACCTGTATGCCGCCCTCCCCGGAGCCCACGTGCACGGCGCCGACTTCGGTGTGGCAGCCATCGGGCTCGGTGCGGTTGCCATCCTGACCGACCCCAGGGGGGCGGCACTTCTCGCGCTGAACGAGGTCCCGGTTCCCGTGCTGGTCGTTCCGGATCCCCGGGCTTGCCTCGGAGGCGTGGCGGCGATGATCTACGGCCGGGCCAGCGAGGGGCTGACCATGCTGGGGATCACCGGCACCAACGGCAAGACGACGACCGCCTATGTGCTCGACTCGGCCCTTCGCGCGCTCGGGCGAGTGACCGGCCTGATCGGAACGGTTGAGACCCGCATCGGCGAGGACCGGGTCAAGAGCGTCCGGACCACCCCCGAGTCGGCGGACCTGCACGCCTTGTTCGCCGTGATGCGTGAGCGGGGTGTGGACACGTGCACCATGGAGGTGAGCAGCCACGCCTTGAGCCTGCACCGGGTCGATGGTGTGCGTTTTGACGTCGTTGCCTTCACCAACCTGTCCCAGGACCACCTCGACTTCCACGGGTCGATGGAGAGCTACTACCTCTCGAAGGCGTCGTTGTTCACTCCCGACCGGGCTGTCCGCGGTGTGGTGTGTGTGGATGACGAATGGGGCCAGCGCCTCGTCCGGGAGTCCGGGGTGCCTGTCGTGTCCGTCTCGTCGCGTCACGACGTAGCGGCCGACTGGCATGTTCAGTCCTCGGGAGTGGACAGATCCGACTTCGAGCTGGTCGGGCAGGAACGGCGGCTGTCGCTGCGGTCAGCCCTGCCGGGGGACTTCAACCAGGTGAACACGGCGGTGGCTGCTTTGGTGTTGTCGGCCGCGGGTTACGCCGACGATGCGATCGGGCAGGCGCTGGCTGCAGATCCGCACGTGCCCGGCCGGATGGAGCGGGTGCTCGTGGACGACAACCAGCGTGTCGAATCCGCGGAGCCCCGGGTCCAGGGCCGGATGCCGCTGGCCGTCGTCGACTTCGCACACACCCCTGACGCGGTGGCAGCAGCACTGAAAGCCTTGCGACACAACACTTCTGGGTCGCTGATCGTCGTTCTTGGCGCAGGGGGAGACAGAGACGCCGGCAAGCGTGAGGCCATGGGCGCTGCAGCAGCGGCCTATGCGGACCGCGTCGTCGTGACCGATGACAACCCTCGTTCGGAGGCACCGGCCGACATTCGCGCCGCAGTGCTGCGCGGAGCCGTCGCCCAGGATCGGACTGCCGGCCGCTCACCTGGGCGGATCATCGAGATCGGCGACCGTGGCGCAGCGATCCGGGCCGCCGTCGCCGAGTCGGGACCTGAGGACACCGTTGTCGTTCTGGGCAAGGGGCATGAGAGTGGTCAGGAAATTGCCGGCGTGGTCCACCCGTTCGACGACAGAGCAGAGTTGAGAGCAGCCCTGATCGAGCATGCAGCCACTGACGCCAACCGTGGCGAGGTCCGGTGATTCCCCTCCGGCTCAGCGAGATCGCCCGGATCACCGGTGGCCAGCTCCATGACGCCGTGGGCGGCTCGGGCGCGGATCCGCTGGTGGACGGACCAGTGGTCACCGACTCCCGGGAAGCCTCCGCGGGCAGCCTCTATGTCGCACGCATCGGCGAGGCGATGGACGGCCATCAGTTCGTCCAAGGGGCCCGCGGGCTGGGAGCCGTCGCCGCCCTCACCTCGCGGCCGGTCCCTGACCTGCCATGCGTGGTTGTTGCCGACGTCCAGGCGGCTTTCGTCGCACTGGCCAGCGCCCTGATCGAGCGCAATGCCCACGTCGTCGTCATCGCCGTCACGGGCTCATCGGGCAAGACCAGCACCAAGGATCTGCTGCTGTCCGTTCTGCAACGGCACGGCGAGACGGTGGCCAACATCGGTTCCCTGAACTCCGAGGTCGGCGTGCCACTCACCGTCTGCCGGATCACCTCCACCACGGCATACCTCGTGCTCGAGATGGGCGCCAGGGCGATCGGTCACCTCGACTACCTCACCCGTATGGCGCCACCCCAGATCGGCGTCGTCCTGAACGTCGGCACGGCGCACGTGGGTGAGTTCGGTTCACAGGAGGCCATCGGCACGGCCAAGGCCGAACTCGTGCAGGCTTTGCCCGCAACGGGATTCGCCGTCCTCAACGCGGACGACCCGATCGTCTCGGCGATGGCGAACCAGACCCGGGCCCACGTCATATCAGTGGGCGAGTCGGACTTGGCAGCAGTTCGGGCGGTCGACGTCTCGCTCGACCCTCAGGGCCGGGCGTCCTTCTCGCTCGTGACCGATCAGGGCTCGGCCCCCGTTGCCCTCGGCCTCTACGGAGAGCACCACGTCGGCAACGCCTTGGCCGTTGCCGCAGTCGCGCTTGTCGTCGGCATGACGCTGCAGGACGTCGCCACCGCGCTGGGAGAAGCGCGCCCGCTGAGCCGGTGGCGGATGGAGGTCCACGAAAGGGTTGACGGTGTCACCATCATCAACGACGCCTATAACGCCAACCCGGACTCGATGCTCGCTGCGCTCAGGACCCTGGCGATCATGGGCAAGGGCCGTCGGACCTGGGCAGTTCTGGGCGAGATGCGTGAGCTGGGGTCCGGATCCATCACCGAACATGAGGCCCTCGGCCGACTCGCTGTGCGCCTGAACGTGTCGCGTGTGGTCGCCGTCGGCGAGAGGACGCAGCCGATCCTCAGCGGGGCCCACAAGGGAGCCAGGGACGAGGGGGCGATCTGGGTTGCGGACATCGACGCCGCCTATGACCTGCTTCGTCGAGAACTTGCGCCGGGTGACGTCGTGTTGGTCAAGTCAAGCCGTGACGCGGGGCTACGGTGGCTCGGAGATCGTCTTGTCGACGACACCGGGCCGGAGGTTTCCTCGTGAAGGCAGTACTCCTGGCCGCGGCAATTGCCCTCGTACTCTCGCTTCTCGGCACCCCGTTGTTCATCAAGTTCCTGGTCCGCCGCCGTTACGGCCAGTTCATCCGCGACGACGGGCCGACCTCGCACCACACCAAGCGTGGCACCCCAACCATGGGGGGCGCCGTCATCATCGGGGCCTCGCTGCTGGCCTACGGCGCGGCACACCTGTTCACCTTGACGCCCCTCACTGTCAGCGGGGTGCTGGTGCTGTTCCTGATGGCCGGGCTGGGAGTCGTGGGTTTTCTGGACGACTATCTCAAGATCTCAAAACAGCGAAGCCTTGGGTTGCGCAGCAGGGAGAAGCTGGCCGGGCAGACTCTGGTGGGGGTGATCTTTGCCATACTGGCGCTGCAGTTCCCGAACGAGCGGTTCCGCACTCCGGGGGTGCCATTCGTCTCGTTCGTTCGTGACACGAATGTCAACTTCGCCTTC
>DATCNE010000297.1:0-1717 GCA_036565395.1 Dermatophilaceae bacterium
GCATCGCGTTGGACCATCAGAGACACCCCTCTCGCGATGCAGTTGATCGGGAGGTGTTTCTCAACGAGATGTTCGGCGGACTGCATCTGCTTGAGAGGGCACCGGTCGGCGATCGTCAGGTGGGGGACCACGTCCTCGAACTGGCCGCCGAAGGGTGGGTAGTCCGGGAACTCCCGATGAACCGATTCGGTGAGTAAGCGAAATGGAGCGTCATTCTCGGGCTCCAGCCACAGGACGTCTTCATCGAACCAGTTCGTGCGCACGAGGCGGTGCTCGAACGCTGGCACGGCCGCAAAGATGCCGGCGAGCCGGCGCAGCACAGCGTCGTCGATGTACGCGGGAGGTGCGAATGGGAAGAGCACGGTGATGTGGGCCGGAATCCCCAGCCGAGCATTGCCGTCCAGCCTCGAACGGGGCTCTCTGACCGCTGGCTCGGCCTCAGGAACTTCGATGATGAGGCCACTGTTCAGGACCGTATCCACGTAGACAACCTAGATCGTGGGGATGGACTGTGCATCGCATTTCGAGGCATGCGGGGCGACATGCGGCGTGCCGCTCGCAGACTCCTGAACCGCGATTGCTCGATGTCGGCCGCGGCGATGATCACACTGTCATCAAGCATGAGCGGGGTCTGCCCCCGGTTTGGTTGACACTCGGGGTTGATGGTTCTCAGGTCGCGTTTGCGGCTGCGTAGATTGTCTCAAACTCGACCGGGGTGAGTTTGCCCAGGCCTCGTTGTCGACGTCGGCGGTTGTACTTGGTCTCGATCCAGGTGACGATCGCGAGGCGGAGTTCCTCGCGGGTCTCCCATCGTTTGGTGTCGAGGACGTTCTTCTGCAGCAGCGAGAAGAACGACTCCATCGCGGCGTTGTCGCCGCACGCGCCGACGCGGCCCATCGACCCATGCAGGTCGTTGTTCTTCAACAGCCGCACGACCGTCTTGGACCGGAACTGGCTGCCCCTGTCGCTATGCAGAATGGTGCCGACAGGTGAGCGCAGGCTGATCGCGTTGCGGATCGCCGAGGCCGCCAGCGATGGCTTCATCCTCGAGTCGATGGAGTAACCCACGATGCGGCTGGAGTAGCAGTCCTTGACCGCGCACAAGTAGAGCTTGCCCTCGCCGGTGGGGTGCTCGGTAATGTCGGTCAACCACTTGGTGTTGGGTGCCTGAGCGGTGAAGTCGCGGGTGGGGCGACCCTGCTCACCGATGACCTTGAGGAGGTCGTCGTGGACAGGTGGTCCGGGCTTGTGGTTGAGGCCACGCTTCTTCGAGTGCAGCGAGAAGATCCGTTGGGTCGAGCACAACCGCCACACACGGTTTTCCGACGCCACCATGCCCTGATCGGCGAGCGCGTCGGCGATGAACCTGTACCCGTAGCCTGGGTCGTCGAGATGGATGTCCAGGGCGGCGTCGATCAGGTGCGCATCGTCCCAGTCCCGCTGGCACACCGGTTTCTTGAGCCACTGGTAATACCCCTGGGTCGAGAGCCCCAGTACCCTGCACGCTACCGCGACCGGAACCCTGATTCGGGCGCCGGCCGCGGCCATCTCACGGACGAGCGGGAACACTATTTTCCCGGCAGGTTTGCCTGCGACAGGTACGCGGCCGCCCGGCGCAGGACCTCGTTCTCCTGCTCGAGCAGCCGGTTGCGCTTCTTCAGCTCGCGCACCTCCGCCGACTGCTTCTCGGTGACGCCGGGACGGTTGCCGTCCTCGA
>DATCNE010000298.1:0-26791 GCA_036565395.1 Dermatophilaceae bacterium
GATTTGACGAACCTCTGCACGACGCCGAAGGCGACGGCCCGTACAAAGAGTCGCAGGTCCTCGAGCGTTACCTACGGTGTTTGTAGCTCAAGTTGAGTCTTGAGATGAGCGCACGGCGGATGAGGGCGTTCAGTGACCGCAGCGGCGACTCAGGATCTACGGTTGCGATGCGCCGGTTTTAGGGGGCGCGTCCTATAAGGCGCAAAATCATCCTGAATCCAGCACGACCTGCGAACCCGGAGCGACAAGTCTGTCGAGGAAGAGGTCCCCCATGAACGGCCAAGCCGCGAATGAGTGGTTCCTCGAGTCCGAACTCGTCTGCCCGCGATGTGGGCAGACGATGGAACTGGGATACCTGAATGCCGGGAAAGGCCCCTTCCGCTGGGTTCTCCACCCCAAGCAACATCGGACGATCTTCGGCGGCGATCACGTCGTCACCCAGCACTGGATCTGGGGCCGGCACGTCGTACCGGCTGCACGATGCCGTGCCTGCCGGTTCGGAGTGTTCACCTCCCCTGGCTGACCATTCGACTGGCCGATATGACGCTCGCGGACAGCTGCATGACCGAGCGTTTCGTCGGGGACGGCCGCCTGCGTCCTACTGGGCCGGAATGACGCTTCCTTGTCGCGGTTGTGCCACGGACAAACAGCTTCGTGTCAGCCGGCCAGCTCAATGTCATCGGCACGAGAGGGAGTCCCATTAGCGGAACGACGAACGCCAAGATGCAGATCCGCAGCAGCGTCAGCGCATGAACGTCCTGTAGGACCCGTCCGGTGAAGATTCCCGCTCAGGCAGGTCCTACGGCGAGCCCACAAGCCAGCGTCGAGGACCGGAAAGGCCCATTGGTTTCTGTCGGACCCAACCGCCTCGTCACGCCACTGTTGTCAAGCGCGATGGTGTTGGTTTCCACAGCGATTGCATACCCCCACCCCCGCCATACCCGCAGGTCAGCGCTCGGACCAGTCCGGCCAGCACGATGGTCCGGACCCAAACTTCCCCACGCATTCCCCACAGACCTCGAACCCGCGCAAGTCGGTCCGCGCGTTTGTGCAGGTCACAGGCCTGCGACCGAGAACCTGATGACCGCCAAAACGGGGCCGTTTTCGATACCCCCGCCAGGTATAAGAAGAGGGCCTCCGACCGCGTTTCCGCAGGTCAGAGGCCCTCTCACGCACTCGGTGGCAGGTGAAGGATTCGAACCTTCGAAGCTTTCGCGATGGATTTACAGTCCACTCCCATTGGCCGCTCGGGCAACCTGCCTGGGTGCGGATGGAACAATAGCAACCCAACCACGGTGCACGTCCAATCGGGCGGGCCAAACCGTCCACTTCACACATCCGACAACCTCGAAGGAGCCGATATGGCCGACGCATCGTTCGACGTCGTGAGCAAGGTTGACAAGCAGGAGGTCAGCAACGCGCTGACGCAGTCCCAGAAGGAGATCTCCCAGCGTTACGACTTCAAGAATGTCGGGGCGTCCATCGAGTGGAGCGGCGACAACATCCTGATCAAGGCAAACAGCGAGGAGCGGGTGCTCGCCGTCCTGGACGTGTTCCAGACCAAGCTGGTCAAGCGCAACGTCTCGCTCAAGGCCCTCGATCTTGAAGAGAAGAAGCCTCAGCTCTCCGGCAAGGAGTACCGCCTCGAGTTCTCCCTCAAGGATGGCATCAGCCAGGAGCAGGCCAAGAAGATCACCAAGATGATTCGCGACGAGTATGGCAAGACGGTCAAGCCGCTCATCCAGGGCGACGAGCTACGCGTCTCCAGCAAGTCCAAGGACGACCTGCAGGCGGTCATGGCGATGTTGCGTAGTGCTGACCTGGAGGTCGCAGTCCAGTTCACCAACTACCGCTGAGTCTGCTGAGGCAGCCGGGGTCCTGGGCGAGTCGTCCAGGACCCTTCTCAGTGCCGGTATGCCGTGCCCGTCACCCGAAGACGGCCCGCGATGCCAGCGCCTCGCGCAGCTCGGAGTCGGCGTCGATGATGGCCCGACGCACTGAGGCCGTCAGGTCGGCGCGAGCGAGCGGAGATGCGGACCGGTCCGCAGTGGATTGTTCGACCATGTTGCTCGGAAAGGCCAACGCGGCGACCCTGGCCAACGCGTCCTCGCCGAGCCGCCCTGACAGGGACGGCACATCGGTGAAATAGCGCGCCACGTAGGGCCGGAGAACGTCATGGTCCGCGGCGTACCAGAAGCCGGTGGCGAGCGCGTTCAGCTCGTAGTTGGATCGCCCATGCTCCCCCGTGATCTGCTCCCATGCCCACTCCTTGGCCAACGCATCGGGCGCAGAAGCCTTGGCCTGCAACGCTTTCAGGTTTCCCTGCATGGTGTGGTCGCGCTCCAGCGCTGCGTCGATCTCGACCGGTCCGATGACGCCGCGACGAGCCAGGTTGCACAGCACCACCCATCGAAAGTCCGAGTCCCCGGCCAGACCCTCGGGCAGCTGATCCCCGAATGCCCACCCATGCAACAGGTCCTCGTCAGCCGACGAGGTGGCCACGTATCGGGCAGCCACCAGCGCCCGTGACGAACCCGGTTCTGACTGGGCAAGCATCGATGCAGCGGCCTTGGCCATGACGGCGTAGGCGCCGTCCTGCTCGGACACGGGGATGAACTGGGGAATGATCCGCAGCGTCATCTGCAGACCCACCCGGTTGATGATCGACTGGTTGCTCTCCTTGGCCCAAGACGTTGCCATGACAGCGAGCAGGTGCCGCGGGTCGATCTCGGCGAGCGCGACGCCGTCGATAAGTGCAGTCCAGACGACCGCCCTCGCCTGCGCCTGCGGGACCGACGACAGCTCAGCCGGCGCCGCAGCGACCGTGGCCGCATCGAGCTTGATGTTGGCCCAGGTCAGGTCAGCCGCGTTCGGGATCAACATGCCTGCTATCGGCGTGCCCTCCAGCTCAGGCAGGATGGACTCGTTGCGGTCCACCGTCGTAGCGACCCGGAATACCTCTGTGCCGTATGAGAATCCAGCAATATCGAAACTATGCGGGCGATCTGCTGGGTACAGGTCGGGCGGGGTTCTGTGGACCGTCGCGGAAGTTATCAAGCCCTGATCGGACGTCGTTTCCAGCGAGATCGCGTCGAGCCCGGCGGTCCGCAGCCAGGCGTCAGCCCAGCTCTGAAGGTCCTTGCCGCTCGAACGCTCCATCGCCCCCATGAAGTCCGCGAGGGAGGCGTTTCCGTACGCATGGGAGCGCAGGTAGTCCGCCACCCCGGCGATGAAAGCACTGTCCCCAATGTGTTCAATGAGCTGAACCAGGGTTGCTGAACCCTTGGCATAGGAGATGCCGTCGAAGTTCTGCAGCGCCGACTGGGCGTCGGGAGCGGGGGAACCAGCTACGGGATGGGTCGACGGCATCCGCTCGGCTCCATAGCCCCAGGGCTTGCGGGCCATCGACGAGTCGACCCAGGCATCGGTGAACTCCGTGGCCTCGCAAAGGGTTCGGTGTGACATGTACTCAGCGAAGGACTCGTTCAGCCACAGGTCATCCCACCACTGCATGGTCACCAGGTCGCCGAACCACATGTGTGCCATCTCGTGCGAGATGGTGCTGGACCGGGTCAGCACCTCATCGTGGGTCGTGGCTCCGCGAAATACGTACTGGTCCCGCAACGTCACGCAGCCGGGGTTCTCCATCGCGCCCGCGTTGAACTCGGGCACGAAGACCTGGTGGTACTCCCCGAACGGATAGCGGATGCCGAACAAGGAGTGGTAGTAGTCGAAGGACTGCCGGGTGATGGTGAGTATCTGCTCGACCTGGCGTTCGAGCGGCTCCCGCAGGGAGGCCCGGGCATGGATGCCCAACGGGATGCCGTCGTGCTCGGCGGCAACCGAGACGTACGGTCCGGCGCAGACGGTGAAGAAGTAGGTTGCCAGCGGCTTCGTCGTCGCCAGCACCCAAGTCCCCTCGCCGGTGTGCCTGGCGGCACCGTTGCCGAGGACGATCCACTCAGGCGGCGCGGTCACCGTGACGTCGTATGGAGCCTTGAGGTCGGGCTGGTCGAAGCACGCGAAGACCCGCGGCGCAGCATCCAGGAACGAGTGCCCGTAGACGTAGTGCTGGTCGTCTGCCGGGTCGACCGCGCGGTGCAGTCCCTGCCCGTCGTTGCTGTAGCTCATGGTCGCCGTGACGACGACCTCGTTCTCGGCCGAGAGGCCGGTCAGGGCGATCCGCTGGCCATCGAAGCCCGCACCATCGATCTCCACACCGTTGAGCGTGGCCCGGTGGAGCCGGTGCGGTTTGACGTCCAGGAACGTCGACGCCCCCGGCTCCGCGCACGTGAACCGCACCGTGCTCGAGGACTCGAAGGTCGTCGCCCCTTGGGCGAGATCCAGCTCCACGCGGTATGCGGTGACGTCGATCAAGGCGGATCGCGCCTCTGCTTCGAGGCGGGTCAGGTTGGCCATGCCCGACACTCTTCCAGAAGCGTTGGGGGGTGGTCTGCGCGGTCACCGCCGGCGAACGCCGGTCAGTAGCCGCGGAACCCCGTTGCCATCGCTTCCAGCCGCGCGATGCGCTCCGCCATCGGCGGGTGGGTCGCGAACAGCCGTGAGACGTCCTGAGCCCGGAACGGGTTCGCAATCATCATGTGACTGGCGTTGACGATGTCCCGCTGGGGGGCCAGCGGCGCGGCAGCAGTCCCGCGCTCGAGCTTGCGCAACGCCGATGCAAGGGCCAACGGGTCGCCGGTCAGCTTGGCGCCGTCCTCGTCGGCGTCGTACTCCCGCGTGCGGGTGATTGCCAGCTGGATCGTCGTTGCCGCAAGAGGAGCGAGCAGGGCCATGAGGAGCATGCCCATCGGGTTGGAGCGGTTGTCGTCATTGTTGCCACCGCCGCCGAAGATGCCCATGAACATGAACATCTGGGCGACGCTGGTGATGACACCTGCGATCGCAGCGGCGACTGAAGCCGTCAGGATGTCGCGGTTGTAGACGTGCATGAGCTCGTGGCCCAGGACCCCACGCAGCTCGCGCTCGTCGAGCAGCTGCAGGATCCCTTCCGTGCAGCAGACCGCCGCGTTGGACGGCTCACGACCTGTGGCAAAGGCATTTGGCGCCTCGGTGGGCGAGATGAACAGGCGCGGCATCGGCTTGCCTGCAGCCGTCGAGAGCTCGCGCACGATGCGGTACATCGCCGGGGCCTGGGCCTCGCTGACGGGCTGGGCGCGCATGGCCTTGATCGCGATCTTGTCGCTGTTCCAGTAGCCGTAGGCCGTCATGGCGACGCCGAACAGGGCAAAGACCCAGATGTATCTGCCCCGGCTGACCAGGGAACCGAGCGCGAGCAGCAGGCCAAAGATGCCGCTCAGGAGCAGCGTGGTCTTCAGCCCGTTGTAATGGTTGTGCATAACCTTCCCAACGCAAGCGCGCGACCCGGTGTTCCGAACACGGGTCGCGCGAGGCAGCCACAGGCGCGCCGTCAACGGCAGGAAGTCACCGCCAACGCCGCTCAGGAGCCCAGCAGCCCCAGGATCAGCTGTGGGTTCATGCTGGTCACCACGAGTGCCACAGCGGCGAGACCGACCGCGACCAGCGTTGCGGGATGCGCCGAAAGGGCAGGAGCTGCCACCGGTGCGGTCACGTCCGTCTCCGGCTCAGGCGTCGCCATGACGACACGCAGCCAGCGCAGATAGACAGCCACGCCCAGGACGGCGTTGACCGCCGCGATCACGGCAAGCAACCAGAGCTCGCTCGCGACGACAGGGCGCAGCGCCGTGACCTTCGCCACGAGACCGAGGACGCCCGGCGGCAACCCGGCCAACGACAGCAACGCCAGCCCGAGCGCGGCGGCCAGAACAGGGTGGTCGTGCACGAGACCGTGGTAGCCGCTGAGGTCACGGGCCCGCGCAGCACCCCTCGTCTGGACCAGGGCGGCGACCACGGCAAACGCCAGGAGCGTCGCGAGGACATAGGCCAGCAGATATGCCCCGGAGGCGAACACAGCAGCTGAGGACACGGCAGCCAAGGGCATGACCACCCACCCAGCCTGGGCGACGGTTGACCACGCAAGCAGTCGAACAACGCTGTCCTGTCGTAGCGCCATGATGTTGCCCAGAGTCATGCTCGCCGCCGCAACGATCGCGATGGTGGTCAGGGCCGGAGCACCCAATGGCGCGATGGCCCGGATGACGATGAGGAGCGCGGCAAGAGCGGCGATCTTGGAGACCCCGGCGAGGAAGGCGGCGATCGGCAACGGAGCTCCGTCGTAGGCCTCAGGGGTCCACGCATGGAACGGCACGAGCGACAGCTTGAAGCCGATCCCGGCGACCACGAGGGCCACGGCCAGAACCAGGATCGGGCGTCGGGTCGGATCGTCGATCACCGCGAGCGCCGCTGCGGGAGTGAGGAATCCGCTGCCGGTGGCGGTGAACCACAGGGCGGCCGCGAGCGCCAGCAGACCGAACGAGACCAACGCCGTGGTGAGCAGTGCTATCGCCCCGGAAATTGCTGAGCGTGCGCCCCTCAGCGCGACCAGCGCCACTGTCGGGAGGGTGGCGAGCTCGAGGGCAACCAGCCATGAACCGAGGTCGCGAGCACCGGCGACAGCCGTGGCTCCGGCTGTCGCCGCCAGAACAAGACTCACGATCACGGCGGTGCCGCCTGACGACTGCTTCTTGTCATCGGGCCAGCTGAGCAGCAGAGTCACACCAGCCGCCAGCAGAGCCGCCAGCTGCAGGCCCGACGCCACGGCATCGGCGGCATACATGCACTGACCACCGCCGGGCAGGCACAGCGTCTGGCGAACACCCCCGGCAACCATGCCGAGACCGGCGAACGTGCCCACCGCTCCGACGACGAGGCTGACCAGCGCGATCATGTAGTGCGTGCGACGCAGCCGCTGAGCTGCGACGTCGACGACCAGGACCGCGGCAGCTCCGATGGCTGGCGCAAGAATCGGAAGGAGCACCCCGACATTGACACTGACAACTGCCTGGTTCATCGGGATACCTCAGAAGTGATGACGGAGACATCCTTGCTCGTCGTGTTCAGCACGATCCCGGGCGCAACGCCGAGGACGAGAACGGTAGCGACCAGGACTGCCAGTACGGACCATTCGCCGCCGTGAGCGTCCACATGCGCAGGCGAGGTGCGGTCGCCGGACCAGATCAGCCGCAGCACCCGCAAGGAGTAGCCGGCGGCCACCGCGGTGCCGGTCACGGCCAGGACGGCCAGAACCCGCATGAAGCCTTCGGGGCGGTCGGCTGCCGGGGACCACGCTGAGTACATGGCCAGGAACTCACCCCAGAAACCGACCAGACCGGGAAGTCCGAGCGACGCGGCGAAGCCGACGACGAGGGCAAGACCCAGGCGTGGCGAGACCTCGCGCAATGCGGCGCGCGCGGTGGCCAGGTCAGCTGATCCCCAGCGTTCCTTGAGACCACCCACGAGGAAGAAGAGCAGGGCGGACACGACGCCGTGGGCGATGTTGGCGAACAAGGCGGCCTGAAGCCCGACGGTCGTCCCGCTCGACAGCCCCAGAACCACGAAGCCCATGTGCGCAACGGAGGAGTAGGCGATGAGTCGCTTCAGGTCGTTCTCGACCAAGCAGGCCAAGCCTCCCCAGAGGATCCCGACGACGCCGGCAGCCGCGAACACGGGAGCCAGTGCGCCGAATCCGATGGGCAGAGGCGCGATGACCAGGCGCACGATGCCGTACGTGCCCATCTTCAGCAGGATCGCCGCAAGCAGCACCGAGCCGGCCGTGGGGGCGATGGTGTGGGCCGGTGGCAGCCACGTGTGGAACGGCCACATTGGGATCTTGATGCCCAGCCCCACGAGCAGCAGCGCGGCGATGACCATCTGCGCGGACCGATCCAGTCCCGCTCCGCGGGCGGCCGCGAGTGCGTCCAGGTTGGCCGTGCCGGCGGAGTGGACCAGCGCGAGGATGCCAACCAGCATCAGCGTCGAGCCGAGCACCGTGTACAAGACGAATCGGCCTGACGCGTCCGCGCGCGCAGGGAGATCGTGGGAGTCGCCGAAGCGGGAGATCAGCACCCACATGGGGATGAGCACGACTTCGAAGGAGAGGAAGAAGACGACGGCATCGCGGCTCAAGAACGTGGCCAGCGCCCCGAACTCGACCAGCTGCAGGCACCCGTAGAACGTCGTGGACGACCCACCGTGCGGGGGGTATGAGCGCGCGTGGACCACGACCGCGATGCCAAGGGCGGCAGTGAGGATCAAGAGTGGCGCGCTGATGCCGTCCACAGAAAACTGCCATCTGACGCCGAGCGAGGGCAGCCACTGGTAGTCGACCTTGGGGCGCGTGATCACCGTTGCGACCACGAGAGCGGCCGTGGCGACGGAGGCGACCAGGCTGACCAGATTGGCGTTGGCTTCGCTGGACCTCACGGAGTCGCGCCCGGTCAGGATCAACGCGGTGCCGGTCAGTGCCGGGATCGCCAGAGCAGCGAGCAGGAGGATCACCACGACGTCACCCCGACCACGCCGACGGCCAGCAACCCGACCAGCAACCACACGAGGTACGACGATGGCTTGCGGGTATGCACCCGCTCACCGGTGACGCCGATCCAGCGCGTCACCACGACGGTGCCGCGTACGTAGGCGTCGATGACCTGGCGGTCTGCAACGACCACGATGTCGGCGAGCCGGACGACTTGGGATGCCAGGGCGACATAGACACCATCCGCGCCGAGACCCCTGTCGAACAACGCCATTCGATCGGCGCCAAGACGAGCGGCCGCATCACCGATGCCGTCAACGGGTGCCAGGAACCGCACGCCCGCCCAGGACGCCACGATCAGGACCAACGATGAGGCGGCCAGCCACCACGTGATGTGTGGCTCGACCTGGACCAGTGGGGTGAAGATGATCAGGCCTCCGACAACGGATAGGAACGCGAGGACCCCGACCGACAGGCGGGCACTGCGATGGATGTCGGCGTGGCCATGCTCAGGCTCAGCGTGGACATCGGTGACGGTCGAGCCCGACGCGGGCGCAGAGTCGGGTGGAATACCACCCTCGGGGGCCGGCTCAGTGAAGATCGCGATGATGCTGACGTCCTCGACCTCGCGTGCCTCCTTGATCGCGGCCTCGTGGGTGACCTCCTCCTCAGCGCTGAGGTGGGTGAGGACCAGCCAAGCGCGGGTGCAGTAGGCAGCGGTGAGCACGACGCTCATCCCCACCGCGACCATGACGATCCACCCGGCGGCAGAACCGAGCTCGGAGATGTTGTCGTGGGCAGCAGCCAGAACGTATTCCTTGGCGACAAAACCAGCCAGGGGTGGGACTCCGGCAAGCGCCAGAAAGCCAATGCCGAGGGGCACTCTGAGCTGCTTGTGATGGCGTACCCCACCCGCCAGGGCGACCGCCGATGTGCCTGCGACGAGCACGCTGAGCCACCCGATCGCGAGGAACAGCAACGCCTTGAACATCGCATGCGACAAGAGGTACAAGACCGCTGGACCGGACCCGGTGGTCACCGGCGCGATGGCAAGGGCCGACAGCATGATCGCGATCTGGCTGATGGTGGAGTAGGCCAACAGACGCTTGAGGTCCGACTGGCCGAAGGCAAGGATCGCAGCGCCGATCATCGTCACGGCGGTGATCACCGCGAGGACCAGGCGGGCCGGATCCGACAGGACGAAGATCGGGAACAGCCGCGCCAGGACGAAGGTGCCGGCGGCAACCATCGTCGCGGCGTGGATGAGCGCCGAGGCCGGGGTGGGGCCCTCCATCGCGTCTGGCAGCCAGTCGTGGAACGGGAACTGCGCGGACTTACCGGCGATACCGGAGAGCAGGCAGATGAACGCGGCCGTCAGCAGGGTCGATCCCGGAAGACCGGACCAGGTGGCCATCAGCTCGCGGATGTTGGTTGTCCCGGCGCCAGAAGCCAGAATGATCAGGCCGATGACGAAGGCCAGGTCGGCGAAGCGGGTGACCAGGAACGCCTTGATGGCAGCCCGGGACGCGGAGTCCTTCCGGCTGTTGTGGCCGATGAGCAGGTACGAGCACCAGCCCATGATCTCCCAGCCGACGAGGGTGAGGACGAGGTCACCGGACAGGACGACAAGCAACATGCCCGCGAGGAACAGCGATACCGTTCCGGTGAAGACGCCATAGCGGTCGTCGTCATGCAGGTACCACTTGGTGAAGAGCTGGATCGCGAGCCCCACGATGCCGACCGCGAAGACCACGATCGCGCTGAGCTCGTCCACGAGCAGGTGCAGCGGCATTCGCAGCTGACCCAGCGGGAGTGCTCCGATGGTTGAGACCTCGCCGGCGAGCGAGTCGTGGTGCACGGCATACAGGAGATAGGAGCCGGCGAGCAGGGTCACGACCCCACCGGTAGACGCGATGACCGCGCTGGCGAAGCGGCGACGGGCCACGAACAAGCCAAGCACCGAGGCCACGAAGGGGGCCAGGACGACCATCCGGGTCGCCTGGAGGACTAGATCGCTCATGCGCCGGGCTCGCTTAGGTCGATGTGGCCACGCTTGCGGAACAACGCCAGGATCACGGCGAGCGCGACTCCGATCTCGGCAGCGGCGATGGTGATGAGGAAGAGCGTCAGGACCTGGCCGGTGCGCAAGGTGTCGCCCCGCACCGAGCCCATCGTGACGAACAGCAGGTTGGCCGAGTTGAGGATCAGCTCGACCCCGATCAGCACGAGGACGGCGTTGCGCCGGGCGATGACGCCATAGGCCCCTGCCCCGGCAAGGACGCAGACGAGCGCGAGCGGTAGCCAAACATGGATCATGTGGACTCCGTCTCGGCCGGCACTGGAGATGTAGGCGACGTGGTGGGCATACGGGAGACGGCCAAGGCTGCGATCAGTGCCATGAGGAGCAACACGGAAAGCAGCTCGAAGGGCCACACCCAGGCGCCGAAAAGCTGGGTGGCAATCGCTTTGGTGTCACCGGTTCGGGCAGACAGGACCTCTCCGCCCAGGGCCGGTAGCAGGACTGCGGCCAGCAACGAAGTGGTGCCAGCCGCGATGACGGCTGCCGCGATCCGTTGGACCGCACTGGAGGAGTGCTCGGGACTACGCCCCATAGGCGCTCGGGTCAGCATGAGCGCAAAGAGCACGAGCACCACCACGGCGCCGACGTAGACGAGGAGCTGGACGAGGGCGACCAGCTCTGCGCCAAGGATCAGATAGCAGCCGGCCAGGGTGCCCAGCGCCACGACAAGCCAGAGGGCGGCGTGGACAAGCTGCTGCGTGGTGACTGCGAGGACCGCGCTCGCTGCGGTGATCAGTCCAACAGCACCGAACAGGATGTCCAGCGACGTCATGAGCGTGCCTCCGGGGCCGTGCGCGCAGGCTTGTTAGCCGCCGTGATCTCTTGGGGCTGCGCCGAGCTCGGATCGAGCGCGGGCGGAGGCGGCACCGTGGGCATCCATTGCCCGAGCCGCGCCTTTTCGTGCAGCAGATCCTTGATATCCACCTCGGCGTACTCGAACTCAGGGCTCCAGTGCAGCGCGTCGAACGGACAGACGTCGACACAGATGCCGCAGTACATACAGAGGGAGAAGTCGATGGCGAACCGGTCGAGCACGTTGCGCTGGCGCTCCCGCCCGCCCTCGGTCGTCGCCGGGAGCGTCTCCTTGTGGGAGTCGATGTAGATGCACCAGTCCGGGCACTCCCGGGAACAGAGCATGCAGCTGGTGCAGTTCTCCTCGAGCAGCGCGATAACGCCTTGGGTGCGCGGGGGTAGGTAAGGCCGCGCGTCGGGGTACTCAGCCGTGTGGGTAGGCGTGCCAAGGATCTTGGCGGTGGTGATCAGTCCCTTGACGAGGCCGGGCAGAATTCCACCCGGCTTGGTGCCCTTGGACGGTTCTCCGTGTGAATGCTGGTGATCGGTCATCGTGAGCTCAACACCACCCATACTGCGGTCAGGGCCAGCTGAACGAGAGCGACCGGGACGAGGACCAACCAAGCGAGGCGCTGGAGCTGGTCCTCACGAAGGCGCGGCCATGCGACACGTAGCCAGATGATCCCCACCGAGATGAACGCGCTCTTGAACAGCGTCCACACCGGCCCGAGGGAGTCGGAGAACGGGCCGTGCCAACCGCCAAGGAACAGCACCGAGAACAGCAGGGACATCACGACGATTCCGGCGTACTCGGAAAGCAGGAAGAACGCGAAGCGCAGCCCGCTGTATTCGGTGAACGGCCCCATCACGATCTCGGAGTCGGCAATCGGCATGTCGAAGGGCGAACGCTGGAGCTCAGCGACCGCCGCGACCAGGAAGACCATCGCGCCAGGGAGCTGCCACAACAACCACAACGGATGCCACGCGTCGGCGATGCCGGTGAGCGACAGCGTCCCCGCTGCCAGAGCGACAGACGCCACCGAGAGCACCAACGGGAGCTCGTAACTGAGCAGCTGTGCCGCGGCACGCATCCCACCGAGCAAGGCGTACTTGTTGGCGCTCGACCAACCGGCCATCAAGAGGCCCAGGATGCCCACCGCACTGGCCGCCAGGACGAACAGCACGCCGGCGTCAACATCTGCCCCGACCAACGTCGGAGAGATCGGTATCACGGCAAGCGCCACGAGATACGGCACCAGCGCGATAGCAGGAGCAAGCTTGAACACCCAGCGGTCAGCCGCCCGGGGTGTGATGTCTTCCTTCTGGATGAACTTGGCGGCATCGGCGACCAGCTGGGCCCAGCCGTGGAATCCGCCGGCGTACATCGGGCCGAGCCGACCCTGCATGTGCGCCATCACCTTGTGCTCGGTCTGGCCCACGATCAACGGCAGCACCAGGAACACGGCCAACACACTCGCGGATCGCAGAACCACCTCGAGCACGGGGTTCATCGCGGTCCCCACGTGGTGTCGGGCACGCCCGGCGCGTTGATCTTCTTACGCCCAGGCTTGTCGCTCGCCGCTCCGCCGTCATGACCGCCGGCGCCCTCTCCCGGCTCTTTGGCGCCTGGCCATGCCTTGCTCGCGCGTGACGCCAGGACAAAGGACTTGCGCAACGGGGTGCCGTCGAAGCCCTCGGGCAGCAGCAGCGGCCGCAGACCCAGGCCGGTGCCGTCGTCGAACCCCGCGAAGTCGATGCCGAACATCTCGTAGGTCTCACGCTCGTGCCACGCCGCGCCGCGCCACAGACCCGTTGCGCTGGGAGCAGATTGACCATTGGGCACCCTGGTGCGGACGAGGACGCGAGCCAGCGCGCCCCTACCGGTTGAGCTGTTCATCAGATGGCAGACGAGGTCGAAGCCCGGAGTCTCCTCCGCGTCCGTCTCGTCAACCGCGGTCAGCCAGTCAAAGAAGTCAAAACCCTCGTCGCGCGCCGCCGTCAACGCAGCGGTCCACTCCTGAAGAGGTACGTCCCGGCAGGGCGTCTCGCTCATGACGGCACTCCGGCCGGATCGCGACCGGTCACTTCGGTCTTGGACAACAAAGGACGCGTCACCTCACCTGCGGCGGCGCGTCGCGACCCGGCATACTTGGCACGAATTGCCTTGTTGGACAACGTTTCTGAGGCGATCTTCTCCTGCAGGCGGATGATGCCCTGAAGCAGGGCCTCCGGGCGCGGCGGGCAGCCCGGCACGTAGACATCGACCGGGATCAGCTGGTCGACGCCCTTCGTCACGCAGTACGAGTCCCAGTAGGGGCCACCGCTGTTGGCGCAGGCGCCGAACGAGATGACGTACTTGGGCTCGGGCATCTGGTCATACAGCCGGCGGATCGCCGGGGCCATCTTGTCCGTGACCGTGCCCGAGACGATCATCAGGTCTGCCTGGCGTGGGCCCGGTGCGAAGGGGATGACGCCCAGGCGAATGAAGTCGTGGCGCGCCATGGACGCGGAGATGAACTCGATGGCGCAGCACGCCAGCCCGAAGTTGAACACCCAGAGGCTGTAGCGCCGACCCCAGTTGAGGACGAGCTTGATCGGGCGGGGCGCGTCGTCGTTGACCGCGCCGATGCGGGGCATGGGCAGGTCGACGGGCATCAGAGCCACCGCAACAGGCCGCGTCGCGCCGCATGGGCCAAGCCCACCAGGACCACACCGATGAAGATGCCCATCTCGGCCAGCGAAGCCATGCCGAGGTCGGCACTGCGGATCACGGTGGCCCACGGGAAGAGGTAGACGGCGTCGACGGCGAAGATCACGTAGAGGAACGCATAGAGGAAGTAGCGCACATTGGTCTGCGCCCAGCCCTCCCCCACGGGGTCAACACCACACTCGTACGTCGTGAGCTTCATGGCCGTCGGTGCTTGTGGCGCCAGGAGACGACGGACCGCCATGGCGGCAACAAAGAGGAGTGCGCCGGCAACGACGACACCACCGACGGTGAGATACGGGTTCACGCCGGTCAGCCTAGTCAGCGGCTTGAGCGGTTCCGGAGCGGGGTAGGTACAGCTCAGACCTGCCAGGCAGCACCATCCGGGCGGCGACTAGCATGTATTGAGTCTTAACGCCACAGGGACGTCCTGGGGACAATTCGAGAAGTCTGGTGGGGACGCACGGGATGAGTATCAAGCCAGTTGAAAGTCTAGACAGTGTCGTCATTCGTTTTGCTGGGGACTCGGGTGACGGCATGCAGCTCACCGGGGACCGTTTCACCTCTGAGACCGCAGCGCTGGGCAACGACCTGTCCACCCTGCCCAACTACCCTGCCGAGATCCGTGCCCCTCAGGGCACCCTGCTCGGTGTCTCGAGCTTCCAGCTGCACTTCGCCGACCACCACGTCCTGACCCCCGGCGACGCACCAGACGTGCTCGTGGCGATGAACCCGGCCGCGCTCAAGGCCAACCTGGGCGACCTCCCCCGTGGGGCAACGATCATCGTCAACACTGACGAGTTCACCAAGCGCAACCTCGCCAAGGTCGGCTACGACGTGTCTCCGGTCGAGGACGGCAGCCTCGACAGCTACCACTTGCACCCGCTGCGACTGACCTCCCTCACCGTCGACGCGCTCGCCGACTTCGACTTGTCCCGCAAGGACAAGGAGCGGTCCAAGAACATGTTCGCCCTCGGACTTCTGTCGTGGCTGTACACCCGCCCGACAACCGGCACCGAGCAGTTCCTGAAGAACAAGTTCGGGTCCAAGCCCGACATCCTCGAGGCCAACCTCGCGGCCCTGAACGCGGGCTTCAACTACGGCGAGACCACCGAGGACTTTGCCGTCACGTACGAGATCGCCCCGGCCAAGATGCCGGGCGGCGCATACCGCAACATCGTCGGCAATACGGCCCTCGCCTACGGCCTGGTGGCCGCGGCGCACCGCAGCGGGTTGCAGCTGGCCATGGGCGCCTACCCGATCACACCGGCTACGGACATCCTCCACGTCCTTGCCAAGCTGAAGAGGTTCGGCGTCATCACGATGCAGGTCGAGGACGAGATCGCCGGCGTCGGCACCGCGATCGGAGCCTCGTACGGCGGGGCACTCGGCGTCACGGCGACGTCCGGTCCCGGTGTTGCGCTCAAGTCCGAGGCGATCGGCCTCGCGGTCATGCTGGAGCTGCCTCTGGTGGTCGTCGATGTCCAGCGAGGCGGACCGTCCACCGGCCTGCCGACCAAGACCGAGCAGTCCGACCTTCTGCAAGCCATGTATGGGCGCAACGGCGAGTCCCCCTGCGCGATCATCGCCCCGCAGTCCCCGGGCGACTGCTTCAACGCTGCCTTCGAAGCGGTCGAGATCGCCACGACCTACCGGACCCCGGTGTTCGTGCTCTCCGACGGCTATCTGGCCAACGGCTCCGAGCCGTGGCTCATCCCGGACGTCGCCGAGCTGCCCCAGATCGACATCGACTTCACCACGGAACCCAATGACGTTGATGCCAACGGCGAACCGGTGTTCCACCCCTACCTGCGTGACCCCGAGACACTGGCTCGTCCGTGGACCCTCCCTGGCACCTCGGGCCTCGAGCACGTCATCGGCGGGATCGAGAAGGCCGATATCACCGGCAACCTCTCCTACGACCCCGACAACCACGACAAGATGGTGCGCCTGCGCCAGGCCAAGATCGACGGCATCGCCAAGAGCCTCCCCGACCTGGAGGTGGACGATCCATCAGGCGACGCGGACGTCCTGATCCTGGGTTGGGGATCCACCTACGGCCCGATCGCGGAAGCCGTCCACCTGGCCCGCAACGACGGCATCAATGTCGCCCGCGCCCATCTACGCCATCTCAACCCCTTCCCACCCAACCTCGGGGAGGTGCTCGCTCGTTACGAGCGGGTGATCGTGCCCGAGATGAACCTGGGCCAGCTCTCCCTCATGCTGCGAGCCAAGTACCTCGTGGACGTGCAGTCCTACACCCAGGTGCGCGGGCTGCCCTTCACCTCGATCGAGCTCGCAGCCGTCCTGAGCAAGGCCACAGCCAACCTGAGCGGAGCCACCCGATGACCACCATCGACCTCGGTATGCCGGGTGCCGGCACCTTTGGGGTGCCTCATCTTCACGAAGACGCGCCCCCGCTGAACAAGAAAGAGCTCGCCAGCGGTATGGAGCCCCGCTGGTGCGCGGGCTGTGGCGACTACTCGATCCTGGCAGCGGTCCAGGGATTCCTGCCCGAGCTCGGGCTCAAGCGCGAGAACATCGTCTTCGTCTCCGGCATCGGATGCTCCTCGCGCTTCCCGTTCTACATGAACACCTACGGAGTGCACTCGATCCACGGCCGCGCTCCAGCCATCGCAACCGGCCTGGCCACGGCACGACAGGATCTGTCGGTGTGGGTCGTCACCGGCGACGGTGACGCGTTGTCCATCGGCGGCAACCACCTGATCCACGCCATGCGGCGCAACGTCAACCTCAAGATCCTGTTGTTCAACAACAAGATCTACGGCCTGACCAAGGGTCAGTACTCCCCCACCTCTGAGTTCGGCAAGGTCACCAAGTCGTCGCCGTACGGCTCGGTCGACAGGCCGTTCAACCCGGTGTCGTTGGCCCTGGGCTCGGAGGCCACATTCGTCGCTCGAACCATGGACACGGACCGCAAGCACCTCACCTCGGTGCTTCGCGCGGCCGCCGAACACCGTGGCACGGCGCTGGTCGAGATCTACCAGAACTGCCCCATCTTCAACGATGGCGCCTACGAGCTGCTCAAGGACCGCGACGAAGCCGAGGCACGGGTCGTCCACCTCGAGGACGGCCAGCCGGTGCGCGTGGGTGCCGACAAGCTTGTGGCGCGCGGCGACTCCGGCGAGCTGACGGTTGTTGAGGCAGAGGGCGCCGACATGTCGCGGGTCGTTGTTCACGACGCCGGCGCTGACGACCCGTCCACGGCGTTCCAGCTCTCCCGGCTCGACGACCCGACCATGGCCCACGTCCCGATGGGCATCTTCCGCAACGTCTCACGGCCCACCTACGAAGACCTCGTGCACGCCCAGATCGACGACGTCGTCAACGCCGCCGGTGGCAGCGCAACCGACGCCGACCTTGGGGCCCTTCTGATGGGCAACGACACCTGGACCGTCGCCGATTGACCGAGCTCTCCACCAGCGGCGGGCAGCACGCCAGCGACGGGCAGGACGCACGACGCGGCACGGCATACGGCGCTGGGGCATATGCGATATGGGGCGCATTCCCCCTGTATTTCCACCTGCTCGCACCCGCCGGCGCGTGGGAGATCTTGGCCCACCGCATCCTGTGGACCCTGCTCTTCTGCGCGGCGGTTCTTGCGGTTCGGCGCGAGTTCGCATGGAGCCGGTCTGTGTTCGGCAACCCCCGGCTGCTGGGGGCCGTCACGCTCGCCGGGCTGCTGATCGGTGTCAACTGGGTCATCTACGTGGCCGCCGTGGTGGCCCATCACGTCACCGAGGCGTCATTGGGCTACTTCCTCAACCCGATCGTGACTGTGGCGATCGGCGTGATCGTCCTGCGCGAACGGCTTCGGGTGCTTCAGTGGCTGGCTGTGGCGATCGGGCTGGCGGCCGGGGTCTATCTCACGATCGACTTCGGACGCCCGCCGTGGATCGCTCTGAGCCTGGCGTTCTCGTTCGCTCTCTATGGGCTGATGAAGAAGCGACTCGGCACCTCGCTCGGCGCCTTCCAGAGCCTGACCTCGGAGACAGCGGTGCTGGCCCCGATCGCGCTCGTCATCCTCGCGTGGCTCGGCACCCAGGGTGAGACGACCTTCACCGCCAGCTCTCCGAGCCATCCGCTGCTCCTGGCGTCAGCCGGGGTGGTGACTGCCGTGCCGCTGCTGCTCTTTGCGGCGGCGGCCAGGCGGGTGCCACTCGTGACGATCGGCCTCCTGCAGTTCATCACGCCCGTTCTGCAGCTGATCTGCGGCGTGCTGCTCCTGGGCGAGTCCATGAAGGCCAGCCGCTGGATCGGTTTCGGCATCGTCTGGATCGCTCTGCTGGTGTTGACGTTCGACTCGATCCGATCGGTTCGTACCCGCCGGCGGATGGCCGACGCAGCCGAGGGCGCAGCCGTCTGAGCCGCTGAGCCGTCTGAGGTTCTGAGCTGACCAAGGTTCTAGCCAGCGCGGTTGACGACGCTCTCGACCAGGGCCGACAGGGCCGTGATGGCGTCGTCAGCGGGTGAGCCCGCCGGGAGCCTGACGGCGAGGGACGCCAGAAGCTCCTGAGCCTCTCGCGCCACGTCGTTCGTTCGTTCACGCGCCTGGCCCATCGCCGGGTGGGCTCGCAGCAACCCGAGGGCCTCGGCGTGCAGCACGTCGTTACGCAGATCAAAGCGGGAGCCGAGCAGCTCCTTGAGTCGGTCATCGTCAGGATCCACCGACTGGCGCACCAGCAGGGTCGGCAGTGTGGCCACGCCTTCACGCAGGTCCGTGCCGGGCGTCTTGCCGGACTCACCAGGCACCGAGGTGACGTCGAGCAGGTCGTCGGCGAGCTGGAAGGCGATGCCGAGCCGCTCGCCGTAGCGACGCATGACGTCGATGGTCTCGGGTGGGCAGCCGCTGAACATCGCGCCGTAGCGCGCAGCGGTCGCGATGAGCACACCGGTCTTGTCGGCAAGGACGCCCAGGTAGTAGTCGATCGGGTCGACGCCCTCGGGCACCGGTCGCGCGTCGCGGATCTGACCTGAGCACAGGCGGACGAACGTCTGTGCCTGGATTCGGACAGCCTCAGCGCCCAGCCCTGCGACAAGCTCGGATGCCTTGCCGAAGAGCAGGTCGCCGACCAGGATCGCGTTGGAGTTTCCGTAGGCTGCATTGACGCTGACCACACCGCGGCGCAGGTCGGCCTCGTCCATCACGTCATCGTGGTACAGCGAGGCGAGGTGGGTCAGCTCGACGCCGGCCGCCGCGGCGACGACGTCATCGTTGATCCCGTCGCCGACCTCAGCCGCGAGCAGGGTGAGCATCGGCCGAAAACGCTTGCCCCCAGCCTCGACCAGATGCGCCGACGCCGCCGCGATGAACGGGTCCTCGTGGTCGACAACCACTCGCAGGAGCTCGTCGACAGCGGCCAGCCCGGCCTGCAACCGCGCGGCCAGCTCCGGCGAGGCGCTGGGCAGCGCCAGCGTTGGTGACGCGGGAGTCATCGCAGGAACGACGTCATCGCAGGAACAGAGACGAACGGGCCGCGAGGTCCAGCAGCGGAGAGGGGGCAACACCGAGTATCAGCGTCATGAGGACACCGATCGACACGGCCAGCGTGGTGGCGATGGAGGGCGAGACTGCATGGACCGATTCACCAGCCGGCTCGGAGAAGTACATGAGCACGATGATCCGGACGTAGACGAACGCGGCAATGGCGCTGGAGAGCACACCGACGACCGCAAGCACCGTCGCACCATGAGCGACCGCGGCGGAGAACACCGCGAACTTGGCCGTGAAGCCAGAGGTCAGCGGGATACCGGCGAACGCGAGCAGCAGGAAGGCAAAGGCACCCGCGACAACGGGGTGGTTCTTGCCCAACCCTGCCCACTGAGACAGGTGCGTAGCCTCCGAGCCGTCATCACGGACCATCGACACGATGGCGAAGGCTGCGATGGTGCTGAAGCCGTAGGCCACCAGGTAGAACAGCACCGACGAGATGCCGACCTTGTCGAAGGCGAGCACACCCGTGAGGACGAACCCGGCGTGCGCGATGGACGAGTAGGCCAGCAGTCGTTTGATGTCAGTCTGGGTGATCGCCAGGACCGCGCCTGCAACCATCGTCAGGATGGCGACCGCCCACAGCCCTGCCGTCCAGTCCCAGCGGCTGCCTGCGACCCCAACGTAGATGAATCGCAGGATCGCACCAAATGCTGCGACCTTGGTGCAAGCGGCCATGAAGCCCGTGACCGGGGTGGGCGCGCCCTGGTAGACGTCAGGCGTCCACGAGTGGAATGGCACGGCGCCGATCTTGAAGAGCAGACCGACAAGCACGAGCAACACGCCCGGGACCAGCAGTCCGTCCATGCCGGACCGGGTGCCGATGGCTTGCGCAATGACGCTCAGATCCAACGAGCCCGAGTAGCCGTACAACAGCGCCGACCCGAACAGGAAGAACGCGGACGAGAAAGCACCCAGCAGGAAGTACTTCATCGACGCCTCCTGGGAGAGCAGGCGCCGACGACGTGCAAGCCCCGAGAGGATGTACAGCGGCAGGGAGAGAACCTCCAGCGCCACGAACATCGTCAACAGGTCGCCTGCCGCGGGGAACAACATCATGCCCCCGACCGCGAGCATGGTCAGCGGAAAGACCTCTGTCGTGGTGGCACCCGCGCGAACGGCGGCCGCCTCCTGCGCTGAACCTGGGGTCGCTGCACCCTGAGCAGTGAACGCGTCGGCGCCCACACCGTCAAAGCGCTCGGCCATGGCCAGGATGCTGAGGGCCGTCAGCACCACGATGGTGCCCTGCAGGAAGAGAGCGGGCCCATCCATGACAACAGCTCCGGCCAGCGTGCTGCCCTGATGGTCAAGGCCGACGATGACCGCCCCCAGCGCGCCCAGCAGACCGAGGAGTGCCACGCTCACCTGGACGACGTACCGCTGCGAGCGGGGCGCAAAGGCCTCAACCAGCACCCCGATCATCGCCGTGGCGAAGATGATCAGCATCGGCATGATGGCGCCGTAGTCGATGGTCGTGGCGACGAACTCCGTCGTCAGCCCGGACAGCCCGGACAGCCCGGGCAGGGAGGCGATCACTTGACAGCTCCTTCAGCAGCCGCGGGGTGCGTTGCTGCCGGGTCGGTGACGCCGACGTATTGAAGCGTCCTGGCAACGGCGGGGTTGATGACGTCGAGCGCCGGCTTGGGGTAGAAGCCCAGGACGATGAACGCCGCGATCAACGGGGCAACGACCCACTTCTCCCGGTGGGAAAGATCCGGAGTGCCGGCGGCAGCGTCGGGCTTGGGCCCGGTCATCATCCGCTGGTACATGAGCAGGATGTAGAGCGAGGCCAGGATGATGCCCAAGGTCGCGATCACTGCGGCAACACGGTAGCGCTGGAAGGTCCCCAACAGGACGAGGAACTCGGAGATGAAGGAGTTCAGGCCCGGCAGCGCCAGACCGGACAGACCGGAGATGAGGAAGACGCCGGCGAGTACAGGAGTCACCCGTTGCCAACCCCCGTAGTCGGGGATCCGCTTGCTACCGCGACGGTGGATGAGCATCCCCGCGACGAGGAACAACGCGGCCGTGGTGAAACCGTGGTTGACCATGTAGAGCGCCGAGCCGGCGGTGCCGGCCGACGTCATGGCGAAGATGCCCAGGACGATGAAACCGAAGTGGCTGACCGAGGTGTAGGCGATCAGGCGCATGATGTCCGTCTGGCCGATCGCCAGCAGCGCGCCATAGATCACCGAGATGACGGCTAGCACGATGATCGCGGGGGTGGCCCACTTGCTGGCCTCGGGGAACAGCTGCAGGCAGAAGCGGATCATCCCGTAGGTGCCGACCTTGTCCAGGACACCGACCAGTAGTACCGCCGTGGCCGGGCGAGCCTCTGTCGCAGCGTCCGGCAGCCAGGTGTGGACCGGCCACATCGGCGCCTTGACGGCGAAGGCAAAGAAGAACCCGAGGAACATCAGACGACCCGGAGTCTGGTCGAGCTTGAGACCCGTCAGCTTCTGGACGAGGAAGCCATCGGCGCCGCCGGGACCGTAGTGGTAGAGCGCGATGACAGCCACCAGCATGACCAGCCCGCCGAGCAGGGAGAACAGCAAGAACTTCACCGCGGCGTACTGCCGGCGGGAACCGCCGAAGGAGCCGATCAGGAAGTAGACGGGGATGAGCATCGCCTCGAAGAAGACGTAGAACAAGAACACATCGGTCGCGGAGAAGACACCAATCATGAATGTCTCGAGGACCAGCATCAGCGCGAAGTAGGTCTGTTGGCGTTTGCCGATCTCGGGGACGTCGTGCCACGCGGCGAGGACGCAGACGGGAACGAGGATCGCAGCCATCACGATCAGGACGAGCGCGATGCCGTCCACGCCCACGGCGTAGCTCACGCCGAACTGCCCGATCCAGGAATGCTGCTCCTGGAACTGGAACTGGACGCTCGAGCCCAGCTTGAACTGCAGTGCCGCAGCGACAGTGAACAGGAGCGCGACGACGGAGAACCCGAGCGCGATCTGCTTGGCCCGGTCGGCCAGGCTCGCGGGCAGGAAGGCAACGACGAGCGCACCCACCAGCGGGATCAGGCCGATCGTGGTCAGCCACGGAAAACTGGACATCACTGCACCACCCACACGGCACCGAGGATCACGACGACGCCAAAGAGCATCGTCAAGGCATACGAACGCACGAAGCCGTTCTGGACTCGGCGAAGACGCGACGAGGAGCCGCCGATGAGAGCGGCCACGGTGCCGACCGCTCCGTCAACTCCCTTGTTGTCGAAGAACACCAGCGAACGGGTCAGGTGCAGACCCGGTCGCATCAGCACGCCCTCGTTGACGGCGTCCTGAAAGAGGTCCTGGCGCGCAGCCCGTGTTGGCAGCGAGCCCACCGGCGCAACCACAGGAACCTCTTCGCGCCAGTAGCGCATCCACGCGAGACCCAGCCCCGCGGCAACGACCAACAGCGTCAGGGTCGTCAGCACGGGTACGGCGATCACCGGGCTCTCGCCCTCGACGTGAACACCGACGACCGGCTCGAGCCAGCTCTGGATGGCGCCGGTCGGGCCCAGGATCAGACCCATGAATGCCGAACCCGCGGCAAGAACCACCATCGGTAGTGTCATCGACCTGGGCGACTCGTGAGGGTGCGCATCCTTGGGCCAGCGCTTCTGTCCATGGAACGTCATGAAGAACAGCCGCGACATGTAGAACGCGGTGACGCCGGCACCGATCAACGCGGCGAAGCCGAAGATCCATGGCCGCCAACCCTCGCCGATGAACGCCGCCTCGATGATCTTGTCCTTGGACCAGAAGCCGGAGAAGGGCGGCACGCCGAGGATGGCCAGCCAGCCCAGGCCGAAGGTCACCCACGTGACCTTCATGGCACCGGACAGGTTGCCGAACCGGCGCATGTCGACCTGGTCGTCCATGCCATGCATGACCGAGCCGGCGCCGAGGAACATGCCGGCCTTGAAGAACCCGTGGTTGAGCAGGTGGAAGATCGCGAAGGCGTAACCGACCGGGCCCAGCCCGGCGGCGAGCATCATGTAGCCGATCTGGCTCATGGTCGAGGCTGCGAGCGCCTTCTTGATGTCGTCCTTGGCGCAGCCGACGATCGCCCCGAACAGCAAGGTGATGGCGCCGACGATGACCACGAACGTCTGTGCGGTCGGCGATGCCTCGAAGATCACGTGGCTGCGTACCACCAGGTAGACACCGGCGGTGACCATCGTCGCGGCGTGGATCAGCGCTGACACCGGCGTCGGGCCGGCCATCGCGTCGCCCAGCCAGCTCTGCAGAGGGAACTGCGCCGACTTGCCGCAGGCCGCGAGCAGCAGCAGCAGGCCGATCGCCGTGAGCGCGCCCTTGTTGGCTCCGCCGACGGCTGCGTCCACACCTGAGAAGCTGACGGTGCCGAACGTGGCGAACATGAGCATCATCGCCACGGTCAGGCCGAAGTCACCGACCCTGTTGGCCACGAACGCCTTGTTGGCCGCTGTGGCGAAGGCCGGGTTGTGGTTCCAGAAACCAATGAGCAGGTATGACGCCAGGCCCACGCCCTCCCAGCCCACATAGAGCAGGAGGTACGAGTCGGCCAGGACGAGCAGCAGCATCGCCGCCACGAACAGGTTGAGAAAGGCGAAGAACCGGCGCTTCTCCGGATCGTGCGCCATGTAGCCCAAGGAGTAGACCAGGATCAGGGAACCGACGAAGGTGACCAGCAGCACGAAGGCCATCGAGAGCGGGTCGACCAACATCCCTGCCTCGACCTGGAAGCTCCCGGCGGGCACCCATGAGAACAGGTGCAGGCTCTGCGCACGCTCGGCACCCGAGCGACCAAGCATCGCGAAGAAGATCAACGCCCCGAGGCCGAAGCTGGCCCAGGACAACCCGGTTGCCAGAGCCGGCCCGAACGCGTTGGTGCGCCATCCGCCGAACAGGAGGATGGCGGCGCCAAGAAGCGGGAGGGCGACCAACAGCCAGGCCAGGGAAGTCATCCCCGAGGCGGGCTGTATGACGTCCGGGCTCGCCAGCGCGCCCAGATGCGCAGCGGAAAGTTGCACCAGATGCATGTTGTGCCCCTTACAGCTTCAGCAGATTGGCGGCGTCGACGGAAGCCGACCGACGAGCCCGGAAGATGGCCATGATGATGGCGAGCCCCACCACGACCTCGGCGGCGGCGACGACCATCACGAACAGGGCGATGACCTGACCATCCAGGGATCCGTGCATCCGGGCGAAGGTCACGAAGGTCAGGTTGGTCGCGTTCAACATCAGCTCGACACCCATGAACACCACGATGGCGTTGCGGCGAACGAGCACCGTGGCGGCCCCGATCGCGAACAACAGCGTCGACAGGTAGATGTAGTTGACCAGGCTCATCGGTTGGTCCCCTCCTCGATGTCGCGCTCGATGGCCTTCTCCGCCTCGGTGAAGGGCCCGGGGCCGGTGACCTGCCCGCGTGCCGTGAGCACCCGGGATACCGACAGCTCGCTCGGCGTGCCGTCAGGCAGCAGAGCCGGCGTATCGACCGCGTTGCGAAGGGCATAGACACCCGGCGCCGGCAGCCCGGCGAGGTTCCTGCCCTCCCGGAATCGTCGCTCGGACCACTGACGCTGGGTCGGGCGAGGAGTCAGGCGTTCGCGGTGAGCCAGCACCATCGCCCCGAGGGCCGCCGTGATGAGCAGTGCGCTGGTGATCTCGAAGACCCAGACGTACTTGCCGAAGATCAGGTTGGCCACACCGGTGATGTTGCCGTCCGCGTTGGCTTTCACCAGGCCGACCGGGCTGGCGAAGGTCACGGAGCCGATCGCCGCGATGAGGACGACCCCGAGGCCCAGGGCAAGCACGAAACCTGCCACCTTCTGGCCCTTGATCGTCTCGACCAGGGAGTCGGACGAGTCGACGCCGATCAGCATCAGCACAAAGAGGAACAGCATCATCACCGCGCCGGTGTAGACGAAGATCTGCACGATCCCGAGGAAGTCGGCGTTCTGTGCGATGTAGAAGACGCCCAGGTTGATCATGACCAGCGCCATGCCCATGGCCGCGTGGACGGCCTTCTTGGCAAAGACCAGGCCGAAGGCAGCCAACACGCTGATGGGGGCGAGGACCCAGAACAGGACTGCTTCACCACCGCTGGTCATCGGGGACTCTCCTCTGTTGATGTGACAGCGCTCGACGCGAGGTCAGCCTCGCGAGCGTCTGCCCAAGCCCGCTGCTCCGGCGTGGCCCTGGCCACTTTGCCCTGGTAGTAGTCGCGCTCCGTCATGCCGGCAACCATCGGGTGCGGTGCGGCAACCATGCCTTCCTGGGCGGGGGCCAGTAGCTGGTTCTTTTCGTAGATCAGCTTGCCCCGGTCATCGTCGGCCAGCTCATAGAAGTTGGTCATCGTGAGCGCGCGCGTGGGACAGGCCTCGATGCAGAGACCGCAGAAGATGCAGCGCAGGTAGTTGATCTGGTAGACGCGGCCGTACCGCTCACCGGGTGAGAACCGGCCCTCGCCCCCTTCACTGTCGTCGTTGGGGGCGCCCTCGACGTAGATGGCGTCGGCCGGGCAGGCCCAGGCGCACAGCTCGCAGCCGATGCACTTCTCGAGGCCGTCAGGGTGCCGGTTGAGCTGGTGCCGACCGTGGAATCGCGGCTGCGTCGGACGCTTGACCTCGGGGTACTCCTCGGTCTCCAGCTTGCGGAACATCGTCGCGAACGTCACGCCGAATCCGCCGACGGGAGCGAACAGCTCGGAGAGGAAGCTCGCCTTCTTCTGTTCGTCAGCCACGGGGGGCCTCCTCATCGGCCGATTCTGTGTGGCCGGAGATGGCCCATGACGGGGCACCTGGCAGGTTGGGCTCACCCGGATCGAGCACATGTTGGCCGGGTTCGCGTAGGCGCTGGCCGGGCAACGGTGGAACCGGGTAGCCGCCCGCGAACGGGTCGATCTCCTCGGGGCGCTCGACGGGGACGGCTGCTGCCACACGGTTGCCGTCCCACACCCAGGCGACGGCCAGGGCGATGGTGGCGATGACGCCAACCACGATGACGGTCGCCGTCCAGACGTTGTCTCCGAAGAAGGCCAGCTGGGCACCGCGGATGAACGCCACCGCGACGACCCAGAGCAGCGTGATCGGGATGAGGAACTTCCAGCCGAAGCGCATGAACTGGTCGTACCGAACGCGCGGCAGGGAGCCACGAAGCCACACGAAGAAGAACATGAACATCCACAGCTTGATGACGAACCACAGCAGGCCCCACCAGCCCTGGTTGAACATGCCGTCGTTGATCGCCGCGATGCCGGGAGGCGCCTGCCACCCACCCAGGAACATGGTGGTCGCCA
>DATCNE010000299.1:0-20892 GCA_036565395.1 Dermatophilaceae bacterium
GCCTCACCCCTGGCCCGGCGACCGTACGACCTGCGGCACGCCTGCGTTTCGCTGTGGCTGAACGCCGGGGTACCCGCGACCCAGGTGGCCGAATGGGCTGGGCACAGCGTGGCCGTTCTGTTGCGCGTGTACGCAAAATGCATCGTGGGCCAGGAGGACAGCGCCCGCCAGCGGATCGACGACGCTCTCCAGAAGTTTCCCGCCCATTTGCCGCAGACACCCGTAGATGACCGGACAGTGCCGGACACGGCCGGATGACGTGACGAAGACCCCTGACCGCATTGGTGCTGGTCAGGGGCCTTCGTCATGTCGATTCGTGCGGAGGGCGAGAGATTCGAACTCTCGGTGGGTTTAACCCCACAGCGGTTTTCAAGACCGCCGCACTAGGCCACTATGCGAGCCCTCCTGGCCGCACGGCATACCCGTGACGTCCGTCCAGCAGGGCTAACCGTATCTGCCCAACGCTGATCCGGAGCGCACGGTCGGCCGACAACGCCCAACAGGGATCCTCGCGCACTTCAGCCGAGGGGCACGGGGGCGTCGTCCTCGAGCACAGCCTCCTGGCCGACCTTGAGCATGAACAGTGCCACGATCGCGGCGGCGAACAGGAAGCCCGCCCCGACCGCGAACGCCCGGGTGTATCCCTCGGTGAGCGCGGCGGGGATATCCGCTCGCCCCAGCGCGTCGTGTGCGGTGAGGTACGCCGCGGACGCGGTAACCGCGACGGTGTTGAGCAGTGCGGTGCCCAGGGCCCCGCCGACCTGCTGAGAGGTGTTGATCATCGCGCTGGCCACACCGGCGTCATGATGCCCGATTGCATGCAGCGCCGTGGATGAGACCGGGATGAACACGAACGCCATGCCGACACTGATGATGAGCATGGGCAGGAGCACGTGTGTGGCGTATGCGGAGTCGGGCGTGAGCCGGGTGAGCATGAGCAGCCCAACCGATCCCGCGATCAGACCGGGCACGATCAGGGGCTTCGGCCCCACTCGGGGCAGGAGCTGGGCTGCGGCGCCGGCTCCGAGGATGATCCCGAGGCTGAACGGCAGGAACGCGAAGCCCGCCTTCACCGGCGAGTAATGCAGGATCACCTGCAAGTACAAGCCCAGGAAAAGGAACATCGCGAACAGTCCGATGCCGGTGATCAGGGAGACCAGGTATGACGCGCCACGGTTGCGGTCGAGCAGCACCCGCATCGGCAGCAGTGGGTTGGAGACCCGGTTCTCGATGAGGAAGAACGCTGTCAACAGGATCGCCGCGGCGGCGAACCAGACCACAGTGGCCGGATCGGTCCAGTGGGCGGAGTCCTTCAGACCTTTGGGCGCCGCCTTGGTGAAGCCGTAGACCAGGCTCACGAGCCCCAGCGTGGCGGTGAATGCGCCGGCGACGTCGTAGCGGGTATCGCCGTCGGCCTTGCTCTCGTGCACCCAGCGGATGGCCATGAACACCGCGGCGATCGCGATGGGCATGTTGACCAACAGGCACCAGCGCCAGGAGAGGTACTCGGTGAGGACGCCACCCAACAGCAGGCCGATCGCGGCGCCACCGCCGGATATCGCGCCGTAGACACCGAAGGCCTTGGCGCGCTCCTTGGGATCGTGGAACGTCACGGTGAGCAGGGACAGTGCGGCGGGAGCCAGCAGGGCCGCGAAGACGCCCTGCAGACCACGGGCGGCGAACAGGAAGCCCTGGGTCGGCGCGAGGCCGCCGAGTGCGGAGGCCGCTGCGAAGCCGATGAGGCCGATGATGAAGGCCCGCTTGCGGCCGACATAGTCGGCGATCCGCCCACCGAGCAGCAGCAGCCCGCCGAAGCTGAGTGTGTAGGCCGTGATGACCCACTGCTGGTTGGCGTCGCTGATACCGAGGGAGGCCTTCGCGCTCGGCAGCGCCAGGTTCACGATGGACGCGTCGAGCACGACCATCAGCTGGGCGATCGCGATGACACCAAGAGCACGCCATCGGGTGGGGTCAGGAACGGTGGCGACCGCGGGCGTGTCCTCGAACTCAACCAGGGAGTCGAGCTGGACGTCAGAGGGGATGGCCATGAGGGTCCTTCGGGAAGGCGGGAGGGTCGGACATGACGAAGGAGTGCGACGTCGCAGCTCCTGGAAGCGTCAACAACGCGATGTCGCGGAAATATTTCGCGGCGCGCCGAACCTCAGATCCAGAGTGCGGGGTCCTTGAACATCGCCTCGTACGGATCCTGGCCCTTGTCCGGGAAGCGGATCGTGGCGGGAATACCGGTGGCCACAGCACCGGCCGGAATGTCTTTGACGACAACGGAGTTGGCGCCGATCTGCACGTGGTCTCCGATGTATACGGGACCGAGGACCCGAGCGCCCGCACCGATGGTGACGTGGTTGCCGACCGTCGGGTGACGCTTGACGCGTTTCATCGAGCGACCACCAAGGGTGACGCCGTGGTACATCAACACGTCGTCGCCGATCTCCGCAGTCTCGCCGATGACCACACCCATGCCGTGGTCGATGAAGAAGCGCCGTCCGATCTGCGCGCCGGGGTGGATCTCGACGCCTGTGATCGCCCGCGTGAACTGCGAGATCAGCCGGGCAGCCAACCGACCGCCAGGCTTGTTCCACAGGCGATGCGAGAGCCGATGCACCCAGATGGCATGCAACCCGGGTGAGGTCAGCGCCATCTCGAGACGGGAGTCCACGGCTGGGTCCCGCTCGATCGCTGCGTCCAGATCCTCGCGGGCCCGGGCAAGAGCAGAGCGCCACGAAAGAGTCGACCGACCGCGCGGATCAGGGGGGGTCACCGCGCGATCGATCGACGTGTCACTAGTCAAGCGGAGGGCGGTCATCGGCGCGGGCCCTTTCAGGAAAATGGACGGGGACAGGAATCGGACTCAAGCGGACAGACCCGGCTCAGGTGAGCAGGTCGGAGAAGAGGATGGTGGACAGGTAGCGCTCACCGAAGGACGGGATGATCACCACGATCAGCTTGCCCGCGTTCTCGGGCCGGCGGGCGACCTTGTCGGCTGCAGCGAGAGCAGCTCCGGACGAGAGGCCGACCAGCAGCCCCTCTTCCTTCGCGGCACGACGAGCCCACTCGACGGATGTCTCGGCGTTGATGTCGATGATCTCGTCGTACACCCCGCGGTCGAGGATCTCGGGCACGAAGTTCGCACCGATGCCCTGGATCTTGTGCGGGCCGGGCGCACCGCCGTTGAGGATTGCGGACTCCTCTGGCTCCACGCCAATGACCTGGATCTTGGGGTTGCGAGCCTTGAGGACCTGGCCGACGCCGGTGATGGTGCCGCCGGTGCCGATTCCCGCGATGAAGATGTCGACTGCGCCGTCGGTGTCCTTCCAGATCTCTTCCGCCGTGGTCTCGCGGTGGATCCGTGGATTGGCCTCATTGGCGAACTGGCGGGCGAGGATGCCCCCCCGCTCGGCGGCGATCTCCTCGGACCTGGTGAGGGCGCCCTTCATCCCCTCGGAGCCGGGGGTCAGGATGAGCTCAGCGCCGTAGGCCGCCAGTAGTGATTTGCGCTCCTGGCTCATCGTCTCGGGCATGGTGAGCACCACGTTGTATCCACGGGCGGCGCCCACCATCGCGAGCGCGATACCGGTATTGCCACTGGTCGCCTCCACGATGGTGCCGCCCGGCTTCAGCTCGCCCGACCTCTCGGCGGCGTCGACGATCGACACGCCGATCCGGTCCTTCACGGAGCCGGCCGGGTTCTGGAACTCGAGCTTGGCGGCGATCGTCGCTCCGGCACCCGCGCTCAGTCGGTTGATCCGGACGAGCGGGGTGTTGCCGACGATGGCGGTGACGTCGTCATGGATGGGCAATGGAACCACCTTGGGTGCGTGGGCGAACGGAGAGGCCTGTCTGGGGGTACATCCACCACGTCAACAAACTCGTCGTTATAGATGTTCCAATGACAGGTTATGTCAATCACCCAGCATCGGCCAAGCCCACCCCCACCACGTGGCAGCGACCCGCATCACACTTCACGCCAGCAGGCGACGCGCGCGGTGCTCCTCCGTACACTCCGGACATGACCTCGCATATGTTGCTGCGCGCCCTCATCGGCATCATGATGACCCTTCTGATCATGTCCTTCGCGGGCCAGCGCCTGTCGTTCTTGTTCCAGCTGGCTCGTTCCGGCAAACCCGCGGTGGGTAGGTTGCTGGACGCGCCGAAGCGGGTGCAGGCCGAGGCGTTCGAGGTCCTGGGCCAGCGCAAGCTGCTGAAGCGGACGATGCCCGGCGTGGCGCACGTGTTCGCGTTCTGGGGCTTCCTGGTGCTGATGCTGACGATCCTGGAGACATACGGGGCACTGTTCGTCGCTGACTTCCACATCCCGATCGTCGGCACCTGGCCCGTGGTGGGCTTCGCCGAGGACCTGTTCGCGGTGTTCGTGCTGATCGGGATCGTGATCTTCGCGGTCATCCGGCTCATGAACAACCCGGCGAAGCAGGGCCGGCAGTCCCGGTTCTTCGGCTCGCACACCCGGGGCGCCTGGCTGATCCTGTTCATGATCTTCCTGGTGGTCGCAACCCTGTTCATGTATCGCGGGGCGCAGGTCAACACCGGAGCGTTCCCCTTCGCCGACGGCGGCGCGTTCGCCTCCGAATGGGTCGGCGCGCTGTTCGCCCCGCTTGGCGCGACGACCAACCTGTGGCTGGAGACCATCGGCGTCTGGGCGCAGATCGCCGTGGTGCTGCTGTTCCTGGTGATCGTGCTGAACTCCAAGCACCTGCACATCGGCGCGGCCCCGGTCAACGTCTACACCTCAAGGCGACCTAACGCCCTCGGCCCGCTGCTGCCCATCTACCACGACGGCGAGCCGGTCAACTTCGAAGACCCGCCCGATGACGCGCAGTTCGGCAAGGGGCACATCGCGGAGTTCACCTGGAAAGGTTACGTCGACCTCATGGCCTGCACCGAGTGCGGTCGCTGCCAGGACCAGTGCCCGGCGTGGAACACGAACAAGCCGTTGAGCCCGAAGCTGATGATCATGAACCTTCGCGACGCGATGTTCGCCCAGGCCCCGTACCTGCTTGCGGCACAGGGCGAGCACCCCGGTCTGGGCGAGCTCCACGAGGAGGCCCTGGCAAGCGTGAGCGCCGAGGTACGCGAGCAGGTCGAGCGTCCGTTCATCGGGTCGCGTGAGGGCAGCGATCACGCCAGCGAAGACGGCTACACCTTCGACGGACACCGCACCACCGGTGCGGAGCTGCCGATCATCGACCAGGAAGCCCTGTGGTCGTGCACGACCTGCGGGGCGTGCGTCGAGCAGTGCCCGGTCGACATCGAGCACATCGACCACTTCATCGACATGCGCCGATACCAGGTCCTGATCGCGTCGGCGTTCCCCTCAGAGCTCGGCGGTCTGTTCAAGAACCTCGAGAACAACCAGAACCCCTGGGGTATGTCCCCCCGCGCGCGCCTCGAGTGGGCCAAGGACCTGCCCTTCGAGGTCAAGCAGGTCGGGAAGGACGTCGAGACGCTCGATGAGGTCGACTACCTGTTCTGGGTCGGCTGCGCGGGCGCCTACGACGACCGAGCCAAGAAGACCACGAGGGCAGTTGCCGAGCTGCTCAACGCGGCCGGCGTGACGTTCGCGGTGCTGGGTGACGGTGAGACCTGCACGGGTGACCCTGCTCGCCGCGCCGGCAACGAGTTCCTGTTCCAGACGCTCGCCCAAGGGAACGTCGAGACCCTGAACGAGGCCAAGGCGACCAAGATCGTCGTCACCTGCGCACACTGCTTCAACACGATCAAGAACGAGTACCCCCAGATCGCTGGCGGCGACGGCTATGAAGTCGTCCACCACACCCAGCTGCTCAACCGGCTCGTCCGTGACAAGAAGCTGATCCCGGTGTCCCGCCCCGACGAGGCCGATACGTCCAACGTGGCCTCGACCGCAGAGACCGTGACGTACCACGACCCCTGCTACCTCGGCCGCCACAATGGCGTCTACGCCCCGCCACGTGAGCTGATCGGGGCCCTGCCCGGTGTCGAGCTTCGCGAGATGCCGCGGACAGGCGACAAGTCGTTCTGCTGTGGCGCCGGCGGCGCACAGATGTGGATGGAGGAGAAGCTCGGCACCCGCGTCAACAACAACCGCACCGAAGAGGCCCTCGCCACCGGAGCAGGCCGTATCGCGGTCGGCTGCCCGTTCTGCAACACCATGCTGTCCGACGGGCTGACCCAGAAGCAGTCAGAGTCCGGCGCCCACGAGGGTGTCGAGGTCGTGGATGTGGCCCAGATGCTTCTCGCGGCGGTGCGCCGCGCCGACGACTTTCCTACCCCAAGCCCGGTTGGGTAGAGCCAGGGTTTAGCCGAGGCCGTTCGTGGTGAGGAACTCCTTGGCGACGACCGCGGGGTCCTTCTTGTCGACCACGACCTCCTTGACGAGCGCACCCAGCGTCGCGGTGTCGAGCTTGGCCGAGACCGCGTTCAGCGCGGCGGAGATCGTGGGGTTGACCTTGGACTTGGTGATCAGCGGCACGACGTTCTGGGCGGCGAACAGACTCTTTGGGTCGTCCAGAATCACGAAACCGTTCGCGGCGATGGACGGGTCTGTCGTGAAGAGGTTGACCGCGTCGACCTGACCGTTCTTGAGCGCCTGAACGGACAGCGGGCCGCCGGCGTCAAGCGGACGGAAGGTCTTGAACCCAAGGTTGTAGAGCTTCTTCAAGCCGGGGATGCCGGTCGGGCGGGTCTTCCACTCGGGTGGGCCACCAATGGTCAGGTCCTTGGCGATCGGCTGCAGGTCGGCAATGGTCTTGAGCTTGTACTTGTCTGCTGTCGCCTTCGTGACAACGACGGAGTCCTTGTCCTCGGCTGCGGACTTGTCGAGGACGGTCAGCGTCGCGGGGAGCGCCGCCTTGAGCTCGGCGTAGACACCGTCGGCATCGGTGGCTTTGGCGTTCTTGTTGAAGTACTGGGACAGGACGCCGGTGTACTCCGGGATCAGGTCGATCGAGCCGTCCTTGAGCGCCGGGATGTAGGTCTCCCTGCTGCCGATGTTCAGCTTCTTCTCGACCGTGACGCCCTTGGCGCTCAGCGCTCCGGCGTAGATCTCGGCGAGCAGGGCGTTCTCCGGGAAGTTGGCCGACCCAACAACGATGGTGCCCGCACTGGCCGTTTTGGTGGACCCACCGGATGCGAGAGGGTCTGAGCCGGAGCCGCACGACGCGACGGCGAGCATGGCTGCCGACGCAGCCAGCGCGAGGGCGATCCTGGTGCGATTCATCATCTTCTCTTTCCGGTTGGGGTTCAGAGGCTGACCTTGCCATATCTTCCGGTCAGACCCGGGGATACGACGGAACGCTGAACCAGCGCAAAAACCATATCCACGGCCAACGCTAGGACGGCGACAAGTATTGCGCCCGAAGCGGTCTGCGGAAAGTCCTGCGATGCGAGTCCATCGATGAGAAACCGGCCGAGCCCGCCGAGGCTCAGGACAGCGGCGATCGTGGCGGTGGCGATGACTTGCAGCATCGCCGAACGCATCCCGGACAGGATCAGCGGGAGGGCGCACGGCAGCTCGACGTGACGCATGACTTCCGTGCCGCGCATACCCATGCCCACGGCCGCATCGCGGGCGGCTGGCTCAACCCCCTCGACACCGGCATAGGCGCCGGACAGAATCGGTGGGATGGCCAGAACGACCAGGACGAGGCCGGCGGGCGCGAGGAACGCGATCTCACCGCTCAGCCTGGGAGCGAGCCAGAAGAAGGACAGATAGAGCAGGCCCAGTGACGGGATCGCCCTGGCGGCGCCCACAGCGCTGACCACAAGGAAACGACCTCGACCGGTGTGGCCGATGTACAGGCCCAGCGGAATAGCGATGAGAGCGGCGATCACAAGGGCCGCCACGGAGTACTCCAGGTGCTCGACGATCCGGCGCAGGATGCCGTCATCACCTTGCCAATGGGTGACATCGGCAAGCCAGGCGATGATGCGGTTGATCATGCCGTCGGGCTCCCTGCGCGCTGCCATGGCGTCGCCAGGCGGGTGACCAGCAGGATCGCCATGTCAAAGAGCAGCGCCAGAAGCACGCAGGCGACGACGCCCACGACGATCGGGTCCAGGAACGCCCGGCTGAACCCGTCGGTGAACAGCGACCCGAGCTGCGAGACGCCGATGAGCGTGGCCACGCTGACAATGCTGACGTTGCTGACCGCGGCAACGCGCAGTCCGGCCGAGATGACGGGTACCGCCAGGGGTAGCTCGACCGATACGAAACGGCGACCTCGTTTGTAGCCCATGGCGGTCGCTGACTGGTTGACCGCCTCGGGCACCGCGCCCAGGCCGTCGGCGACCGTGCGCACCAGGAGCGCGACGGTATAGATGGTCATCGCGATGAGGACGTTGGTCGGGTCGAGGACATGGGTGCCGAGCAGCAGCGGCAACATGATGAACAGCGCCAGGGACGGGATGGTGTAGAGCAGTCCGGCCCCAATGATGAGGAACGGGTAGAGCACCTTGTAACGGCAAGCCAGCCAACCGAGCGGGAGCGCGATGAGCAGCCCCAGGACGAGCGGCACGCCGGCGAGATAGATGTGCTGGCCGGCCAGGCCCAACACGTCGACGAAGTGACCCCGCAGCCACGTCATCCGGGCGTTTCCTCGACCGGCCGCAAGCCCGCGCGCTCAAGGTCTGCCTCGTCCAGCTCGGGCCTCGCGCGCTCCTCGATCTCAGCGAGGACCTCGTACGCACGCACGGTGCCCAGCAGCGCACCCTGGTCGTCAACGATGACCCCCCGGCGGCTCGGCGAGGACAGCGCAGCATCCAGGGCGTTGCGCAAAGGACCACCCGCAGTGGCAACGGTGCCGCCGCGCGCCAGCATCTCGGGTCGGACCGGTGCCGTGATCCGACCGGGCTCGATCCAGCCGAGCGGGCGGCGGTCAGCGTCGGTGACCAGGACCCAACCGTCACGTGCGGCCGCCGCCGCCTGCGCCGGTGTGGCTCCAAGCGGCACGCTCGCCTCGCGCGACAGAGGGAACTGGGGTGACTGCTGGAAGCTCAGCGCCCTGTATCCGCGGTCTTTCCCCACGAAGTCGGCCACGAAGTCATCGACCGGGTGGGCGAGCAGCTGCGCCGGGTCGCTGAGCTGAGCGAGGTTCCCGCTGCCGCGAAGCACCGCGACCTGGTCCCCGAGCTTGATGGCTTCCTCGATGTCATGCGTGACAAAGACGATGGTCTTTCCGAGATCGCTCTGCAGGCGCAGAAACGCATCCTGCAGCTGCTCGCGCACGACGGGATCCACGGCACTGAAGGGCTCGTCCATGAGCATGATCGGAGGGTCGGCGGCGAGAGCCCGAGCGACACCCACACGCTGCTGCTGACCGCCGGAGAGCTGCGCTGGGTATCGCTTGGCGTAGCTGGCCGGAAGGCCAACCCGCTCGAGCAGCTCCATGGCCCGGGCTTCGGATTTGCGTTTGCCCCATCCGAGCAGCATCGGAACCGTGGCGATGTTGGCGGCGATCGTGCGGTGTGGGAACAGGCCGGCGTGCTGTATGACGTAGCCGATTCCGCGGCGCAGCTGCGCTTCGTCCATCTCCGCGGTGTCCTGGTCGTCGATCCAGATTCGGCCGCCGGTCGGCGTGATCATCCGGTTGATCATCCGCAGCGACGTCGTCTTGCCGCACCCGGACGGCCCGACAAGAACGGTGATCTTGCCGGTTGGAGCCTCGAGCGTCAGCTCGTCCACAGCTTTGGTGCCATCCGGAAACTGTTTCGAGACCGCGTCAAACCGGATCATGCGAGCAAACCTAACCGAGATGGCCGACGGCGGACTATGAACTCGAGGCACCCGGCTCTGGTGTCAACAGAGTCCGCACCATGAACTCGGCGACCATGTCATGCCAGGCTCCGGCCGGAAACAGCATGGAGTGACGGCCTCCGATGAACTCATGCTGCTCGACCTCGACCCCTTCTTCCCTGAGCTTCACGGCAAGCTGAGCGGTCGCCTGAGGGTCGGTGGTGCGATCGGCGGTGCCGTGGGCCAACAACACCTTCCGGTCTTCCAATGCCGGAATCGGCTCGCCTCGAGGCAACCACGGCGCCAACGCAGCCACACTGCGCACTCTCCCGTGATCAGCCACGCGTAGCGCCACCCGCCCACCCATGGAGTGCCCGACCAGTCCAACTGGCACGGTGCCGAAACGCTCACCGATCAGGTCAAGGGCCCATCGGGCGTCCGGCAGCGGAGACTCACGGTCACCGTTCCATCCACGCACGGCGTACCGAAGCGATGCCAGTGCGATACGCCCACCGCCGGCACGAACCACGCTGCGGCCAAAGGGAATCAGGCGCAGGACCGAAGGGTCGAAGGCTTGAACACGGGAGAAGTGGTTCTCCATACCGCCGTGCAGGAGCAGCACAACGGCCTCCGCGCGGGCATCACCGCCACTGAAGCGCAGGTGGGGTGCACTGGCCATAGGCGCAGGCTAATTGGCCGACCTGTGACCTGGCTGAGCAACCCCAAGGAGGTGGCTGAGCGACACCAGAGACGTTGCTGCCCGAATCCAGCGAGGCAGCTGCCGCGATGCTAGACGTCAGTGCGGCTGAAGTTCTGGAACGAACGACTTGCTGTTGGACCACGCTGGCCCTGGTACCGCGAACCGTATTTTGCGCTGCCGTAGGGATTCTCGGTTGGGCTGGACAGCCTGAAGAAGCAGAGCTGGCCAACCCTCATGCCGGGCCAGAGCTTGATCGGCAAGGTGGCGACGTTCGACAGCTCAAGCGTCACGTGACCGCTGAAACCAGGGTCGATGAAGCCAGCGGTCGAGTGCGTCAACAGACCCAGCCGCCCAAGTGACGACTTGCCTTCGAGCCGCGCGGCCAGGTCGTCAGGCATGGTCACGACCTCAAAGGTCGAGCCCAGCACGAACTCGCCCGGGTGCAGGATGAACGGCTCGTCGCGCTCGATCTCGATCAGGCGGGTGAGGTCGGGCTGGTCCTCGGCCGGGTCGATGAACGGGTACTTGTGGTTGTCGAACAGGCGGAAGTACTTGTCCAGGCGCACATCGACGCTCGACGGCTGGACCATCGCCTCGTCATACGGCTCAAGGCGCACTCGCCCACTGGCAATCTCGGCCTTGAGGTCACGGTCTGAAAGCAGCACGCCGACACGCTACCGGGTGCTCACCGGACGTGACCCCAAGCACCCCAGGCGTGTCGGTTAGACTGCCGATCGCGCCGCGACTGTATGACGGTCGGCGCGCCTGCGGGTGTAGTTCAATGGTAGAACATCAGCTTCCCAAGCTGACAGTGCGGGTTCGATTCCCGTCACCCGCTCCACACGCGAAAAGCGTTGCCGCAGTTGGAGATTGACAAACTCCACTTCTCCACCAGCCATCAGTCTGGGCCCATTTCAGAACCCCGTGAACGATCCGTGGGCGATCCGTGGGCCACAGACTCCCTGTCAGCACCCGCCTTCTGGCCCCACGACGCTGGATCTACATGGCTTCGGCGATCTGGTCGACCCACGTGTTGACCGCGGCGACAGCCTCCTCGAGCGTGAGGTCCACGCACGAGCCGGCCCGTGCGGCCGCGAAGTCGGCCCGCCAGTGCTCATGGGCGACAACTACGCACGGCCATGTGCGTTCGGTCCGTCCGAGCGCACGGGCATCAACAGCACGAGCCGCAAAGATTGCCTCCGCAGCAACCCGAAGTTCGAGCAGCGTCGGGCGGCCTTCCGTGCGGACCAGGTCACGGAGCAGCAAGAGGTCGACGACGTCGCGGGGTCGTTCGTTGATCGACGCAGGCGGGTCATGTGGATCGGTGCATGCATGGAGCTTCTGTGCGATCTGGAACCGCAAGGCCAGCGTCGCGAGGGTCTCCGGGCTCGGGAGTCCGAATCCTGCAAGGGATGGGGGAATGACGACCTCGGAGCTGTCTCCGGCACCACCTTCGTCAGAGGCAACCTCGACCTGAACTCTTCGCCAAGTCGTCGTTCCGACGCGCACCTTCACACTGAAACGCATCGGTTTCGTGATCCGGGATGGTGTCTTGATGTACTCGACTGGTCCTCGTTCAATGGCCAGCGGACCCCACGGCTCCTTGATGACTTCGTCGAGGACGACCAGGAACCGGGTCAGGTCACCACGGACGAGGCCGTCGATGTCGCTGGTTGCGCGTGCGTCTAGGCCGAGGCGGTGCTGGAGGAGCGTTCCGCCTTTGAGGAGGAACAACGGACCGGCCTCATCGACTGCACGTTGCAGAGCTGCGACGACCACCGTGGAAGCGATGAGCCACCCAAGCCGGCCGCCACTGATCTCCCCGCCAAGCGTCTGCTGAGCCTGAGCGATCCAGCCGTCAAGGACGCGGGCAGACCGAGGTTCCTTCTCCTTGGGCGTTAGCTGGTTGATGGCCGCGCTGAATGGGGACTGGCTCATGAGACCTTTCGAGTCAGGTGCGCGTTGAGGCGCCGGCGGTCCGCGTCACGGATCATCGCCTTCTTGTATGCGGTGGTGATCGCTTGCCGGACCAGGTAGGTGGGCACACCGGAGGTGAGTGCCTGTTCGATCGCGGTCAGCGGGGTCACGGTGCGTATGCCCTCCCACCATGTGACCTGCTCGGGGCGCAGGTGCTGGTGATGGATGACGTATCCCTCGCCGCCGGCTCTGCGAATGCGGCGCCCAAGAGGAACGGTCACGTGGTACTTCGAAGGGTTGATGTCGCCTAGCTCGTACGCGGCTAGGGCGCTGTCATGCGACAGAGCTGCCGCGGGGTCACGAGTCCACAGAACGGCGAGAGCTTCAAGGTCATGGCCGGTCGCTGGCACGGTCGGGAGCCGGTAAATGCCACGCACGGGCCGTTCGAGGTGCCCACGCCACGCGGCCTGCTTCAGGGCGTCGTAAGTCACGCCCGCTTCCTCAGCCTGTTCCACAGTCACGTACCCGTGCTGGTCAGCTGCGACCTCCCAGAGCGCACCCCAACCAGCCATGCCAAAACCGTAACACAGCGTCACTGTTCTGACAGGAACTCCCGCTCGACGTCGTCACGAGAGCCGACGACACAACGCACGCGGAGCATCGCCGAACAGGATGGCTGAACGCGGCCTGTGTCAAGCATCTATTGATACACGACTGTCAAGAATCACCCGAGACAGGACATCACTTCCTTGCCCGTGCTGTGAGGAGTTTCTGTACTGCGTTAAAGCCGCCGGCTACGCCGGCGGCAGCGCGGCCTCCGGCCGGGCATGCGGCCTCCGGCCGGTCCCGCCCTACGCCGCTCCATCCCTGGGGCACTCTGACCTACAGCGCCCGACCCCGCGCGACATCCGCCACGTCCTGTTCGACGCCCTGGGTGCCAGTGGAACGCCCCCACAACGACCGATCGAGTTCGATGCCCTGCTCAAGGACGTGCTGTCCGAGAGGTTCCCGGGTCCTCGTCTGTAACGAGGCCCAATGGCTGTCCAGGGAGTGCTTCGAGCTCTGGCGCCACCTATGGGACGACCGGCGCACCGACATCGCGATCGTGTTTGTCGGCGGCGGCGACTGCTACCGGGTCCTACGCAGGGAGCCGATGCTCTCCAGCCGCGTCTACGTCTGGCAGGAGTTCCGCCGGATGAACCCCGAGCAAGTCCTGCAGGTCATCCCCGTGTTCCACCCGGTCTGGGCGAACACCGACCCCGCCGACATCGCCTACGTCGACACCCACGCCGCTCACGGTAACTTCCGCGCCTGGTCGAAGATCACCGCCCACACCATCGCCGCACTGGCCCGACTGGAACGGCCCCAGCCCGACCGCCAGGTGCAGCAGTGGGTGTTCAGTCGCCTCGGCGGCAGCGATGGGTGAACTCGCCCCCGTGACGGTGCTGCTCGACCCAGGCGACGACGCGGCGGTCACCGCCGATCTGCTCCAGTTCCACGACCCGGCCAGTGGTGTGGTGGTCATCCACCCCACGCCCTCCAGCGGCTGGCAGACGTCCCTGGCCCACGACCTACTGCAGCTCGGGGGGTGTACGGGTGCCGCCCTGGTCGACCAGTCGCTATTTAGTCCGCCTTGCTGAGATGGACCATGGCGTCGTAGAGCTGCTTTTCCGTCATCGGCGGCTCGGGGAGCGAATGTGCCCGCTCAGCCCGGTAGGCGTCGAGCATGAGGTAGAGGTAACGCCGCCAGGCGTTGGGTGCCGTGGCGCTGGTGGCGTCGATCATCCGGCCGTTGGACCAGATGAGGTTGACGATGTCGGCCTGTGTGATATCGGGGCGCGCCTCGCCGGCTTCTTGGGCTCGGGTGAGCACGTCCTCGATTTGTCGGCACATCTGGTCGTGGATGCGCTCGGTGTCAGCGTTGCCGGGGAAGCGGCGGGAGAGAAAGTCGTTGAAACCTCGGTCTCCCGCCTGCACGCCGAACAGGTTCTCCAAGTAGCAGACGAACCCTTCCCACGGATCATCCATCTCCAGGGCCTTGGCGGCCCCATCGAGGAACTCCTGGAGCCGAGGTTTTGAGGCGGCCATGAGCAGGTCCAGGCGCGTTGGGAAGTGGCGATACAGGGTGCCGATGGCGACGCCGGCGTCGCGCGCGATCTTCTCCAAAGACGCATCGACGCCGTGTGCGGCGAATTCGCGCTGCGCCGCGGCGAGGAGCTTGTCGCGGCGCTCCTGGGCGTCGCGGCGCTGGGGCATCCGCATCTGCTCAACGTCGCTCCGGCTCACTTCATCAGTTTACCAACGATGCTGAGGGCGGCCTCCGTTTCTGCGCTGCTCAAGAGCCCGGGAGAGCGCGGTTGACCTCGATGAGCTCGTCGGCATGGTCGTGCGCGAAGTGGCTGACGGCGCGCGGGAGCACCATGGCGCCCACCATCTGCTGAAGATCCCGATAGCCCCTCTCGCGAGCATGACGTTCGGCGCCCTCGGTACGTTCGACAGCGCTGAGAACAGGCCAGCTGGCCGTTCGAGACCGGGGCGGTACTCGTTCTGGATGTCGTCGCCTTTGCGGGCACTTTCGCGACCAGGGCGGCCGAGGTGCACCCCAGCTCCCATCAGCTCCTAACGCTGCCAATGCTGAGGCTCGAAAACATTTCGCCAACTTGAGGCCTCCCTCCGGAATAGAGTGAGGCACCCCTCCGGTTAGACAGACATCACGAACCACCAGTTCGATCCCCAATTTCGATACCACCGGAGGCACTCATGCGTGTCAGATTCATCAGACCCGGCAACATGGCCCAAGCCATCACCAGCCACCTCCCGACCCTCCAGCAGTTCGCCAGCGAGGTCATCCCGGCGCTGCGGGAGGCCGCAGCCGCAGAGCGGGGCCGCAGAAGGTCCGGAGAGCGCCCATGACGCTGCTCGACCACGTCGTTCTCCAAGTCGACGACCTGAACGCCATCGGCGACTGGTACGACCAGATCGTCAGCCTGGCCGGGGGTGCGCGAACCTTCGATACGCCGGCCCTGATCGGGTACGCCCTTCCCGGCCAGCCAACCCAGCTGTTCTTCTCCCTGGCGACCGACCCCGATGGTCGCCAGACCCACCTTGCGCTCAGGGTCGAGGACGAGACGACCGTCCGACGTGGCCACGAGTTGGCCACCGCACTCGGTGCCGAGATCCTCCACGAGCCTCGGCTGTGGCCGGAGTACGCACCGGACTACTACGCGGTCTTCATCCGCGACCCAGCCGGAAACAACCTCGAACTCAAGTGCCAAGCCTCAACGGCACGGCCAACGCTCTCGACGCAACCCAGCACGCCGGCAAGACCATCACAGCCAACTGACCCAGACACCACGAAGGAGCACACGTCATGACCACCATCAGCATCATCGGCTCGGGCAACATGGCCACCGCCATCGGCACCCGGGCGGCCAAGCGCGGCCACACCATCGAGCTCATGAGCCGCGACACCGCCAAGGCTCAGGCACTTGCCGACCAGATCGGGAACGGAGCCACCGTCGGCACGTTCGGGGCAAGGCCGGCGGGTGACATCGTCATCGTGGCCGTCCTGTACGCCGGCGCGGTTGAAGTGGTCGCGCACTACGGCGATGCGCTGGCCGGCAAGATCCTCGTCGACATCACCAACCCGTTCAACGCCGACGCAAGTGGACTCGTGACTACCGCGGGCAACTCGGTGTCCCACCAGATCGCCGCCGCCGCCCCCGAGGGCGCACACGTCGTGAAGGCATTCAACACGATCCTTGGCGGCGTCCTTGCTGAAGACAAGCCCCTGGACGTGTTCTTCGCCGGCGACAGCGCCGAGGCGAAGGCACGCGTCGCGGCGTTTCTGGAGAGCTTGGACATGCGGCCCCTCGACGCAGGAGGGCTCGAGATGACCCACGCCCTTGAATGGGCCGGCCTCCTCCTGGTGGGCCTGGCACGCAACGGCGCCGGCTTCGACATCGCCTTGGGTGCCGAGGTCCTCTGAAGATTCTCTCCAGGAGTGAACAGGCGACGGTGGTATTTATCAACCGGCTCCAGCCGGCTGACGGTAAGCGCGACGCTCTGATCGGCCTCCTACGCGAGTTCGCCGACTCGATCAACGCCGACCGGAATGCCTTCATTATTCGGTCCACGAGCCGATCGATGACGAGGCCACGCCCTTGACCGTCATTCAGGCCCACACGTCGGTCGCCAGCTTCGAGAAGCACGGCGAATGGATGGCGCCGAACATCCCGCGACTGGTTCCGCTGCTCGCCTCCCCCACTCCTTGGCACTGAGGCTCCCCGAGGGCGGCTCGCCGCGATCCTCACCCAGGCACCAGACGTCGTCGACTTCGGCGCCGTCGTAGCGGGCATCGGCCGCTCGGCCATACGCCCAGCGGCTCCGGCCAGCGCGTGGGTCTCAGCCGAACGCGGGCTGAGCGAACAGGGCCACACGCGGGCCAGCTTGACCGTGCCACGGTCGTGCCAGTAGCACGGTCCAATGATGGGCACAGCAGGCCACTCAGGGACCTCGCTCGGAGCACGGTGGAGATCCACACGGTTCGGGGTCGGCGATTTGCAAGCAGGAGGTCCGGGGTTCGATTCCCCGTGTCTCCACCCAGGTCAGAGGCCGGACATCGACGGCCCCGGCGCTGGAAGATTGACGCGATCCTCGTGCTCTAGACACAACGACAACTGAACAGACGGGTCGCTCAGCTGAGGTCTGGGAGGAGCGGGAATGCTTTCGGGCGTCAAGCCAGCGGTACTCCGGCTGCACGGAGGACGACTGACCACGCTTCTGCGGCTTCCGTGCAAACCCGAGTGAAGTCTCCGAGATCGGTTCCGAGCTCATCGGTAATCCGGGCGACAAGCACGAGTTGTACGGTGCCTCCGCCGGAGGTGAATGTAGTCACTTCTCCGGTACGTGGATCCATCGAGAAGCCCGCACCTCCGCCGGCTTCCGTTCCTGCCGAAACAGCAAGTTCCGTCCTGATACCTTCGAGCTTCGGTTTGGAGCCTGACCGCGGGGGACGATCCAGTTCGGCGTGCTTGTCAATGTTCCAGAGGTCATGAATCAACGCAACTGACTTGTTGGTGTTGATCAATGTCTCTCCGTGAAAAGGAGCACGTTGCCGCCTGCACCAAACTTTAAGGTGATCCTTCAAGGACGCGATGTTCGCCACCAGGAGGGTCGCAGCGTTTAAGAGCGCGATCTGATCAGATTTCTGGTTGAAGTCGACCTTTGCATAGGCAAAGCCATCGGCGTATGTGATCTGGGGCTGTACCGCCGATAGATCGTTGGTGCCTAGGTTGGCGAGGGCAGCATGCATTTGGCGAAGCTTTCGATCAAGTAGGTCCAGCATGCTTAGCTCCCATGTGCTTGTCTGACAATCAACTTAATGCATGCGGCGAGAAGGAGGAATTTCGTTGCAGGTCAGGGACGTTCAGCGCCTCATCGAACCACGCGGTCCGGGCTTGGTGTCGACGGCATGTGAAGACTGATCCCCTAACCCCTCCATCACCGGCAGGTCCAACCAGTCAGCGATCGGCACCCTGGTTGACCGCACGAGCCGGTACGTCAGGCTGGTGCACCTGCCCGGCGGTCACAGTGCGGCCGAACTTCGGACCGCAATGACCCTAGTGATGGACTCCTTGCCGGCGCGCGCCTGGCAGACCCTGACATGGGACCAAGCTCCGAGGTGGCCCGCACCACCTGATCGCTGCCGGCTTCGCTGACGGGGTCTACTTCGCCCATCCCACCAGCCCCAGGCAGCGCGGCAGCAACGAGAACACTGTGCGGGTTGCTGAGGCAGCAATTCCCCAAACGGACGGACCTGCGCGTGCACGGCCCAGACGTCCTGAAGGCGGTCTAGGATCGCCTGAACAACCGCCCACGTAAGACCTTGGGCTGGCAGACACCGGCTCACGTCTTCGATGCCGTCCTACGATCATCAGGCTTCCGTGTTGCAACGTTCACTGGAATCCGCCGACTTACTCCTGGCCACCTGCGGGGACTTTCTCATGGCCATTGACACCGCACAGGGTCCATGACGGATTGGATATCTGGAGCGCGATCGCTCGCCTCTAGAGATGCTGGGCTACCACCAGCCCCGAGACCCCCACGTTCACGGCTGACCCTGACGTGGGCTAACGATCAGCGAACGATCCCTGGCGGGCACTCACGGTCACATAGGGGCGCTCCTGACCCTGTTCTCCGTGCGCTCAGGCGGGCATAGTTTCCATTCCCAAGCTGACAGCGCGGGTTCGATCCCCATCATCCGCTCCATACGCGAAAGACGTTGCCGCATCGGTGAATCGGTCCCGTCCTCCAGATGGTGACAGGGCGCTGGCGGCCGTTGATCGTTAAAGATCGAGGGCGTGTCGTAGGCCGCGGTCGATCTGGCGAAGCAGCGCCAACGGTGCCTCGCCGGCTTGTTCGGACAGATCTGTCTTGTTGAGGGTGACCACGGCGGTCACGTTCACGACCGAGTCTTTGGGCAGCCCTGTCACCGCGGCGGGTAGGAACACGTTGCCGGGCATCGTTGCCAAGTCGGTGTTAGATGTGATCACCACGGCCAGCACGGTCGCCAACCGGCTGTGGTTGTAAGTGTCTGCCGAGATGACCAGTACCGGCCGACGCTTGGCTGGGCGGGATCCGGCGGGCGCTCCCAGATCTGCCCAGTAGATACCACCGCGCTCGATCACCAGTCGCCCGAAGCGTCAGCCAGGACCCGATGTCCCACGGCGACGGCGTCCGCTGCTGAGTCGTCTTGCCCTGCTAGTGCGGCCACGGCCAGGTCGATCTGGCGGGTCACCGATTCGGCGTCGAGTTCGTCCAGATATCGCGCTGCAGCTCGGGAGAAGAACTCCGATCGGCTCATCCCTAGATCGTGCGCACGACGGGATGCCTTCTCGAAGGTCTCATCAGGTACCGAGATCGCGGTCTTCATGTCCAAAGTATAACCAGGTATGACCGTCAGCGTCCTACGTGACCCGGACGCTGGTGGCGTCGTGCACTCCGCGTGCAACTAACCAGGGTTACGTGAGGTCACTCACCGCTACGTCACATCCGCCCCGGGAGCACGTATCGCGGGTTCGTATCGGATTCCCAAGCTGAGAATGCGGGTTCGATTCCCGTCACCCGCTCCACACGCGAAAAGCCTTGCGACAGAGGCGGATCCACGGGCTCCAGCCCTCCAGTGGTGCCGCCCACGGATGGCCAGGGCCTCTGGCCGGTCCCGCCCTCCACCACCCCTGTCGCGCCGCAAGAAACCGGTCCTCACCGACGAAGGTGCCGCAGTCGGGCTTGCGCCCACAAACATCTTGTCAAAGCTCGAGAGTCCTCGGCCAGCCGTCTAGTCCTTGTCTGCCAGCACCGATGAAGGGGTCTTCGGGAGGGACGGAACTTTGCCAAATCCATAACCTCGCGTGTGGTAGATGTCACGATTTGTCCAGTACCTTCGGCGAAGTTCCCTCGGGAACGTGATCCCACTCGGAAACCGTTCATCTCCACAAGAGAGCAGGTTCTTCCATGCGCTATCGGGCAATTCTCGCGGCAACTGCCGCAACTCTCACCGGCCTCGCAACAATGGCCGGCGCCACTACAGCGGGCGCCGCCGCCCCCTCCCCTGCAGGACAACTGCACTCTGCCAGGGTGTGCGCCGCACCGACCGCAGGTATCGCCGCGTGCATGTCTATGGTGCGTACCGATGCAAATGGCAAGCCCATCGCGACATTAACCCCCAGCGGCTTCGGCCCGGCGGCCATCCAGTCGGCCTACAAGCTCTCCGGGTTGTCGTCCGCCGGCCGCACCGTGGCCATCGTCGATGCGTACAACGACCCGACTGCCGAGGCGGACCTTGGGGTCTACCGTGCTCAGTTCGGGCTGTCTGCGTGCACGACGGCGAACGGTTGCTTCCGCAAGATGGATCAGACGGGTGGCACGAAGTACCCGCGGACGAACTCAGGTTGGGCACAGGAGATCTCCCTGGACCTTGACATGGTCTCAGCGACGTGTCCTGACTGCCGCATCCTGCTGGTCGAAGCCAACAGCAACTCCTTCGCGAACCTCGGCGCCGCTGTCATCACCGCAGCAGGGATCGCGGGAGTCAGTGCCATCTCCAACAGCTACGGCGGTGGAGACGCAGCCGACACCACCTACGGCACGTACTACAACCACCCCGGAATCGCCGTGACCGCCTCCAGCGGTGACAGCGGGTATGGCGCGTCCTACCCCGCGTCGTCGTCCTACGTCACAGCGGTCGGCGGCACCCACCTCGTGACCGCAGCCAACACCCGCGGTTGGACCGAGACGGTCTGGTCCGGCGCCGGCGCCGGGTGCTCTCTCTACAACACGGCTCTGGCTGCCGCCGCGACCTTCGACACCGGTTGCGCCAAGCGCGCGGAGGCCGACGTCTCTGCTGTGGCTGACCCGAACACCGGCGTGGCCGTGTATGACTCGACCCCCAATCATGGCTCGTCGGGGTGGATGGTCTTCGGTGGCACCAGCGTGTCAGCTCCGATCATCGGCTCGGTATACGCAC